>JALXAE010000092.1 GCA_026992355.1 Syntrophobacterales bacterium | reverse complement strand
ATAGTAAATTTAATATTAAGTAAGGTTATAAATTTGTTAATGCAAAGAAATGAGCAAGACTTTTTTTGCGGGATAAAGAAATTGCCCTTTGTGTGTAGCGATTTCAGTAGAGAGTATTCCTTTAACAATCTTTATATTGTGCTTGAAGGCAAACCAAGCTTTATTGATCGGATTGATCAAATGGCTAAAACCTCAAACTTCATGGTTTCTTTACCCTGGGTTGGTGAAAAAAATTTCAGGAAGGAACAATATTTAAAGGGTGTTAAAAAAGTTAGTGAGCAATTGAGGGTCATTCCAGTGCCTCTTAACTACAAACAATCAGATTTTGTTAATATTTACAGATTTCTAATGAGGTGTTTACCTTGGTGGCAGTGAAGTCGTTAATTAAGGACAATCTTCTTGGGTGGAATGGTTCTTATGAACTGTTTCAGAATGAGGATTTTCTAAGGATCAGCGCGTCCTATGACAACCTTGAGATAATAAAAATTGGAAGAGTTCTGGGGATTTTTGCTAGATGGCCTGTATTAGGGATTACTGCTGGTTTTATTGGAAATCCTGAAATTCGTGATCCTGAGCTGGATTTCCTGCAGTATATTAAAAATACAGGTGCTGCTAGCATCAAAATCCATTCTAATATTGAAATATCTGCTTTAGATGGTTTTAAGATTTCTCGACATGACCAGCTTTACGATCTAATTATTGATGTTTCAAGGCCGGAGACTGAAATTTTAAGGTCCATAAAAAGACAACGAAGACGGAGTTTGAAAAAGGCTGTATCTCAAAATCTACATTTCAGAATAAGTACCTCCCATGAGGATCTTTTGTACTTCTACGGACTGTGTGATGTTATGTCGCATCATGGGGCGGTATTTGAAATCTTATCACCCCAGTTTATGCAAGCATTAATAGATAGTGGTTTTGGCGTGCTAGGTTTAGCCACGTTTGATGATCAGATTGTTGGAGGAGTTTTTTGTTTGTGTAGCGAGCAAAATTTACATGGTCGATTACTGTGCTGGAATAGGCAGTACAAGAAGTTGCTGGTGGGCGATTTTATCTATTTCAATGTTATAAAATGGGCACATGAAAATGGTTACAAATATCTTAACCTGGGTCACCAGAGTCTTACGGAGTGGCCTAGTATCACGCATTATAAACTCAGTTTCAATCCAATTCTTGTGCCAGCATACGATAACGAAGTAATTCTGCGACCAAATAAATATAAACTGATTAACCTAAGTCGCCAGATAACAGGAAAATTAAGAAAACCAGGCTAGACAACAATTTTATAAACTGTGAGAAAATCTCGTCCTTTTTTTAAACGCGATATTTCTATAATATTTTCAGATGTGATGTGAGGCCCATATACCCACAGCTCACCGCGCCACTTATGTTTGTGCAATAAATATGTAAGTGTTTCAAAGGGTTTGTCAGGATATATGTAGACTACTTCCGCCGTATGTATCTTTTGGTCAAGAAAGTTTGCGCAGACCACTGAAGCATTTTGAAGTTCTAATTCGGAAAAGGCTCTTTTAGCTAGCTGAGTTAAATGGAAATCGCGCTCTATACCAATTGCTCGAGTAAATAATGATGCCACGGCGACGACAAGACCATCGCCTGCGCCCGCATCTAAAAACAAACTTTTTGTATTTAATGACAGTTTTTTAAAAAAGTATAAGACAAAGGTTGCCCTTGAATATGCCCATAACCCTACTTCCGTTGATTTATATCCTTCAATGCCCCCATTGTCTGCGCCATTTCTGCTATGTAATTGTTTGTAATATTCATAAATCCTTGCAAAATTGGCTTTCACTGAACTACCTATTGCTAATGGAGCTGTTGGGAGGATAATAAGCTCCGGGCACCAGCACTCCAGGCCATACCAGGCATTGGGGGCCCATCAAAACACCAGGGTTTGTTACGGAATTACACCCGAGTTCAGTTCCGTCGCCGAGAATTGCTCCAAGCTTTCGTAAACCCGTTTCTATTTTTTGATCTGACAATTTGATTTTTATTGTTTTTTTGTTCATTTTCAGATTGGCAAGCTTGGTGCCGGCGCCGAGATTAACATCCTGCCCGAGGATACTGTCACCTATGTAAGCAAAGTGACCTGCTTTTGCACCATCCAGCATTATGGCATTTTTCATTTCAGTGGTATGGCCTACCACACAATGATTTCCTACAATGCATTTTCCTCGAATATAGGCTCCTTGTCTGATTTCAGTATAATCGCCTATGATGGCTGGGCCCTTTATGAGTGTTCCAGGTTCAACGATTACACCCTTGCCTAGAACTATTCTTTCGTCCCATAACACACACCCTGCGTATAAGACAGTGGCGTCGTGAGTTTCATTACCGTTTATAATGACTTTAAAGTTTTTTTTAGTTGTATCTCCTCCGACTACTTCAAAATTTGTATGGTACACTTTCCTTTGCCAAATTACCAAGGTATTTGACAAGGGCTTTTGGAATTCGCCAATTTCTTCTCCGATTAGGTTCATATTTAATTCATTCATTATTTCGAGACAGATGGATCTTATATTCGGAACGATTTCCCACACGTATTCATATTGTTCGAGGTATTTGCCGTATGAAGTTGTGGACAAATCGAAAAAAGCCTTTGGGTTTAGGAAATCCATTGTATCACCCTTTTGTTTTTACTTTACTGATCTTTCGAAAATAGTTTTCCATGCTCTATTTTGATACATTTACTCATAACAACCTGCAACCTTGCCTTTCGAGCTTTTTCAGCTGCTTCATTATGAGCCAAACCCAGTTGCATCCATACGGCCTTTGCTCCAACCTCTATAGCTTCATCAACTATAGGTGGGATTGCGTCGGGCTTGCGGAAAATATCAACTATGTCAATTTTTTCTGGAATAGATTTCAGGTCTGGGTAACATTTTTCACCCAACACTTCATCATAGCGTGGATTTACTGGAATGATCTTGTATCCGTGTTCTTTTAAATATTTAGCAACCTTGTAACTGTCCCTTTCCGGTTTTTTTGAAATTCCCACTACTGCTATGGTTCTAGAATGTTTTAGCAATTCGGCAATTTCCTCGGTAGGCGGGTTATATTCTGGAATTTCGCATCCCTGCATGACTTTACCTCCCCCAATTAAATTCAGAATACGGTTTGTCTGATCTTAACCTCTTGTACCCACTTAATAACCTTGGTAGGTCCTTATGCAAACTCCAAGGAGCTTCACTAATATCAATTTCAAACAATTTATATCCCATTTTCTCAAGTTCGGAAATTTTTTCAAACCAACTTACCGGGCTGTCGGCAAAGATTAAATTAAATTGTCCTGATCGTTTGTAATAATAACCATCACCCCTATGTGAACGGAATGCCTTTCTTTCCATGAGTTTGGGTTTCAACCGGGAAACCATCAGTGGTATCCAGTGAAATACAATGACTATTGGCAACGCGGGAAGTGGCCCCTTTGAGAGCTCTTTTAGCTCTTTTTTTGATATTTCCGGCGAGAGTGTTACCCAATTGCATCCAAGCTGACTCAAAAATTCCATAGAACACGCATTTTTTACATTAAGTCTTGGCCCACCTATTACCCCGATTTCTTTATCTCCTGCGGCACGTTCTAGGATTTCGAAGTGAGCAAGATTGTTAACTTCCCAGAGCAAGAAACCCTTCGATACAAACCATTTTACGGGAGCCTCCCACTCTTGTTTGCCAAGAAATGGAGAAGGTAGAGACAGGACAATACGTTCTTTTTGAGCTTTTATCAACCTGGTGTTTGCTAGTTCTTTGAGGTTTGCTATGCTTGCCTTTAGTATGACCCACTTTGCTGGCGAGTTGAATGCGGCAGGTAGCTCTTTTGTTGATGCAACCTTCAGTATTAGGTTTTTTCCTATTTTTTTCAGAAGGGATTTTTTATCAGACAAGAGCTCGTGTACGGAAATAGTCCCACTGTAGGAAGAGTTCTCTTTCAGTTGTCGAATACTCTTTTTGTTGCATTCTTTTTTAATTTTCTTCCATAATTCCTTTTGATTTAAATAATCTGAACCAATCCTGAAAAGTTTTGTACCTGCAGGAGTATCCGGAGTATGTTCCAGATAAACTATTTCCCCTGATGAGGCTTGAGCAATTTTGTTTCCTGTTTCGGAGTACATTTCTTTTATTTTAAAAATCGGCTCTTCTCGGTGTCTCGAAGATTCTGGTCTTATTACATCTCCTATTTGAATTTTCGAAAGGACCTGGACCATCATCATATCAGATTTTAACTTCCTTTTTACCGTACCAATTAGTTTTCCGCTAGTTCCTGACCGATGGGGCGTGAGAATTTCTCGGGAGGGGTCTTCTGAAAAATAGCCTGAACACTGGTGTCTTGACGGGACGGAGGCTAATATTTCTTCTGCTCCCTTGATTTTTTCTGCTTTTTCGGAAGGAGTTTCGGCGTCCAGGACCATTCTGTACGCCTTTACAACTTCTGCTACGTATTCAGCTGATTTCATCCTGCCTTCTATTTTCAAGGCAGCTACGGGAGAATTTTTTAAAGTGGGCACAAATCTAATTCCGGAGAAATCGTTGCATGACAGGAAGAAACCTTCAGCTTTTCCTTGCCTGAATTTAAGTCTGCATGGTTGGGCGCATCTTCCCTCAAGGCCACTTCTTCCGCCTCTAAAGCTACTGGCCATGCAAAAACCCGAATATGAATAACATAGGGCGCCGTGTATAAAAACTTCAACTTCAACGGGTGATTGACTTGCTATCGAGATTATTTCTTCAACGCTGAGTTCTCTGGCAAGAACGACCCTTTTAGCTCCTATTTTTGCAGCTGCTTTTACGCCTTCAAGGTTGTGGATACCTGCAAGTGTGCTAAGGTGAATGGGTATATGGGGAATAATATTTATCGCTGCGTGAAATGCTCCCAAATCTTGAATAATCAATCCATCGGGATTAATTGCAGACAGTTCCTTCAGAGTTTTTGTCAGATCGTTCAATTCATCTGGGCGAATAAGGGAATTTAAAGCCACATATACTTTTACGTTTCTATGCCTTGCCCACTCTACAAGGTAACCGCATTCTTTAATAGAAAAATTCCTCGCATAGGCTCGAGCATTCCAATGCTTTAGGCCAACATAAATTGCGTCTGCACCAGCTTCAGCAGCAGCCCAGAAGGCATCAATGGTTCCAGCAGGGGCCAGCAGCTCTATTGTTCTATTTTTCCTCATTATGCATCTTTTCCATAAGTTCAATCAGATTAATTAGGAAGTTTACGGATGCTTTAATGAGTAGTTCACCCTTTTCCTTACTGGCCTTTTTGGGGTTTCCCCACACTCCACCCTGCCAAAACCTTCGTTTGTTTTTCACTATCATGAAATCAGGGAATCGGGGATACTCCTCCGGAGAACTGCCTTTTACACATTCGGGGCGGATGAACTGAATTACCGATGTTTCAACTTCACCTGCATGCGAATCATCAGACGTTTCTACTATTCCACGCCATGCTTTACGACCTATGTCTAAAACCGACAAAACAGCACACTGAATATTATCGACCCTGTCCACGACTTCTTCGCAAGCATCGATGATCATCGCGCAGTGTGTACCTCCAGCATGTCCACTCAATATGATAATGTTTCTTATACCCTGGTGATAAAAACTTGTAAGAATATCAACAATTACCAATCTTAAGGTAGTTCCTTTAATTGATATGGTTCCCGGGTGTTCTGAGGTGCTACGACACAATCCATACCACAGAGGTGGAGCCACCCAGACGAATTTTTTTTCGGCAACCTTTTTGGCTATTTCCACAGCATGCCACGTGTCTGTACCGAGAGGAAGATGAGGTCCGTGTTCTTCCACAGATCCACACGGAAGAATCAGCGTAGTTGATTTGCGAAGGCCCTCTTCAAATTCATTCATGGTTATTTCTTCAAGGAGTGGCATTTTTAAAGACTCTCCTGAAAATAGTATCTACGTGCCTGACATAGTAGGAAATGTCGAAAAGAGTATCTAACTCTTCCGAACTTAGGTATCTTGTTATCTCCGGGTCTTCCTGGAGGCGGTCTTTGAGATGTCCACCGTTAGTCCATACCTTCATGGCGTTTCTTTGTACCATGGTATAGGCTTCTTCTCGCGAGAGACCCTTTTGAATAAGTGCTAGGAGAACTCTCTGGGAAAAGAACAGTCCGCCTGTAAGACTCAAGTTTCGTTCCATGTTTTGTGGATATACCGTTAAGTTCTCTAGGATATTACTCAACCTGTTTAGCATATAATCCAAAAGTATTGTGCTATCCGGACCGATGATCCTTTCTACAGAGGAATGAGAAATATCTCTTTCATGCCAGAGAGCCACATTTTCCATAGCGGCAATGGCGTTTGCTCTCAATATTCGAGCCAATCCTGAAAGATTTTCGCTACCTATGGGATTCCGTTTATGGGGCATGGCAGATGAGCCCTTTTGACCCGATGAGAAATATTCTTCTGCTTCTCGCACCTCTGTTCTTTGAAGATGCCGAATTTCTACAGCTATTTTTTCAATGGTGCATCCAATTATGGCAAGAGTAGTAAAATACTCAGCGTGCCTGTCTCTCTGAACAACTTGAGTACTAATGGGATCAGGTTTTAAACCAAGCTTTTCGCATACGGCCTCTTCTATTTCCGGTGATATGTTGGCAAAAGTTCCCACTGCTCCAGATATCTTGCCAACTCTGATGTTTTCTTTTGCTTTTTCCAACCGTTTTCTATTTCGTTCCATTTCGGCATACCATAGGGCAAATTTCAACCCCAGGGTTATTGGTTCAGCATGTACACCATGAGAACGTCCTATCATTATTTGGTCTTTGTAAAGAAAAGCTTGTTTTTTAAGAATTTCCATTAGCCTGTCGATGTCTTTCAAAAGAATGTCGGATGCTTCCGTAAGGAGTAATGCAAAGGCTGTATCGAGAACATCTGATGATGTGAGCCCCTCATGTATGAACCTCGCAGGAGGACCCACATATTCCGAGACATTAGTGAGGAATGCTATTACATCGTGTTTTGTTTCTTTTTCTATTTCATCTATTCTTTTTACATCAAAATTAGCCCTTTCTTTGATTAATAGCCAATCTTTTTCGGGAATTTCTCCTTTTTCTGCCCTGTATTCACATACAGCAAGCTCAACTTGTAGCCACTTTCTGTACTTATTTTCGAGGGTCCATAGCCTCCCCATTTCAGGCCTTGTGTATCGTTCTATCATAAATGTTGCTCCTTACATTTTATTGGTGTCAGATTCTAGTTTTTCCATGTTTTTTTGTGCTCCCAACAGAATCAAGGCGTCCCTTTCCTGAACAGTGTATGTTGCCTTCGGAATAAACTTAAGATGTTTTGTTCCGGCAGTTCTAATGGCTATGACCTGTATACCATATTTATTTATAAGATCCAATTCTCTAAGGGTTTTCCCAACGAAAGACTCAGGGGCTGATATTTCATAAATGGCATATTCTTCCTGAATAGGCAAATAGTCCAGCATGTTGGGGTTGTGGATTCTTCTTGCTAACCCCAAGGCTATATCCCGTTCCGGAAAAATAATATGGTGTGCGCCAACCTTTTTCAGGATCTGACCATGTTCTTCGCTTAAGGCTTTGGCGTAAATATCCCTTACAGCAATTTCCCTGAGGTTAAACGTGGTTAGGATACTCGCTAACATATTGGTTCCAATTGCCACGACAGCAATATCCACGTGTTGAATGCCTAAGGATTCGAGAACGTCTCGGTCCGTTCCATCGGCAACAATAGCTTCACTTATTTCCTGCCTGACGCGCTGTACGGCGTCTTTGTTTATGTCCAAGCCGATTACATCGTGGCCTCTAGAGTATAAATCACGTCCTAGATAATAACCGAAATTTCCCAACCCTATAATTGCAATTTGTGCCATGGCTTAAGGCCTCTCTTTAACCGATCATTATTTTTTCTTCAGCATATTTGTACTGAGCTTTAAGTGGTCTTGGGCGGATCGCCATTGCAACAGTTAGTGGACCAAGTCTGCCTATTATCATCAAGCACACAACAATAATTTTCCCTGCTTTGGATAGGGTAGGCGTGACGCCCATGCTCAGACCTACGGTTCCAAAAGCTGAGATGGTTTCGAAGAGATATTGTATGAAAAATCCCTGGGTTTGAGTATAAGGCTTATAACCAAGTTCGGTTATCAGAAGCAATGCTGTTCCCGACACAACAACAATTGTTCCCACCACAAAAACAGCGAAGGCTCTGTTAACTGATTCCGAATCTATTGTACGCTTGAAAACAGTTGGATGCTCCAATCCTTTTATTCTGGATAGCCCCATGGCCACCAGTGCAGTTAAGGTTGTGGTTTTTATGCCGCCACCGGTTGACCCAGGGGATGCACCTATAAACATGAGAATCATGGTACCAAAAAGAGTAACGTTATTCATAGAGGCAAAATTGAGAGTATTGAAGCCTGCTGTTCTGGTGGTAATTGATTGAAATGTGGATGCCAGTAGCCTATCAATAAGGTTAAGATTGTGCATTGTGACCTTCCATTCACTGACGAGGAAAAGAACAATTCCGCTAGTTATCATAACTGTTGTAGTAAACAGAACTACTCTTGAGTGAAGAGACAGCCTATTCCAAATGCGATGGGGCTTTGTTTCAATTCGCATAGTTGAGTAGAGCTCATGTAGTACTAAAAAGCCAAGTCCACCGGAAACAATTAGAGCACACATCGTGAAATTTACAACGGCGTCATGTCTATAGTTTGTCATGGAATTAGCAAATAGGCTAAATCCTGCATTGCAAAAAGCGCTTATGGAATGGAAAATTGCTGAATAAAGTGCGCTTTCCCAGGTTGGTTCGTTTGGGATAAATCTAATAAATAACAAAAAAGTTCCAAAAGATTCCAGGACAACTGTAAATATTATTATTCTCTTGAGTAAGGAAAGGAAATCTGATCTGGGGCTGTAAGTGAAGGTATCTTGAAGGACAAACCTTGATTTCAGGGAAATATTTCTTCCCAGAAATAGCAGAAGGCCTGTAGAAAAGGTCATAATTCCAAGCCCACCCAGCTGTATGAGCATGAGTATTACCAGCTGTCCTTCTTTGGTTAGTTCGGTTCCTATATTCATGATTGAGAGTCCTGTGACACATGATGCCGATGTCGCCATAAACAAGGCATCGATAAAGTTCATGTGAGAGTGGCCGTGGTTGTTGGGTGTGGAAGGTAGTGGGAATATCATAAGAAGGAGCGCCCCTGAAAGAATCAAAAGGGTGAAGCTGATGATTGGAAGCATCCAAGGGGATAAAAACTTTTTGGTGAAGTTAAAACTCAAGTTGAGATATCTCCTACAATTCTGTTATTTATTATCAAGCGTATTATTAATGCTTTTTTTCATGAAAAAGCAAGGATTGGGAAGGGGCGTTGTTTTGTGAAAATTTTGATGTTTTATGCAAAGCATTTTGAATGCAGGCCCTATGAGAAAGTTCTTGAAGATGTTGACGATTTTGTGGGGTCAATCAATGTGAGAAATAGCATAATTGTTTTTTATCATGTGGAGCCAATTGACGAGGATAGGGTAAAAAGTGTCGTAACCAAACTGGTAAAGAACATAAAATGGATTGCTGGCAAATTTGGAAGCAAAACGGTCGTCATTCATTCTTTCAATCATTTAGCTACCAAGAAAGGTGGTCCTGAGCTGGCGAAAACTATTATTTCTGGTGCTGTCGATAAGCTCAAAAGAGCGGGATATATTTTATTTGAAACCCCCTTTGGCTATCAGAACGAATGGATCATGCATGTGGCTGGTGAATCTCTGGCGAAGGTATTTAAAGAATTATAACCGAACCTGCATGGGAGTTTGTTTATGGAGTCTTTTTTAGTAGCCATGGATGGCACAACTTCTTCTATGAAGGTAGTAAATTATGTAGGAAGGATTGTTAAGGAAATTAAAAATGTAAGAATACATTTATTCCATGTTTTACCAATAGTATCTCCTAATTTTTTAACCGAAGAAGAAGTGCGCAGGATTGAAGAAATACACGAACAGGAAGAAGGGGAGCACTTGTCTGGTTTTTTCTGGACGAGAGAATCGGAAGATAAGATGCGACACATGTTTGACGAGGCTATAAAGGTTCTTGTTAAGTTGGGCATTGCTCCTGAAAATGTTTATACTACTTTCGCAGTTGAATCCGATAGTATAGCGAACCTCATTCTCCAACATGCCAAAAGGTTGAAGTGTTCAACGATTGTTGTTGGCCGTAGAGGCCTCGGTAGAGTTAAAGAAATACTTCTCGGTAGCACGTCCTCTACTGTTGTTAGAAGCGCCCGTGGCCATACTGTATGGGTAGTGGATACTCCGCCTGAGGATAACTAAATAAAGGATATTCCATGTGGAGGCGGAATTATGAAGAACTTATTGGCTATTGTGTGCTCGCCTAGAAAGCCTTCCAATAGTGAGCTTTTTATAAAGGCTGTTTGCAAGGAACTAGGTTCTGACTGGGAACTCAATGTCGTTCGCCTTATAGACTGGAATATTTTGCCTTGTAGGGCCTGTTACAAGTGTTTATTTGACAAGTGTGTTCAAAATGATGATATGGGAAGCTTGGTGGAATTGATAGTTAATGCTGATGCAGTAGCTCTATGTGTGCCCACCTATTTTTTGGGAGCAAACAGCTTATTAAAACGGTTTATCGATAGAGGCTTAATGTTTTACAGCGTCTTTGACAAACTGTGGGACAAACCAATGGTTGGTGTTATTACCGCTGGTGTTGCGGGTATGGAAGGCTATGCAAAGCTAATGGTTGACAGTGCAATTAAAGTAATGGGCGGAAGATTGTTGGCGTCTACAGTGGTTTTTGGGGCATTCCCCGGGGAGGCGGTTATAGGAGATGAAAATGCTGGTAAAGTTCAAATGATTGCGCGAGCCCTGAGTTCGGAAAAAGAAATTTCTTCCTCCGGGTTAAGGTGTCCATTGTGTGGAGGAGATTCTTTCAGGTTCGCGGAAGGTAAAAGAGTTAAGTGCCTTCTTTGTAGTAATGAGGGAGAATATACGGTTACGGAGGATGGACACATAAAATTAATAATTGCCCCGCACGAACACCAATTTTTCCTAACTTATCAAGATGCCATGAAGCATTACGAATGGTTGAAACAGATGAAAGAACGATTTTTGCGAGTCAGGAGTCAGCTAAAGCCTGTTATTAAAGAATATTTGCACTATGGAAAGAGCATTGACCCTCCTAATGATGGAACATAGATATTGTTTTGAACTAACTGCAGCTTCCAGAAAAATGCTTTAAGGACATATTATGATTAGCAAACTTTTTTTATAGTGTTTTGTTTAATGAAAAGGAGATATCCTTCTGAAGGACGTTCAAATACTTCTTGGACTATCTGGACATATTCCTGTATCTGATTTTTATATTTATTCATGATGTTGCCTGATTCCTTTAATGGTTTTTCGCTTTTAAAATCAGCGACAACCACTTTGTCTTTAAACAGAACAATTCTATCCGGTCTAATTACGAAAGGTTTGCATTCGGGGGTTTTTTGAGGATAAACAATAGATTGTTCGCATAGGACACTTACAGCTTCAGAGGAAAATAAGATTTTTACCTCAGGAAGTTTAAAAATGGAGCTTAAAGGTTTAATAAACTCTTCTTCTATGTTCCACTTGTGAGTTTTTTCGCCCAGCAAAGACATGGCTCGTATTATATGGGTCTCAATGTCATCTGCATCTCTTAAGGTTTTCACAAAGGACAGGGCTAGGTGAAGAATTTCTCCCTGTATGCGTTTTCTAAGGTTATCTCTGGTGAAGGATAAACTTTCTTCAGGAGTTAATTTGATGGCAAGTTTTGTAACTGACATGGAATTTCCTCTTCAGCTATTTTCTGAAGAATTAAATCTATACAATCTGACAAAGTTTTCTGACCTCCTCCGTGTTGAGGCCTTACATAAACATATAGACGTTGTTCTGCTCTTGTCAGGGCCACGTAAAACAGATTCAGGGTTTCCTGAGCTTCCTCGATTAAAATCTTGCACTTTAGGTCAGAGAGTTCTTCCGGGAGTCTTTCTACAGGGCCGCTGAGATAGACAAGATGATCACGGTGGACCTCTATCCAATCTTTTTTAGTTGACCAGTCGGTAAAGGGTATGAAAACCACGGGAAACTCCAGACCCTTCGCCTTATGAATTGTAAGAATTCGGACGGCATGTATGTTTTCCGGAAGTCCTACTCTTTCCTCCAAGCCTCCTTCGTACCAAAAATCAAGGAATCTTGATAGACTGGGTCCTTCTTCAAGCTGAAACTCATGAGTTACCTCAAGTAATCTCTCGATGAAAACCTTGTGGGCTTTCAAGTTTCCATCCAATCTTTCAACAAGCCCCGTTTTGTATAGTATTTCCCATATTAATTCGTAGGGAGATCTGCGATTTACGAGTGGAGAGATGCTTTTTTTAAGTTCTGCTACGGCTTCTATGTATGAGTTTGGGCCTTCTTGTATCCATTTATTTGCAACCTCTTCTTCTTTTAAAGGTTCAGATGGCAATATGCCCGATACTAGAAATCCGTAAAGGGCCGTCAGATTTCGTGGCTCGAAGATATATTCCATAAAGCTTATAATTCCCTTGACGATATGAGATGTCCCTAATTTAAGAGCGTTTTCTGTAACCACAGGTATGTTTTCCCGTATCAACCAGGTTGAGATTTCTTCTGCTTCGTTATTTTTTCTCACAAGGATTGCTATGGAAGTCTTGTCATCTGAGGTCTTTAGCTGTCGCCATTCCTTCTTTATGTCTTCAATAAACGCTTGTTTCATAATTTTTTTTGCTTCTTCTTTATTGGAAGCACTACAAATTCTATAAATTTTGACCGGGCAACTTGATGAATCACCCTCTGGAATTCTGCTCTTTTGAGTGGATTTGCAAAAGGCTTTTGATACATTGCGGGCAAAATTATTTTTTGTTCTTTCAGGAATAGATTTTTCGAGAAGACACGGTGATATATCGTTTTTTATTAAGTCTTTATCTGTGAGGCACTTAAAAAAGGAGTTGAAAAATTCAACTAACTTAGGGCGAGATCTATAATTGCTTGTAAGGGTTTTATCAATAGGATTTTCCACTGTTTTAAAGTATTTGCTGCTATCCAGAATTTCATCAAACAGCTTCCAGTCTCCACCCCTCCATCTGTAAATAGCCTGTTTTATGTCTCCAACCACAAATAGGGATCCATCACTTGATAGTGCTTCTTCAAATAGGGGATAAAGAGCATTCCACTGTGTGCGAGATGTGTCCTGGAATTCATCGAACAAAAAGTGTTTGAATTTTGAACCGAAATGGACATGCACCAGAGGAATACTATCGGGATTTGACATTTCTTTATATACAACTTCGGTCCAGTAATTGCTCCCTAGAACAATTCCATCACGTTGACCAATTTCTTCCATAAGCCTTTGTACTTCCAGAAGAATTTCCGTGTATCCACCTATCCTGAGATAAGGGGAGATTTCCTTGCTGAGGCTTCTATAGATTTCTACTTGATCTCTTAGTGTTTTCTGAAGATTTGCGAATTTTTGTATTTCCTTTTCCAGGTTCAAGAAGGCTCTTTTAAATATGTAAGTTGGTTCTTTGTAAATAACGGCTTTGTCGTATAGTTTTTCAATATTTACACTTTCTTTTAGTACCTGTACGAGATTTTTCTTTAAGTAACCTTTTTCTGTAAGGCTAGATGTATATTTGTAAAATTCTCTGTAAGCTTCTTCTGCTTTCGTCCGCGCCTTTTGTAGCTTGTTTAGGTTTATTTCTTTTACGCGTAGGGGCACTTGAACTTTAGGCAATATATCTTCCAACAATCTTTTTTTGAGCCGTTCTTCAGGGTAAAATCCCCCCTGTTCATCCATCTGGAGGAAAGTCCTTAAAGATTTTTCTAAAAGATGTTTTGTTGAACCTGTGGATTTGGCAATAATCATATCGAAAGCTTCGTTGGCAATGGATGTGCTGTCGAATGTTACTTTGGATTCTGGTTTTAGTCCCAATTCAAAGGATAAGCATTTAATAATTGCATACAGGAGGCTATCTATTGTTCTTACATGAAAGTCTGAATAGTTAGAAATTATGACATCCAGCCATTTGGATGCTGTGTGAGAGTCCATACCAGTTTCCCGGCTGATTGCTTTCCCTTTTTCAGTTTCCAGAGCGATCTCTTTTAAAAACCCCAAAATCCTTTCTTTCATTTCAGAAGCAGCTTTGTTGGTGAATGTTATGGCTACAATTTGAGCTAGGTTTTCACGGCATGGATGGAACATATTTTTTAGTCTTTCGATATATCGCAATGCAAGTTGATAGGTTTTTCCTGCTCCGGCAGATGCTTTAATTCTGTAGAGGGATGGTTTCATGTTCCTTTTCATGGAGCAATACTGAATCCTTTGTTATAAAGATTACGATTCAGAACCATTTTACATAGTGCAGCAATGTAGGTAAAGATATTGACTTCTCGACTTGAGAAAGATTTTTATCGTTTTAGGCTGAAATATTGGGACTGGCTACTTTTACAAAATTTACACAGGGACGACTTGATGGATCCTTTTACTGTTTTTCCTCTGAAGGCATATCAGGATTCTGGCTATCAGAAAGCATCGATTGTTAGGAAAGGAAGATTTTACATTGTAAATTCCCCGTTGTTGAATCGGGTTGAAGGTTTATTTCATGGTTTTTTTACTAGGTGCGGGGGAGTGAGTTCTGGAAGCTTTAGATCTTTAAATGTTGCCTATTCCACAGGGGATGATATTCGGAATGTTAAGACAAACTTGGAGCTAATAAGAACTTTCTCAGGATTTAAGCGTATTGTGCAGTGTAGGCAGGTTCATGGAACTAAAGTAGTAATCGCGGAAGAATTAAAGCCATCAAATAGTTATCCCGTAGGTGATATTCTCTTGTGTAATTCCCCTGGCATAGGAGTCATGATAAAAACAGGAGATTGTCAGGCGGTTTTCATTGTTGATCCTGTAAAAAGAGCGCTTGCTGCTGTTCACTGCGGTTGGAGAGGTTCTGTAAAAAACGTACTACAATGTGCGGTTTCTGCGTTATCGCGCAAATTTGACAGCAAGCCCCGGGATTTGATTGGCGTGATTGGGCCTTCTCTTGGACCTTGTTGTGCTGAGTTTGTCAATCATGAAAAGGAGCTTCCGAAGAGCTTTGAGAAATATCAGATCAGGGCTAACCATTTTAATTTTTGGGAAATAAGCAGGGATCAGCTTATAAACAGTGGTCTAATCTCTGAAAACATAGAGATTACTGGCTGGTGTACAAAATGTAATCCTCAATGGTTTTTTTCCTATCGAAGGAAAAAAGTTAGTGGCAGGATGGCTGCGTTGGTTGGTTTTCTGGAGGGTTAAAAGTGAAAAAGCAACACGAACGTGCAATTATCCTTGAAAATGCCCGGATTACTAAGACCATTTACCGTCTTATTCTGCAATCTCCAACTATTGCTCGCGAGGCTCGCCCTGGGCAATTTGTCATGATCAGGGTTGATATTGCCTATGATCCGTTGTTAAGAAGGCCCTTTTCTTTTTTCAAGATAGATAAAGAAGAGGGAATAATAGAGATAGGTTACCAAGTCGTCGGGAGGGGAACTACTATTCTGGCGGCGAAGAAAAAGGGTGATATTCTCGACTTAGTTGGACCATTAGGTAATGGTTTTCGTATGCCCCCTGAAGATGCAGATATGGTGTGGTTTGTTGCTGGTGGAGTTGGCATAACGGCAATGGTTCCTTGTATTGAAGAGGTTAGAATAAAACGGCCAAAAACCAGAAGGGTACTTTTCTACGGAGCCAAGACAGCTGATGAATTGCTGCCTCATTCATTTCTTGAACCGATATGCCATGAAATTTATTATTCTACAGATGATGGGAGTAAAGGATTTTGTGGGTTCCTGCCAGATTGCATTGATGCTAAAGTTCAAAACGGTTTAGCGATGCCTGCTTTAATTTATGCCTGTGGTCCCCCGATGATGCTAAAAAAGACAGCTGAATGGACAATTAGTAACGGCATTGCCGGGCAATTTTGCCTTGAAGCGCTAATGGGATGCGGGCTTGGAGCGTGCCTTGGGTGTGCAGTTCCGGGTAGTGTGAAATATGGTGACTTCAAAACCGAATACGTTCATGTGTGTTTCGAAGGCCCTGTATTTTCTGTGGAAAACATAAGGTGGGATGAGATATGAAGGAAAGAGTAGATCTCACGGTACAAGTCGGACCTATAGTTTTAAAAAATCCAGTCATGGTAGCTTCAGGAACCTTCGGATATGGCAGAGAAATGGCAGATCTGGTACCGCTAGAGCAGCTAGGAGCGGTTGTTGTGAAGGGAATATCATCAAAACCAAGACCAGGTAATCATCCCCCGCGTATAGTGGAGGCTACCGCTGGGCTTATTAATTCGATAGGGCTTGAAAATGTTGGTGTAGAAATGTTCATAAGAGACAAGCTACCCTATTTGAGAAAACGGAATGTACCGACCATTGTTAACATATTTGGTGAAAGCCCGGAGGAATATGTAGAAGTTGCTTCTGCATTAAGCGAGGTTGATGGAATTCTTGCCCTTGAAGTCAACATAAGTTGTCCGAATGTAAGGAGCGGTGGCATTTGCTTCGGTGCCAGTGCTGAAATGGCTGCTCAGGTTGTCCGGGCAGTGAAAGACTCTACCCATCTGCCAGTAATTGCCAAGTTATCTCCTCAGGTTACGTCCATCGCTCAGATTGCCAAAGCTGTTGAAGGCGGGGGAGCTGACATTATTTCTTGTATCAACACCATTCCAGCCATGGCTGCGGACATTTACACAAGGAAACCCAGATTGGGAAATGTGTTTGGTGGCCTTTCAGGACCGGCAATTAAACCAATAGCTCTTAAAAGTGTTTTTGATGTAGTAAGGGAGGTTTCTGTTCCGGTCATAGGTATTGGTGGTATTGCTACGGCCGAGGATGCTCTTGAATTTTTGCTTGTAGGTGCCAGAGCCGTTCAAGTTGGGACCGTAAATTTTGCAAATCCAATGGCGTCAATTGAGATAATTGAAGGAATAAAGAATTTTTGTGAGCAGCAGAACATATCCAGAATAGAAGATTACATCGGCACTTTACAACTACCAACCCTTTAAAAACTTGTGCTTTATTGTACACAAAGATCCTGGCGTGAGGTTTTTTGAACAGGATGTCTATTTTTTATCTAAGCCGCTTTTAAATCATATTGACACGGATAGTGAATTTTTTTACTAGTTGGGTGTGGTTTGTTGTTCATTGACAGTTTCAGGGTAATGAAGTCTACCCGAAGTGTCTGATGATATCTCATGTCAATTCATCAGGCTGATGACTTCTGCTCCGCTCCAAAGCGGGGAGAGGTATCAGCAATGAGAGTATATAACTGCCCCGCTTCGATTTTTGGAGCGGGGTTTTTTTATTTATGAAATTGCAGGAGGTGACGCAATGGCTTTTAGCTTAGCTCTAATTGTAATTTTCGGTCTTCTTGCTGACTACGCCTTCAGAAAGATGAAACTTCCTGGCCTTGTCGGAATGCTTATCGTAGGGATATTGGTTGGCCCTTACGTTTTGGGTCTCATGAGACCTGAAATGATGAAAGTATCGGCAGATTTCAGAAAAATTGCCTTGATTGTGATACTTTTGAGGGCTGGTTTTGAACTTCACCGGGATACACTTTTTAAAGTTGGCCGCCCCGCTCTGCTCATGTCTGCTATTCCAGCGATTCTTGAAATTGTAGGTGTTGTTCTTGTTGCCCCCAGATGGCTCCACATATCTTATCTGGATGCAGCCATCCTTGGTTCTATTCTTGGAGCTGTATCGCCTGCGGTAGTTGTGCCCTTAATGATCGATTTCATGGAGCGAGGTAGGGGGGCAAAAAAAGGAATACCCACATTGATACTTGCCGCTTCATCCATTGATGACGTTTTTGTAATAGTAATTTTCTCGATATTTCTCGGGATGTATACACAGGGCAAGGTAAATGTTTGGGCTAAGCTGGCAGAGATTCCAATATCCATAGTTCTTGGAATTATAGCCGGAGCAATTCCCGGATATTTCCTCTATAAGTTTTTTACCAAATATGACTGGCGTCCTCCGAAACGAACTCTCGTGGTAATGGGGGTAGCCATTCTTCTTACATGGCTTGAAGACGAATCGAAAAAATTTGGAATTCACTTTGCCAGTTTATTGGGGGTCATGACAATAGGTTTCATAATCCTCGATAAAGCCGAACCCGTGGCTCACGTTATTTCTCAAAAGCTCAAGAAGCTCTGGGTGTTTGCGGAGCTTTTGCTCTTTGTTTTGGTTGGTGCGGAAGTTAATGTTCATGTTGCGTGGAAAGCCGGTTTGGTTGGTGCTGCTGTTATAGGGGTAGGATTAATTTTCAGGAGTGTTGGTACGTATTTGTGTCTTCTTGGGACAAACCTTGACTGGAGAGAGCGACTATTCTGTGTTGTTGCCTACATACCAAAAGCTACGGTGCAGGCTGCTATAGGGGCGGTCCCGCTTGAGGCGGGTGTGCAATCAGGCGAACTAATTCTTGCTGTTGCCGTCTTATCAATTTTATTGACTGCTCCTCTCGGTGCAATTGGTATTATGTTACTGGGTGAAAGGATTCTGGATTACGGTGAAGAAAAATCGGTTTACAGATTCAAAGAATTACGAGAAAAATTGGGACTACCTCATGTTGGTGAACGAGTGCGAAGCAAACGTTATAATACGGTATGGAAGATAATCGAAGAACGAGAAACGTGGAGCCGGGAAAACAGCAGGCTTGTTCCAGTGATTTACCTTCGTTTTTGGAGAGAGGATACAGCGAAAGATCCTGGTACGGGGCGAACGATGGATTATAGGTACACCCCGAAATCTCCACCTTTTGATGCCCACTGGGAGATACTTTATGACTGGTAGAGATGGAGAATGTATGAGGGTTCAAGATAAAGACATAATTTACCTTGATTATAACGCTACAACACCCGTAGATCCTCAAGTGTTGAACAAGATGCTCCCATTTTTCATGCAAAAATTTGGGAACCCATCAAGCGGCCATCCGATTGGTAAAGAAGCGAAAGGGGCCGTAGAAAATGCGAGATGTCAGGTAGCATCTCTACTTGGATGTTCTTCGGAGGAAATTATTTTTACAAGTGGGGGTACTGAATCCAACAATCTAGTATTGTTTGGTGTAACTGAGGCTCTGAAAGGGAAGGGAAAACATGTTATAACATCGAGGATTGAACACTCATCTGTTATTGAACCCTGTATAGAACTTATATGTCGTGGTTTTGATGTAACTTTTGTTGATGTAGATAGGAACGGTAAGGTGGATCCAGATGATATTCGTTCTACCATTCGCCCGGATACCATATTGATTTCTGTGATGCATGCAAACAATGAAATAGGTACTGTTCAGCCTTTGAAAGAAATTGGTCGAATAGCAAAAGAAAAGGGTATACTTTTCCATACAGACGCTGCACAAAGTGCGGGAAAGGCTGAAACGCTGGTTGATGAGCTGCTTGTGGATTTTCTGACTATTGCTGGTCACAAATTGTATGCCCCGAAGGGGATTGGTGCTCTTTACATTAGGAAAGGGGTCCCACTTAAAAAAATAATGTACGGAGCAGGTCAGGAAAGAGGGCTAAGACCTGGTACGGAAAATGTAGCTTATATTGTGGGACTTGGTGAAGCTGCTGATATTGCGTCGAAAACTCTCGATGAAGAAATAAAGCGTTTGAGAAAGCTAAGAGATTTCCTGGAGAGCAGACTTCTAGAGGGAATTCCCGACGCTGTTGTTCATGCTAGAGGCGCAGAGAGGTTGCCCAATACATTGAGTATTGCTTTCCCTGGAAAAAAGGCTGATGAAATCCTACTTAGATTGAAGCGTATCGCTGCCTCTCCTGGTGCTGCCTGTCATTCAGGGAAAGTAAAGGTTTCCCACGTGATGACAGCTTTGGGGGTGCCGGATAACATCGCTTTAGGAACTCTCCGACTTTCCGTAGGGCGTTTTTCAACAGCCGAAGAAATTGCAGATGCCGCTGATTATATGGTGAATGAACTCAGACATTTATAATCGCGGTTTAGGTTTATTCTATCATTACCGCTGTTCCGCTTACACTGACCATCAACATTCCAGATTTAGAGCCGCCGGTAATAGTTTCATAGTCTATGTCTATGCCAATTATCGCATTTGCTCCTAATTGTCTGGCCTGTTCGATCATTTCTTCAAATGCCAGGTCTTTGGCTTTTTTTAGTTCCTTTTCGTAGCCCCCAACTCTGCCTCCAACTATGTCTCTAATTCCAGCGAAAAAGTCCCTGAAAATATTTGCACCTAATATGGCTTCTCCACTTACGAGACCAAGATATTTAATGACCCTATATCCATCAAGTACCGATGTGGTGGTGAGCAGCATATTTCTTATTCCTCCGTTTATGCTACCATGTTCAGAAATGCATTATTCTTGCCCTGGAGTTTTGCAAGAATCAATTCCTTTTCCAGTTGAAAGCGCTTTACCACAGATTTTTGTATTTTTGAAGGCGATGAGGGAAAACTCGATGAACGAAGACCGTAGAGAGTATCCACAAACTTATCAGAAAGCTCTTTACCTGAGCTTATGTAAGCCTTTTCGATTATTCTTTTAGCACCATTTACTCCATGCTGGACAGCAGTACTCCATATAGCTTCTTTTATTGCCGGGTGAGAATTTTCGATATTTAAGTCTAGCTCCTTGGCTAGCAGCTTACAAAGGGGTTTAAAATATTTTTCCTTTATAAACTCGTGCTGTATCTTGGCAAATTCTTGAGGGTTTTCTCTGGCTATTGCTTTCCACTCTCTTGGAAAAGCTCCCTTGGTAGATCCGGTGTTTGGTGGACCTGCTTTTCGTAATCTATGGAACCAATCTGGTCTTACCTTTTTAAGAAAATTTAAAAATTCCTTCATGCTGCCTTGTTTTGAAGATATTTGGTAAATCCCATAGGATGTTCCTCCATTGGGATCGTAACCGACAACCCCAGCTGAATTTCTGCCTCCCGATTCAAACATTGCCGAAACTGAACCCACACTATGACTTTCCGTAAGAGATAGTTCCGGATTAGAAATGTTGACTGTGTTTTTCACCATTGTTTTATTCGGTATCGTGCTGGATGGCTTGTGGTGATTAATATATGGCGAATAATTGGAGGAGACAGTCACCGGAAGTGGGGAAACATTTTCCAAAACGGACATGAAAATGTTTTCCCTGCTTATCTGCATTATTTTTTGGACTAATAGTTGAATATTATCTGGTAAGATATTTTTGTATGGTGGCTCTTGAACTTTCAGCGCCATACTGATTGCTCCTTTTCGTGAATTGGTAGCAAAAAATATTGTAGCATAATACATGCCAGCTAACTGAGGGGATTACATGGAACGGAATGAAGATCTCTTTAAAATTACCATTCGAATAGCGCATCTAACCTTATCTCATGATGATTTGTATGGAATGATTGCGGAAAAGTTTAATACTGGTGTAATCCAAAAAGATGGCGAAGCTGAACTTTTCTTAGCCGGGA
Source organism: Syntrophobacterales bacterium (assembly GCA_026992355.1). Lineage (GTDB taxonomy): Bacteria > Desulfobacterota > Syntrophobacteria > Syntrophobacterales > Thermodesulforhabdaceae > JALXAE01. The sequence continues at coordinate 1,572 of JALXAE010000092.1, read as the reverse complement.
ACCAGCTATCAGGATTTTTGAGGTATCTGGAAGAGCTGAAGGCAATGGGGTGTACCATTGATGTTGATGCTGAAAAATTTGATTCTTACGACTGGCAGCATGAATGGAAGAGATTTATTAAGCCTATTCGAGTTGGGAAAAAGCTCATTATAAGGCCATCTTGGGAAAAGGTGGCAAAGGACGAAGGAATAGTTGAGATTATTATAGATCCTGAGATGGCCTTTGGTACCGGTCACCATGAGACGACACAGCTTTGCTTGGAGTGGCTGGAGAGATATACAATTTCTAAGCCGATTCAAGACATGTCTCTTTTGGATGTTGGTACTGGTTCTGGCATAATTGCAATAACAGCAGCCAAGCTTGGTTTTGGCATGGCGGTGGGGATTGACATAGATACTGATGCCATAGGCTTTGCGGCAAGAAATGTTGAGAAAAATTGGGTAAAATCCCGAGTTCGTCTTATCGCTGGAACCATAGATTGTTTAATGTCAGATTTTGACATTCTCATTGCCAATATAAATGCAGGTGTTCTGAAAGACATTGCTCCTCTGTTGTTCAAGGTGATGAAAAAGAATAAGCAGAGTTTACTAGTTTTGAGCGGTATTCTGGCGAGTCAAAAAAACGACATTGTTGATGTCTACATTAAGTACGGTTTAAAGTGTTTAGAGTATTATTCCAAAGGTGAATGGTGCCTTTTGGTGTTTGCATTGTAACATGCGCGAACAGTGCTTATGATTTAAAGACAACTATGCTAAAAATTAACAGGAAAAAAGAAAGGCAAAAAATTATGAAAGAACTGCATGGTTTTGAAGGAAAAAATGGTGTGACCCTTATGAGACTTCAAAATCAGAAACATCCAGATGAAGTTGTGGAAGTAAACTGGGATCACGGCATGGGTTCTTTTGTTACCAAAGGGTTGAAACAGCTCTTTGATATTGATGAGATTAAAATAGATGCTGGTGAATTGCTTGGTAATGTAGAAGAAATTGCCATGGTTTTGTATTGGTTGCTTGAATCAATGTCTGTTGCCAATGATTTGAATCTCCCATTTTCGTATGAGGATCGTTTTACTCTCGGCTCAAAAACCTATGAGCTCCAGAAGGAAGGCGAATACAGATTGTTAAAAGAAATACATTAAGATCTGGAAGAAAACTGTGGATTACTTTTAATGACCTCCCATATTCCCCCGTAATAGGGAGCATATTTAATCCGTTTAAACTGGGGAATTTTGTCCGGACTAAACAACAACCTGGCAAATGTTGATTGGAGAAACTCGGTATCAACCACGTAGTTGAATACTCGACCAGCTATTAGATGCTTTTCCGTGGGATTTCTGAAAAACTTGCTTACATATAGGCCTATGTTGGGTTTTGTGGAATAGGTTAGCATATCTTTCAGCAATATTCGTTTTGATGGAAGGATAAGAACTCCCTTTTTTTGATTTATAAGGGATTGTGGTGGGACTTTTAGAATAAAAAGTTTGCTACCTTTTTTTTGTTCAAAATTCCATGTTCCAAAATAGAACCACCAGGGGGATGAATCGATCATGTCAAAGGGTAGATATACATAAAC
>JALXAE010000091.1 GCA_026992355.1 Syntrophobacterales bacterium | reverse complement strand
ATACCTTTCCATCATAACCAAGGGATCGATAACATTTCCCCTGGACTTACTCATTTTCTGGCCTTGGGCGTCTCTCACGAGGGCATGAACATACACATCATAAAAAGGGACATCCTTCATGAAATGAAGTCCCATCATCATCATGCGAGCAACCCAAAAGAAGAGAATATCAAAACCAGTAACTAAAACGGACGTAGGATAGAATCGCCTTAATTCTGGTGTTTCCTCCGGCCATCCCATTGTGGAAAATGGCCACAAAGCTGAGCTGAACCAGGTGTCGAGAACATCGGGATCCTGTTCTAAATCTTTACTACCGCAGGAACTACACAGTGACGGAACGGTCTCCTCTACCATTATGGCATTACAGCTTTTGCAATACCAGGCAGGAATTCTGTGGCCCCACCAAATCTGGCGGCTTATGCACCAGTCTTCTATATTTTCAAGCCAGTTGAAATAATCCTTTTCCCATTTTTCCGGGATAATTCTGGTTTTACCTTTTCTAACAGCCTCGATAGCTCGTTCGGCAAGAGGCTTTGTTTTTACAAACCACTGAAGGGAGATCATAGGTTCAACAACACTTTTACACCTATAACATTCTCCCACACGATGGCTATAAGATTCTATTTTTTCCAGATAACCCTGTTCTTTGAGGTCTTCCACAATCCTTTTTCTGCATTCATAACGGTCCAGCCCAGCGTACTGGCTTCCCGCTTCATCGGTCATTCTTCCATCGAACCCTATAACTTGGACTGCCTCCAGACCGTGTTTTTTCCCGAGGTCGAAGTCATTGAAGTCATGTGCCGGCGTGACTTTCAAAGCCCCCGTTCCGAATTCCCGATCGACGTACGTATCAGCGATTACGGGGATCCTTCTACCTACCAAAGGTAAAATACAGTTTTTGCCTATGTAATTTTTATATCTAGGATCCTCTGGATGTACCGCGACTGCGGTATCGCCGAGCATGGTTTCAGGTCTCGTTGTCGCAACAACTAAATAGTCCGATGAATCTTCCAGGGGATATTTTATGTAATAGAGAGCTCCTTCCTTTTCCTCACCTTCCACTTCTATATTTGCAAGAGCGGTGTGGCACCTGGGACACCAGTTTATCATTCTGTTTCCACGATAGATTAATCCTTCTCTATAAAGCTGTACGAACACAAGACGTACTGCTCGAGATAACCCTTCATCCATTGTAAAGCGCTGTCTGTCCCAATCACAGGATGCCCCTAACCGCTTTAACTGGTTTATGATTATATTTCCGTATTTTTCCTTCCATTTCCATACACGTTCTATAAAGGCCTCTCGCCCAAGATCGTATCTAGTTTTACCTTCTTTGGCTAATTCACGTTCTACTACATTTTGAGTGGCTATGCCTGCGTGGTCCGTTCCTGGGAGCCATAATACTTCAAACCCTTTCAGCCGTTTGTAGCGACAGAGTATGTCTTGAAGCGTGTTATTAAGTGCATGACCCATGTGAAGTTGACCTGTTACATTTGGAGGAGGGATTACAATAGAGAAGGGCGGTTTGGAACTGTTAACATCAGCATGGAAAAATCCTTGCTCCTCCCATAACTTGTACCATTTTGATTCTACTTCTTTAAAATCGTAGGCCTTAGGAAGTTTGATGGATTCCATAGGTATTGAGCTCCCCTTTATTGATTGTTTCTTTCAAATTCCCTCTGAATTGATTGCAATTCTTCGCGTACAGTCTTTAGAACAAGTTCAGGTAGTCTCTGTTCAATTAACTCTTCAATCTTTTGTGCAATACGGTTTTCCAATTCTGCCACAATTTCATCTAAATGAGCATCTTCTAGCGATTCAGAAACTGATGGTTTTTCTTCGGATATAGGTTCAATATCAGCGGACTCTTCCGCGGCGGCCTCCTGAGCAATTTCTTCTACAGACGATTCTTCTTCAAAAAGTGCATCAATGTCTTCTTGAGTAGGTGCACTAGGCTGTTCCGCTTCTACAGCTTCCATTTTTGTAATTACTTCTGATTCCTCCTTCTCGGATTCATCCAATCCCAATGTAGCATCCAGACTTTCTAAATCAATATCACCTATGTCGGCTTCGCCGTCTTCGGAAAACAAAAGCTCATCCAGATCTTCTCCAACTGGTAGTTCTTCAGGTTCCTCGAGGACCTCTTCAAGCTCTATAATCTCATCATCTTCTTCAAGCTGCTCTTTTATTTTTTCCTTTTCTTCTGTTTCCAAATCCAAGGTTTTTTTCTTGACCATTTTCTTCTTCTCCCTGCTTGTAGGCCTTAAAATTAGGGTTCCGATACCACGCTCCTTAATTAGCGTCAAGGTGTTTACCTTTTGATAGGACTACAAAGAAAAACATTGCTTTTCCTGGTTTAACGTTTTAAAAAAAATTGCCCGGTCGTGCTAGACGGGGAGTTAGCGGTGCCCTGAACCCGAAAACCGCTTAGCGGGGTCGAATTCCCTCCCGAGGACATCGGGTTTCCATTGCACCGCCTTCTGCTCCTCGAATTCACCGGACACCACGTAACAGACGGGTGTGAACCCCGTCAGGTCCGGAAGGAAGCAGCGGTAAGCACTGCGGTCTGTGTCGTGGTTCACTCTGGTGATATTTGAGGATGCATGGGGTGCAAGGAACGATGTTCGACGGAGGGTGCACGGCCGGGTTTTTTACCGGTTCCATAAACCGAGTGGTACGGGAGATGAGTTTTATATGACTCAGCTGGAGATGGCCAAGAAGGGTATTATAAGCCCTGAGATGAGAAGAGCAGCAGAAGCCGATAATGTTGATCCTGAGTTTTTAAGAGAGCAGATTGCTCAAGGGAAAGCTGTACTTCCGAAGAACAAAAATCATTCTTTTTCCGTAATAAAAGCTATTGGGAACGGTTTATCAACGAAAGTCAATGCGAATATAGGTAGTAGCGGTGCTTGTGCGTCCGTAGAAAATGAGCTTGAAAAACTGGCTGCTGCCGTTAGAGCTGGTACTGATTCAGTTATGGATCTTTCTACTGGCGGAGATCTTGGGGCTATTAGAGAAGCCATTCTGGATAAGTCCCCTGTAATGGTTGGCACTGTTCCTATATATTCGATTGCCACAAATCTCCATAGAAAAGGAGTTCCTCTTCACAGGATGGATGTAGATGAGATGTTTAGCGATCTCGAAAAGCAGTGTTCACAGGGGATTGATTATATCACAATTCATTGCGGAGTTACTCTTGAGACGTTGAAGCGCATTGAGAACAGTTCTCGGGTCCTGCCTTCTGTCAGCAGGGGAGGGTCAATTCTTCTCAACTGGATGAAGCACAATAAAAAGGAAAATCCACTTTATTCTGAATTCGATACAGTTCTGGACATTGCTTATAGATATGATGTTACCCTTAGCTTGGGCGACGGTATGAGGCCGGGAACAATTGTTGATGCAACCGATCGACCTCAAATTGAGGAGCTCATTCTATTGGGAGAGCTTGCAAAGAGAGCGAGAGAAAGAAATGTCCAGGTGATGATAGAGGGCCCAGGTCACGTTCCCCTTGATCAGATTGAGGCCAACGTTTTGATGGAAAAACGGTTATGCGATGGAGCTCCCTTTTATCTTCTTGGTCCTTTACCAACCGATATAGCTCCAGGATACGACCACATCACCGCTGCAATTGGCGGTGCTATTGCTGCCTCTGCAGGGGCCGATTTCTTGTGTTATGTTACCCCCGCTGAGCATCTTTCTTTACCCAGTCCAGAAGATGTTTATCTTGGAGTGATAGCTGCGAGAATAGCTGGTCATGCCGCCGACATTGTAAAGAAAGTTCCAGGGGCAATTGATAAAGACAGAGCTATATCGGAATACAGAAGAGATCTAAATTGGGAAGGTGTTCTCTCTGTGGCTCTTGACCCCGATGCCGCCAAAAAGAGACTTGCTCTCGCTTACGACAACGAAACATGCACAATGTGCGGTGAACTGTGTGCTGTGAAGCTTTCAAGGGTTTTTGTTAAAAAATAGAAAAAGCGCGGCCAAACCGCGCTTTATATGAGTTACACATTTCAAAAATTCTCAGATCTTGCCTATTCGACCATTCCAAGAAATCCAAGAAAGGCGAGTGCAAGTAAACTTGCCGTAATCAAGCCGGAAGATGTTCCCTTAAAATGTTTTGGAATAGGTTGAAGTACGTATCGTTCCCTTAAGCCTGTCATAAGAATCAGGGCTAATCCGAAGCCAATAGCGGATGCAAACCCAAAAACAACACCCTTTCCAAGGTCATATTCATTTTGAATTACCAGCACGGCAGCTCCCAAAACCGCACAATTTGTAGTAATTAGCGGTAGAAATATTCCAAGCATGCGGTATAGAGCGGGAACGGATTTCTGTAAAAACATCTCAACCAACTGTACAAGGGTTGCAATTACGAGGATGAAAGCTATGGTTTGCAAATATTCCAGACCGAAAGGTGTTAAGAGATACCTCTGAACACACCATGTTATGGCTGTAGCGGCTGTCATTACAAAAACAACAGCCATAGCCATACCCGTTGCCGTGTCCATTCTGTTGGACACTCCGAGGAAGGGACAATTTCCTAAATACCTGGCAAGAAGGATGTTTTTTACCAGTACCGCACTTACGATTAGTAATAGATAATCGCTCATGGCTCTATACTCTCTTCCTTTTATTTGTCACTAATTACGTTCATGAGTGCCAGAATAACTCCTAAGCACAGGAAAGCTCCTGGAGCCTTAATTAAAAAGGATAGAGGCTCAAAGGAAGCTCCCATTATTGAGTGCCCGAAAAAGGTGCCGTTACCTAGAATTTCTCTTATTGCACCTAAAAAGGTTAAAGCCAGAGTAAAACCCAGTCCAATTCCAAGGCCGTCCGCCAGGGAAAGTGTCACCCCGTTTTTGGAGGCAAAGGCTTCCGCACGTCCAAGCACTATGCAATTAACAACTATGAGAGGAATAAATATGCCCAGTACCTTATAGAGAGGGTAGAAGTATGCTTGCATAAGTAATTCAACAATTACGACAAAGGAGGCAATTATAACTATATAAGATGCTATTCTCACTTTAGAGGGGATAATGTTTCTGAGCATAGAAACGATTATATTTGACCCTACAAGTACAAATGTCGTGGCGAGACCCATGCCAAGGCCGTTTTTTGCTGCTGTTGTAACAGCTAGAGTAGGACACAGCCCAAGTACTAATCGGAATGGCGGTATTTCCTGCCATAAACCCTTGGTAAATTCTTTGGAGAAACTCATGGTTTAAAAAACCTCCTTTTTCACCTCGGGGAACACCTTTAATGCCTTATTGACAGCGGTAATGACCGCCTTGCTAGATATTGTTGCTCCACTTATCCCATTTATTGTTCCGCCTTCTGTCGAAAGCTTAACTGGAGGCTTGGCATTCCTGAATTGTTCAGTAAAAGCTGGTTCAGCAACCCTGGCCCCGAGTCCCGGCGTTTCTGAATGACGCATAATACCGATTCCCGCCAACGTGCCGTCCGCCTTCACTCCGACCATGACCTCAATTTCATCATGATAACCTGTGGCTGATGCGTCATAGGCTATGGCTATTATTTTTCCGCCTTTTTTGGCGGGGAATACTGTCTTCTCTTCTTTGCCTATTTTGATCTTGATACGATCCTTGATGGGATCGTTATCATAATCAAGTTTTGAAAACACAGCTTTGATGGATGGTTCCTTAACATACTTTAGTAACTGATACTCTCGGGCTGCTCGCGTTGCATCATTAATATAGGAGAGAGCAAACCCTGAAACCGAACAAATGGCTGTTAAAACCACTATCATTTTGATCAAATCACGCAAGGTTCTCCACCCTCCCTATTGGTTTGATTCTTATTCTGTCTAATAGAGGAGCAACCGCATTCATTAAAAGAATGGCGAACGGTACCCCATCCATATAAATTCCCCAATTCCTTATGACCATTGTAAGGATTCCACATCCTACACCATAGAGGGCTAAGGGAAGAGGCTTTAAAGGTGTGGTGCCTTTTTCAGTAGCAAGGAAAAAAGCTCCCAGAAACATCCACCCTGTGAAAATATGAAAAACAGGAGAGGCATACTTTGTTGGATTAATCAACCAAAATACCAACTCAAACAAAAAGGCGGATCCAATGAAGCAGGCAGGAACCTGCCACTGAATTATACCTCGAGCCACAAGATACAACCCCCCTATAAATACTGCGATAACGGATGTTGTTCCCGCTGTACCGGGGACATTTCCTAAGATCAGGTCTTTGAGGGGGATATCAATTATGACTTCTGTTCCGTCCCACTTTAAAACCTCCAGCGGGGGATACTCCACATATCCCCCGGGGACCATACCGAAAGCTGGATGAGGCATGGGATAATTTGCCAGGATAGATTTATATGAAACATATACTACCGCCCATCCAACAAGGACCGTACTGAAGGCGTTCTGACCAACTCCTCCAAAGAAATGACGAGGTACCAAAATTCCCACAATAGCCCCGACAAAGGGAATCCACCAGGGAACCGTTGGGGGCAGGAGAAGACCAAGCAAAACACCCGTCAATATGGCACTGCCATCATCTATTGTTACGGGTCTTTTTATTGCCTTTTGCCATAATACTTCAGCTAAAACACAGCCAATAACGGCAAATACTATGGGTTTTAGTACTAAAAAGCCAAAAAAATAGATACCCGCAAGTATTGTTGGGACTAATGCTAGAATGGTTTCATAATGAAGCCTAGCTACGCTCCAACCCGAATGAACATGTGGCGATGGTGAAACGATCAACGAAGGTTTTTTCATGATGCCACCCTCATGAGCTGCAATTCTTGTTTTCCATAACGCATTAATTGAACCATAGGTCTATGTGATGGACATACATAAGCACACAGACCACACTCAATGCATTGATACAAACCTTTACCAATAGCTTCATCAAACATTTTGTACTCACAATATAAACTAATTTCTGCCGGTACCAGTTTAACAGGGCACACGCTCACACAAAATCCGCAACGTATACAATGCTGGTGTTCATAGTGGAAGACATCGCCTTCCCACAAACTCAGAGAATCAATCTCTCCCGTTACAGGTATATCTAAATCATAGTGGGCATAGCCCAAAAAATCTCCGCCAAGGATCACTTTTGTAAGCTTATCCGGATCAAGGGAATAATGATTGATAATGTGGTTCACTGGAGTTCCAGCAAAGCATTTAACTAGATGATACTCGTTTCGTGATGGAATATTTACCTGAACAATCAATTCTGCCCTTGAAGCGCCTTCGATTAACATCTGAGCTATTTGGTAAAGACCAGACACATCTACAACACCGAGTTCTAATTCTCTGGTGTTTTTGGAAGGGAACAATAATTCTTTTCCCGTGATTCCATAAACGAGAAGAGGTTCCAGAGAAACCGGGTATTTCCCATTGGATACAGCAATATCGGCGTTCAAAGCATCAGCAAATTCCTTAACGGCTTTATTAGAGGCTACAGCCTGAGAAACAGCTAAAATTATTTGTTCAGCGCCGGATAATTTTTTAATTAGCTTGGCGGCAGAAGCTAATCTTTCAGTTTCTGAGGTTATTAGATAGTTACGGACCCATACATTTGGCTGTCTATCTATGCCGTTTATTATAAGAGTTTTAATGTTTTTCTCTCTATGAGGTATATTATTCAAAAGGTCAGCAAGATCCCTATCATGTGTTTTCTCAATGAATTCATTTATTGTATTGGGCGATGTTACTCTAAGTGGTAGTGCCAGCGTATAATCATCAGTTTCGCAAATTCCGGCTTCAAGAAGTGCTTGGAATATTGTTACGTTGTCGGAACTATCATCTATTCTGGACGGCGATACAACTTCTTTTTCCTCTTTTGTCACCTCAATTTCAATAGCTTGAGCATCCTTTAACTGTAGCGAAGGAAGCTTGAAAATCCTTTTGACTGTCCCGGAAAAGGAAGTTCTTAAATTTGGTATGTTGGGAAGAGAAGACGCTGCAATAACTTGACCTGTTGCAACATTATCGCCTTCCTTTACATTGGGGTACAACCAGCCCCACCGATTTGCCATTGGATATATTGCTGAACTTGGAGAAGGCAATGTAGTTACGGATAAAGCCGGTTGATCTATCTTAAAGGAGAGCCCCTTTGGTATGTTTATAGTCTTCATATCTCCCTCTGATAAAAAGAGCCAATTTCGTTTACCACATTTTACGTGAATTTATTAACAAACAAAAAACCTAAATCTGTTGAAAGTCAAGCAAAAATGCTTGTGAATTTGTTCAACATTCTAACTAGGTGAAAATGTGAGCAACTGTCAAGAGGGTAAATAACTTTTTGACTTTTTTGAATGGCTTTTATTCAAATTGCGAATATTTTCACACTATTCATACCTAAGGGCTTCAATGGGGTTTAGCATAGCAGCCCTTCTTGCGGGAAAGTAGCCAAAGAAGACCCCAACCGCTGAGGATACCAAGAAAGAGATGGTGATGATTTTTATGTCCAAAATGAGTGGCACAAGGAGCAATTTGGAAAGCCAGACTGAAAGGAGCAGAGCTACCACTATTCCACCAATTCCCCCAAGGCAGGATAGAACTACAGCTTCCACCAAAAACTGAATTAGAATATCCTTGGGCAAAGCCCCTACAGCCATTCTGATTCCGATTTCTTTAACTCGTTCTGTTACAGCCACAAGCATGGTATTCATTATGCCAATACCTCCAACAACAAGACTCACAGCAGCAATAATTCCCAAGAGAGATGTCATGGCAGATGTGGTCCCAGAAAGGACTCGAGCCAGCTCTTTCATGTCTCTCACGTAAAAGTTGTCAACTTCACCCCGCCTTACCCCTCGTCTCTGTCTCATAAGTCTTTCTATTTCTTCTTTCACGGATTCAATATTTTCGCCTTCTTCAACTGACACATAAATCCTCATAACATCCGTATTTCCAGCGATTCTTCTATGATAGGCCTTAATGGGTACTAGGATGACATCATCTCGATCTGAACCAAATGGAGACTCCCCTTTGGACGAGAGTATTCCGATTACTTTAAAGGGTTGTTTGCCAAGTCGTATAATTTTACCCAATGGTTCTTCCCCAGTATCAAATAGCTCTTTTAATACAGTGGAGCCTAGAATACAAACTGCCTTACCAGAACGAAGTTCCCCCATTGTGAATCTTCTTCCTGACACGAGAGGCCAATCCCGTGCATCCATAAAGTCATTAGTGGTTCCCGTAACTGTAGTCTCCCTATTTTTGTTTCCGTAGATAATATGGATTGTTTCTCCCGAGACGGGGGCCACAGCCTCGATACCCGAAATCTCTCTTTTTATTGCGTCACAGTCGGAGAGCTTAAAGGGTATTGCCTGTCCCCTAACTCCACCATGACCTCTGAACATCTGACCGGGGCGAATCATTAACAGATTTGTACCAAGGCTGGTAATTTGACGCCTGATCTTTTCGGTTGCACCATTTCCTAAGGTAACCATGGTAATTACTGAGGCTACTCCAATGATTATGCCTAAGGAGGTCAAGAATGATCTAAGCAGATTTCGTCTCAACTCTCTCAAGGCAATCACAAACAAATTCCACAACATGATTATTTACCCGTTTTTTGGTGTGTAATTGTACCGTCTTCAAAGTGGATTATTCTATTGGCATAAGCAGCCATCTCGGGTTCGTGTGAAACCAAAACCACTGTGAAATGTTTTTCCACGTTCAAATGTGTAAGAAGCTCCATTATTTCATGGCTTTTCTTAGTATCCAAGTTGCCTGTTGGTTCATCTGCAAGAAGTAATAGGGGATTGGTAACGATAGCCCTGGCAATCGCCACCCTTTGCTGTTGTCCTCCAGAAAGCTCTGCTGGTGTGTGATGTTCAAATGCAGAAAGACCAACGAGATCCAGAGCTTTTCTTGCTAATCTACGTCTTTCCGCCGGATTTACCTTGCGATAAATTAAAGGCAATTCGACATTTTCTATTGCCCTGGTTCTCGGAAGGAGATTGTAGTTTTGAAAAACAAACCCAATAAAATGTCGCCTAATAAGGGATCTTTGTTTATGAGAGAGTTTCTCTACTTGAATGCCCGAAAAGAGATAAGACCCGCTGGATGGTGCATCAAGACACCCAAGAAGATTGAGAAGAGTTGACTTTCCTGAGCCGCTTGCTCCCATTATGGCAATAAATTCGCCCTTTTCGATTTCAAGATTTATATTTTTTAATGCGTGTACAGCAGTTGAACCCTTGCCATAAATTTTTGAAACATTAACCAATTTAATGAGATTTGTTTTCATGGCTAAGAAGTTCTGGCTTTGAGTAACCCTGTGACTACTTTTTGGTTCTCCGAAAGATTTCCTTCAACAATATGCGTTACTATTCCATTGGTATCGCCTATTACTACAGGAACCTTTACCAATGATCCCTTTTCAAGGACCCATACACATTTTTTCTTATGCAATTTCATATTGACAGTGGAGTTGGTCGATGAAGTGGTTCTGGAAAACCTAGGGAACATAAAACCCAGAAGCCCTCCTCTTTTTCTGCCCGAGACATGTTCCTTTACAATGCGGGGATCAAATCTTAGAGCAGCATTGGGAACCAAAAGTACATTTTTTAATTCCTTTACCACAATGTTTGTTGTGGCGGTCATTCCGGGAAGCAGGAGACGATCCGAATTTTTCACTGTTAAAATGGTTTCGTAGGTTACTACTCCCTCTGTTGTTTTCGGAGAAAGCAGTATATCTTTAACTTGGGCTTTGAATTCTCTATTAGGGTAAGCGTCAACAGTGAATATAGCTCTTTGACCTTTTTTAACCTTTCCTATATCGGCTTCATCTATATCAACATGCAGTTCCATCTGCAAAAGATCTCTGGCAATTATGAACAATACAGGTGTCTTGAGGGATGCGGCAACTGTCTGGCCAGGTTCTATATTTCTGGCCAAAACAATACCGTCTATGGGGGAGCGGATTATTGCTTTGGAAAGATTGGTCTTTCTAAAATCGAGCTCTGCTTTTGCGCGTTCTACTTCAGCCTCAGCAATAAGTTTATTGGCAACTGCCTTTTCTAGATTTGTCCTGGCTTTCTCCATTTCTATTTCTGAAGGTAGTTTGCCATCTGTGAGCTTCCGAGCGCGTATATATTGTTCCAGTTTTACCTTTGCTAGTTTCAACTCTGCTTTGGCCGTGCGTAACTTGGCTAGGGCAAGCTGAAAGTTTGCTTGGGCCTGAAGGACCTTGGCTTCAATTTCTGAAGTATCCAATTTGGCTAAAATTTGCCCTTTGGTTACTTTATCATTGCAATCAACCATTACGGTATCAATTGTTCCAGATATTTCTACTCCCACTTCTACCTGTCCGACCGGAAGTAATGTACCCGTGGCAGTGACTTCCACAACCAGGTTTCCTTTTTTTACAGGAGCCGTTTTGTATTGGATGTGATTGTTGCTTTTATGCCCCATGAGGAAATAAAAGACGGTTCCCACTAATGCAAATCCGATGAGTGTGAATACAAAAGACTTGCGTCTGGAGTTTAGGCGAGAGCCATCTAATTCTAGAATTTCTTTTATCCTTTCTCCTGGGTCATGGGATGATATGTGTTTTTCCTTATCCACGATTATTTGTCCTTTTTAGCAGGTGTTTTTCTTATTAAGCATAGAAAGCAGTGAATAAAGGGTGTTTATATGTGGTACATCTATTCCCATTTGTTTAGCTTTCCTTACCGCATTTCCGAGTATAGCCTCTACTTCCATAGGGCGTTTGTTTTCATAATCGAGCAACATACTGGTTTTGTAGGGTGTCATAACTCGTGTAAATGATATATTTTCTTCCACTACGTTTTCTGGCAAAGGATGGCCGTCTGCTTCAGCCAAAGCACAAACTTCACCCATAACAGCACGTATGGTTTCCTCCATTTGTTTGTCTGATAACATTTCTTCTGTTGTTACACCTCCAGCAAGTACGGAAATAGGATTGAAAGGGGCATTCCAGACCAGCTTTTGCCATCTCGCTTTGATTACATTATCGGTTACGTCACATACTACTCCAGATTTTCCGAAGAACTTTGCAAGTTTACGAGTTTTATTGGAAACGCCTTTGGGGTAGTTACCCAGGACGAGTTTCCCATAATCAAAATGTTCAACCATACCGCTCTTTATCCTTTGACAACAAATAAATGCGAGACCGCTTATAAGTTCGTTGTTCGGGAATGCATTGGCTATTGGCGGCTCAATATCTATACCATTTTGAATTAAGCATATAGCCGTATCTTCAGAAACTACCGGTCTAATAATTGCCGAAATGTCTATTTCCGGGAGGACCTTCAAGCAAACTAAGATGTAGTCGGGCTTCCATGGCAATTCATGGGGCGATTTTAAAACCATTTTGGGTTTAAAGTGAAAGTTTCCTGTGATGCTCTTAACCCACACACCCTGTTTCTTAATCGTTCTGTAGTCGGAACGGCATAATAGAGCTGTTTCGGCACCTGCAAGCTGGAGTTTTCCCCCATAAAAGCTACCAATTGCTCCACTTCCCAAAATGAATACTTTCATCTTTTTGCTCCGTCTTATTTGAAAAGCTCATCAAGAACGGACCAGTCCATGGGTTCCTTATATTTGCAGATCCTATCCCACCATTTCCTGATTTTGGCCATCATGGCAATTAGATCTGTCCAATCCAGACTGTTTTCGTCTAATTCGGAAGCAGTTAAGAGCCCGAGGATTTTAATTTTTTCAAGGTGGTCTGATCCAAAAGACTTGGGATTATAACCAGAAAGAACTATCCGCTGTTCGAGTCTTTTAAGTATGTCTAGGGTCTTTATGAGGTTTTTCGATGTTGAATTACCTATTTTCCAGAATTTTAAGATATCTTTAAAAAGCTCCCTTGTTGACATTGAGTTAACTTGGATTTTTTCTGGCCAGGAGATAACAGTTCCATGGCACCATAGTTCAATATCCATTATTCCACCTGGTCCCAACTTTATATCAACTCGATTAGCATCCTGTTTAGATTTTGATCTTTCTCGTTCCACGCGTTTTTTCAACGAGCATAGCCTCGTCCAGATTTCTTCTGGATGTTTTTTTGCGTTAAGAAATTTATTAGCATAAGACTGAATTTCCGTAAGAAGTTTTTCTTTGCCACACACAGGACGAAAGCGGACAAGAGAGGCCAATTCCCAGATGTCTGCAACCTTTTCATAATATTCCACCCACGTTGCTTTTGTTACTATCAATGGTCCATAGTTCCCTGTTGGACGAAGTCTCATATCGACTTCGTATCCGGGACCTTCATTTAGAGAAATTGACAACAATCTAACTAATCGTTGAATGAGTTTTGTAACTTTTTCCGGAATTATTTCCTGGTTTTCTTCTGGCGGAGGATCATAAATAAACACTATGTCCAGGTCTGAATTGTAATTGAACTCCCTGCTTCCTAACTTTCCCATTGCACAAATGGCTAGGGGAAGGTTTTCTGATGATACCTTTCGTTCTTCACACACCAATTTGTACGTTTCAGAAATGATGAAATCTGCAAGCTCGCTTAGAAGATGTTCAATTATCCTGCCATGAGGACCCTGTGCTATGTCGTATATGGCAATTGATATTAGCCGTTCATTTTTTATCCGTCTTAACCAGTGAAGCTTTTCTTCAAAAGATTCAAAACCATTTAAAAGGGATTTAGCTTTAGTGAGCCATGGTTTGGTTACATCCTTCTCTATACCCTCAGAAAGCGAAGGGGCATGGGTTATAAAATCCGCTATGAACTCACTCTTTATAAGTCCCTTTAGACATAGTTCGAAGATGTCATGATGTTTATCAAAGAACGTTATTAAACCAGGTCTTCTGGCAATTGATGAAACGAATCGCTCGCATCTATTCTGAACTTCCTTTCTTACTTCCGTGTTTTTTATACGAACAAGTTCTCCTTCCAGGAGTTCTAGCAACTTAGTTCTTAAATTAGGATTTTTTACTTCGAATTTTGCAAAGTAGCTATCTTCTAAAGCACGATTAGGTATGTGGGAATGGGTATCCTTTTCAGAAGGCTCAAATAATTCCACAAACCTGTCATGAACAAAATCAACGTGTTCTTTTAATGTATCAAAAAAGGGAGTGATAAGGTTTTTTGCATTTAATATGAGTGGCCTTGGAGCTTTACAATCGGCATACATTACAGCAAATGCCAGCCTGGCAAGCGATGATTCGTTTTTAGGGATCACCTGTGTAATTTGATTATTCATGAGTTGTACCCAGTGCTCTGTCTTTCTTAAGAACTTGTAGGCATTTATTAATTTTTCCGATGTAAAAGTATCAAGTAGCCCTTTAGAGGATAAAGCTTTTAACGCTTGGATTGTATTTGGAATCCGTAAATCTGGGTTTCTACCTCCGTATATAAGCTGCATTGACTGGACAATAAACTCTATTTCGCGAATTCCTCCTATTCCCAGCTTTACATTGAATCCAGGTCCTGGAGGTTGAACTGGAGTTTCCTGCAATATCTTGTTTCTAAGTAATTTAATTTCTTCTAGTGATTGGAAATCCAAGAATCTTCTAAAAACAAAGGGTTGGATTTCTTGAATAAAAAGATTTCCCACAGTTATAGCTCCGGCTACAGGAATGGCCTTCAAGAGGGCAAGCCTCTCCCAGCTTTGTCCTTCTACTAGATAGTGGTGCACTGCGTAAGATAAGGGGCTTACTAGTTCACCGTCCTTCCCAGCTGGTCTTAATCTCAGATCAACTTTGAAAACCCTGTCTCCATCATAACTGTGTTCGAGCAGATTAATGAGTTGTGTGCATAGTTTCGGTAGAAATCTTTGAGCAACCATGCTTAGTTGTTTGTTTTCTGAAGGGTTTTTTGCGTTTCGCGTATCATATAGGAACATCAGATCAATATCTGAGACGTAGTTCAGTTCTTTGCCTCCGAGTTTTCCTAATCCGATAATGACCGTGTCTATATGATTGGCAAAAGCTTCCCAGTCATTGAATTTGGACGACTTTAACCACAAATGAGGATAAGTAAAAAAAAGTCTTAGACAGATCTGTAAAGAAACGACAGCGATGTCCGAAACTTGCTGGACGGTGGTTTTGAAATCGTCCATGCCAAAAAGATCCCGCGCACCTATTCTCAGGAAATGGCGCTGCTTAAACCGTCTTAAAGATAAAGCTATATTATTCAGAGACATTTCTTTGCTGTTGATTTCACGGGTTAGGTCAGAATTGAGCTCGAGTAACGAAAATGTTCTGTTTATCTGATGATTTTCCCATAACCAGTGAGCATATTCTGGAAAGCGCCTTAGTAAAATGCTGAAGTATCCCGATACATACTCCAAAACTTGTTTTTGTTCTCTAAAATTCATAAGCTCATCTCCGCGTTTGACTATGTAGATGGAGGTAAAAAGATGACCGCGTATGTGTTTATACCAGCACGCTTTGGTTCTACAAGACTTCCTGGAAAGCCATTAAAGAAAATATCTGGTAAGCCCTTGATACAATGGGTATTTGAGGGTTGCATGGAAAGCAAAAAGGCTTCTCATGTTTTCATTGCTACCGATAGCCTTGAAATCAAACAAGTGGCCGAAACCTTTGGTTCCACCGTAATTATGACCTCGGATACTCATAAAAGCGGCACGGATAGAATTGCCGAAGCATGCGGCAAGATTGGATGTCATGATAATGATGTGATAGTGAATGTTCAGGGCGATGAGCCTATGGTAACAGGTGAGCTTATTGACATTCTTATAGATGGTTTCTCCGGATCTTCTGATTTTGATATGTTAACCCTTGGGTATTTTTCTTCTAAGATTGAAGAGTTTACTGACCCAAATGTAGTTAAAATAGTCTTGGATAACAATTATCGAGCTTTGTATTTTTCTAGAGCTTCGATACCCCACTTCGATAAGTCTGCTCCTAAGGTAATGTTTTGGAAACACATGGGTTATTATTGCTACACTTATAAATTTCTGAAAAGCTTTGTTAATCTTCCGATGGGCAAGCTGGAACGAATTGAAAAACTCGAGCAGTTAAGAGCCCTTGAAAATGGATTTTCCATTGGCGTAATACCTGCTCCTTTTGAAACGATTGGTGTGGATACATTAAGAGATATTGAAGTTGTGGCCGAAATTTTGGCTAAGAAGGTGGGCGCTAGAAGATGATGAAGCATTGGGTTAGGCGGACAGAGATTAAGAGGTAAAATTTTAGCACTTCTGGGGATTAATAATGTAAGAAATAAGCTCAATAGATTCTTCGCTTTTTGCCATCAGGGATACGGTCTTTGCCTCTGTTAGTAGATGCTTTTCAAATGATGCGTCAAACCCTTGCCATATTAGTTTCCGAGTTGTTCTTACAGCAGAACTTGGGAAAGAGCCTAGTTTTTTAGCGTCTTCAATGGCTTCGTCAAGGAGATTTTCCTTTTTGCTAATTCGATGTATAAGCCCCCATTCTAATGCTTCTTGAGCGGACAGGCGTTTCCGGGAATTTAAAAGGAGCTGAGCTCTTCCTATGCCAACGAAACGCGGAAGCAGCCAGGAAAGCCCACCATCTGGTGTAAACCCTATTGCCATGTAAGCTGTGGAGAAAAAAGCATCCCGATCCATTACCCGCCAGTCGCTCAAAAGAGTCAGGGAAAATCCAGCACCCGATGCTGGGCCGTTTATAGCAGTAACCAAAGCCTTAGGAAAATCTAACATTTTAAGAATTACACCATGCAGGAGGTTAGCCAGTTTTTCAACTTCTGTGCCTCTGGACACTTCAGGTATGGAACCTATATACTTTAAGTCCCCACCTGGACAGAAGAACTTACCCTCGGCCGTCAAAATTACAGCCTTGCTTTTTGAATCTTTAGCTGCTTGATAAAAGGCATTGTCGAGGGCTTGCACGAGATCTGGATTCAGGGCATTATAGCCATCCTTTAAGGTCACAATCCCTATTCCATCTTTTACTTCGTACGAAACTTTCATTGTTTTGCCTTTTTCGGTTTTTTTATCCCGACGACATGATTCATTTTAAGAAATCATGCCGCCGGATCAACGACCGAGTTATTCTTCAAGGGAAAACTTCCAAGCACACCACCAATCATCTGGATGTTCATCAGGTGGACATCCAATACATTCGGTTTTGATCCTCGGATCAATAGCCTCAGCAAAAGTTGGATATTCAACCAGTCCCGCGGACTTGCAGGGGTAGTCAGGAAGCCCTTTTCTTTTTCTTGCCACTTGGACTCTACACTCGTTCATACGGAAGATGAAGCTTTTTTCATCAACTTCCTCTATCGATTGTTTATTAATTCTGGCATACAGGCGGAATCCCAGGGCCTGTTTTAGTCCATCTAAACCAGCCAATTCGGGTAAACCTAGTAACTTTTTAATGCGATATGCTTCGTATGGAGAAAAACGAGTCCAGCAGGTATCATTGCATCTTTTCGCGTAATCCATACCAAAGCTGTTCTCAACAGCTTGAAACCAAACTCCATCATTAGCCAGCCAGTTAACACAAACAGCATCCAGAATTTGCAGGAGTTCCTCTTCCGATTTATTTTTGAGTGCTACCGGTACTCCATCTTCGATTTCAAAACCCATGACCTTTGAAAGTCTTTTTATTATAATGTTCCATGACAGATCACCTGCTGAACTTTCTATTTCCGCAGCTTTCCTAATACCCAGCTGGTAATCCACTTCTCTAAACCAGCACCCATAATGGACAATTGTTCGTCTAATACCGTCCATAATCCATTTGATGAGTAGATCCTTTTCGAGCTTGGTGTCCTGGCTCATAGCAAATTCCTCCAAATAGCCTGTTATTCGTTTTTAAAAGCAGCTTGTACCTTGATTTCACAAATAAGCCAGTAATCATTGTTATGTCAAGTAATAGCAGGGTATCGCTATAAGGTGAGATTGAACTTGAAAAAATTGTGGGAAATGGCTATTGGGCAATTTTGGACTTAGAGGTCTCGCCATTGCTTATTAAATTGTTTATATAATATAGCGAAATTTGCTAATTGGTATGTTAGTTTAGAAAATTAGGCGTGAGATGCGAGCACATTACCTACAGCATGTACCCTTTGAAGGTTTAGGTTGCATTGAACCGTGGCTCAGAAGTACCGGTTACGAAATATCATGTACTCGGCTGTTTTGTGCCGAAGCTCTACCTGATGTTGGAGATATTGATTTTCTTATAGTTCTTGTAGTTCTTGGTGGACCAATGATGGAGAGAATTCTTGAATACTTATGTGCGAACAATGGATAGAAAACCGCTGCATGTGGCCGTCGTTTTGGTATAATCCATGGCAACAGGTGAGGATGATAATTAGAGGCAAAAAATGGAGAAAATACAGCAAAATAGATAAAGGAGGCAGAGAAATTTGAATCCCTTTTACAAGAATTTAGCTCTATGGCTTGCGATAACCTTAATGGTTATATTCCTTTTCAATGTGGTTAACAAACCTCAAGAAAGTAATTTCCATATAACCTATAGTGCCTTTTTGGATGCCGTTGAAAAGGGAAGGGTGGTACAGGTTACAATCCAGGGCAATAACATCCGGGGTATTTTCATTGACGGAAGGCCCTTTCGCACCTTTGCGCCTCAAGATCCTAATCTTATTAAGGAGTTAAGGTCGTACGGAGTTGAGATTAATGTAAAACCAAAGGAAGATTCTCCGTGGTATATGACCATTCTTGTGAGCTGGCTGCCTATGATTGTTCTTATAGGCATTTGGATATTCTTCATGCGGCAAATGCAGGTTGGTGGCGGCAAAGCAATGAGTTTTGGGCGCAGCAGAGCCAAGCTTCTGAACGAAAGCATGGCTAAGGTAACCTTTGATGATGTTGCTGGAGTGGAAGAGGCCAAGGAAGAATTGCAGGAGATAGTTGAGTTTTTGAAAGATCCTCAAAAGTTTACCAGGCTTGGAGGTCGCATCCCAAAGGGGGTATTGTTGGTGGGATCTCCTGGAACGGGTAAGACACTTCTGGCAAGGGCTATTGCCGGAGAAGCAGGGGTTCCTTTTTTTAGTATCAGCGGCTCTGACTTTGTAGAAATGTTTGTGGGTGTTGGTGCTGCAAGGGTGAGAGATTTGTTTCAACAGGGCAAAAAAAATGCCCCTTGTATAATCTTTATTGATGAGATTGATGCGGTTGGGAGGCACAGAGGTTCAGGGCTAGGCGGTGGTCATGACGAACGGGAGCAAACTCTTAATCAATTACTTGTCGAAATGGATGGGTTTGAGTCTAAGGAAGGGGTTATTTTGATTGCTGCAACCAACAGACCCGACGTTTTGGACCCCGCTCTTTTGCGTCCAGGTAGGTTTGATCGACAGGTTGTGGTTCCCGTCCCTGATATTAGAGGTAGGGAAAGCATTCTTAAGGTGCATCTCAGAAATAAGCCTTTGGCACCTGATGTTGATGTGAGGACTATAGCAAAGGGTACGCCAGGATTTTCTGGTGCAGATCTTGAGAATCTTGTCAATGAAGCTGCTTTGTTGGCTGCTCGAAAGGGTAAAGACAAAATAGATATGTCCGATTTTGAGGAAGCCAAAGACAAGGTTCTTATGGGGCTTGAACGAAAGAGTGTTGTGCTTACCGAGGAAGAAAAGAAGACAACTGCTTATCATGAAGCAGGGCATGCTCTGGTTGCCTACCTTTTGCCCAATACTGACCCTGTGCACAAGGTTACTATCATACCGAGGGGCCAAGCACTGGGGCTTACGCAGCAACTGCCCGAAAGTGATCGCCATACATATTCCAAGGAATACCTTATTGATAATATTTGCACACTAATGGGCGGTCGCGTTGCAGAGGAAATAGTGCTGGGCAAACAGACAACGGGAGCAGCCAATGATATAGAACGAGCCACCGAAATTGCTCGTAAAATGGTTTGCGAATGGGGAATGAGTGAGAAGCTTGGGCCTTTGGTGTTTGGCAAAAGAGAGGAACACCTGTTCCTGGGTCGTGAGATAGCAAGACATCAGGATTATAGTGAAGTGACCGCTATGGAAATTGATAAGGAAATTAGGTCTATAGTAGAAAATTGTTATCAAAAATCCAAAGAGTTACTCATGACTCATTTGGACATATTAAAAGCTATAGCCAATGAACTCCTGGATAAGGAAACTATTACCAGAAAAGATATAGATCGTATTGTTGGGTCCTTTGATCCTAGTTTAGTCAGGAAATCCAGTAGCGAAAGTGATGATGTTGAGGATAACGTGGTAATGGTTGAAAAGGATTCTAAAAGTTCACTTGAGGCCGGAGATTACAAAGAGACAGAAGATGATAAAGAACACACGCAATAGACCATCCTATATACTTCAACTTCCGAGAAACAGGAAACTTCTACTCGGCAAAAGAACGCTAATCATGGGGATATTGAACGTTACTCCTGATTCTTTTTCCGATGGCGGGTTGTTTTACGATCATGAGAAAGCGTTAAAACATGTGAAGGAAATGATTGATGCAGGAGTAGACATAATTGATGTGGGTGGGGAATCTACCAGACCCTTTTCAGATCCGGTGCCACTAGATGAGGAACTTCGAAGAACTATCCCTGTGATCGAAATGATTCGGTCTTTCAGCAGTGACATACCAATTTCCATTGATACAACTAAATCAGAGGTGGCGAAGCGGGCAATCGAAGTTGGTGCTGATATAGTAAATGATGTGAGCGCTTTTAGGTTTGATGATAAAATGGCTGATGTTGTGGCTGACTACGGTGTGCCCGTGGCCTTGATGCACATGCAGGGAACTCCCAAAACCATGCAAGAAAATCCGACCTACAGATCTCTTTTTGCCGAGGTTATAGCCTTTCTTGAAAACAGAATTTCTTATGCCCTGGAACATGGGATTGACTTCAGTCAGATAGTCGTGGATCCGGGGATAGGATTTGGCAAAACCGCGGAGCACAATCTTCGTTTAATTAAACATATTCATTTGTTACATACCTTAGAACGGCCTATACTTCTTGGGGCTTCAAGGAAAAGGTTTATTGGTGCTGTCTTGAATGTTGAACCGAAAGAGAGAGAAACTGGAACTGCTGTTGTGAATACTGTTGGTATATTTAACGGTGTTCACATAATCCGCGTTCACGATGTAGCTTATCAGGTTCAGGCGGCGAAAATGGCTGATGCCTTGTTAAATGAAAGTATCCAAAGCATGTAACAAAGGTAAATGATTCACTGGTTTTCGCGCTGAGTGTGTAAGTGAGGTGAGCCATGAGGAAGCTTTTTGGGACTGATGGAATAAGAGGTATTGCAAACAAAGACCCAATGACTGCGGAAGTAGCTCTAAAGGTGGGAGCTGCCATAGCTTCGGTTCTTAAAAATCACCGTGGGAAACCAAAGGTGTTAATAGGAAAAGATACTCGATTGTCGGGGTATATGCTTGAGTATGCCATGACGGCGGGAATATGTTCTATGGGAGCAAATGTACTGCTTGCCGGACCACTGCCTACACCAGGTATTGCCTTTATTACCAAAAACATGAGAGCTGATGCGGGTGTTGTGATATCTGCATCCCATAATTCCTATGAGTATAATGGAATAAAGGTTTTTGGTCATGACGGCTATAAACTGCCTGATGATGTAGAAGCAAAACTTGAGAAACTGGTCGGAAATTTTCCGGCACTGGAACTTCCTTCCCACGATAGAATAGGAGGAGCAAAACGTATAGATGACGCGCTAGGGCGTTACATAGTCTTCTTGAAGCACACCTTTCCTCAGGAATTAACTCTTGAGGGAATTAAGATTGTTGTAGATTGTGCCAATGGTGCTGCTTACAAGGTTGCCCCTCTGATTTTTCATGAATTGGGAGCAGATGTTATTGCTATGGGAGTTTCGCCTGATGGCAAGAATATAAATGATGGCTGTGGAGCTCTTCACCCCAAAGCAATGGCTGATGCTGTGATTGAGCACGGAGCGGATATTGGTATAGCTCTGGATGGAGATGGCGATAGAGTAATTGTTGCAGATGAGAAAGGGAACATATTGGACGGTGATGTTTTAATGGCTATTTGCGCTGAATTTCTTATCGAAAGGGACGAGCTACCAGGAAAAACTGTTGTTGCTACCGTTATGAGCAACCTGGGTCTCGAACTAGCTCTTAAAAGGATGGGAGGATCTTTGGTTCGCACCGCTGTCGGGGATAGGTATGTTGTTGAAAGGATGAGACAATCCGGGTACACCCTGGGTGGAGAACAATCCGGTCACATAATTTTTCTAAATCATAGTACTACAGGGGATGGCATACTTTCGGCGCTTCAGGTGCTGGCAGTGATGATACAAAAACAAAGAGCATTGTCTGAACTTAAGAATGTCATGGTAAAGGTTCCACAAAAGCTGGTAAACTTGCCTCTTGGTGATTCAAGTCTAAAAGGAAATATCCCTGATCTCGATGTTTTCACTAAGGATCTTGAACGAAATATGAATGGTGAAGGACGGGTGGTAATACGCCCATCTGGTACAGAGCCTGTCATCAGGATAATGGTTGAAGCTACGAGCGATAAACTAATGAATGAAACAATAGAAAAGGCTGTATCCTATTTGAAAACTCACCTGGAAATAGAACCTTAAGGTGCAACAATGCTTCTGGCAATAGATATAGGTAATACCCACACGGTCATTGGTTTGTTTAAAGACGGTAGGTTGATTCACGACTGGAGATTAAGAACGTCTGTGGATGCCACGGAAGACGAGTGGGGCATTTATATATATGACCTTTTTAAAGTGGATAAAATCAGTGTTAGCAAAGTGAAGAACGCTATTATATCCTGCGTGGTGCCTCCCGTACTTCATGCAGTGGAAAGGTTTTGTCAGAAATATCTCAAAGTGGACCCTCTTGTTGTCGGGCCGGGAATAAGAACTGGAATGCCTATCCTTTATGATAATCCAAAAGAGGTGGGAGCAGATAGAATTGTCAATGCTGTTGCTGCTTATGAGAAATTTAAAGATGCCACGGTGGTTATAGATTTTGGGACAGCCACGACCTTTGATTATATCTCGGAAAAAGGCGAATATATGGGAGGAGTAATTTGCCCTGGTGTATTAATTTCCTGCGAAGCTCTTTTTCAGAAAGCTTCGAAACTCCCGAGACCTCAGGTGTTTGTAAAACCCAAAACGATTATTGGAAAAAATACGATGGATTCAATGAATGCAGGTATAATTTATGGTTATGCAG
>JALXAE010000090.1 GCA_026992355.1 Syntrophobacterales bacterium | reverse complement strand
CTCGTATAATATTCTAAAAGGTTTTGAAAAACGCCATGTCTTGCTATCATAAACCGCCTGCAGCTGGGTATTTAAATTATCAGCAACCAAACGCCAGTGAGAAGCTTCGGCCGTAATTTGTTCAATTTTTGTTTCGGCATCTTTCAAATGTTTTTCCAACCAAGATGCCCGCTCCGAAACTCTGGCAAGTTCTCCCGTCAAGCCAATAACCTTATTTTGAAGCTGCTCTAACTTTTCCTTTGCATTGTTCCACTCAGACTCTACCCATGAAGCCCGTTCCAATGCTTTAGACCGTTCCTCAATCAAATGCTCAACTTGCCCTCGAAGCTGCTCTGTCCTTTGGAGTTCTTCCGAAAGAGCAGATGTCAGTTTTTTATTTTCATCGGAAATCAAAGTCAAGCTATTAAGTAACTCCTCATTTTTTGTTCGTGTGATAACCAATTCATGTTTCAGTGCCAAAACTCGTTCGCGCTCTTTTTTTGTGCAATCCTCCATCTCTTTCAATTTTTCACTGGAACGTTTCAGTGTTAATTCATGTCTCAGTACCAAAGATCTATAACGTGCTGCTATCTTAATTTGTTCATCAAATTCTGATTTTATGCGTTCTGTTGGGATATTTTTTTGACAAAGCGGTTTGGAATCCTTTCGGATCTTTTGAATTCTTGCCAGCTCTTTATTAGTCCATCCAGAAGCCAGAAGGATATCATGCACCTTGGTTTCAATAGGTAAAAAGAAGGATTGGTCTGTTTCAGTATATATTGTTTGAGGCACCTCACAATCAGAAAAATCAATATCATCTATAGATTGTTGATGTAGTTTGTAGATAATCTCACTACGGTATTCTTGAGAATCACTCAAACGATCTATATTTATCAACAAGTCGGCATGTAAAATTCCAGTTTTTAAAGCAAGACACCAAAGTGTGTAAAAAACAAGATAGCTTTCTTCAGGCGCCAAACGTTTTTGAGAAAAGAAATTCAGTTCTCTAGAAATGTCGTCATCATGGAAATCCGAGAAATTTATTTCTTGCCTAATATATGCTATCTCCGGCGGATGGATAGGAGCATTTAAAATCATCTGATTTGCAACATCGAAGTAATCACTTACCTTATAAGACCACCACTGATCCCACGGATTGCGCCATAAATAAATATGTGTACCACCAAGCTTTTTCTTTAGCAGTGGAATACGCATGACAGTTCGGCATTCCTGAATAACAGGTATACCCTTTGCGGTATTTATAAGTGACTTTAAATAAGCAACACCATTTTCCTCATCTTTAGATGACTCTACATCAAAATAAGTATCAAAAATGGCCTCTTTTGTAAGATATCCCAGACACTCTGGAGCCACTTTGTAAAGTTCGTAATAATATGGTTTATCCAAAAGAGGGTGACGATATTCTCGTGCAATTGATTCGTGATATTGGAGTATAGAATCCGGGTTTTCTTTCGCCGGAAGTACAATCCGCTCATGCATCGGTTCCTGATAGCAGAAATAGCCTGCATTGGACCTACGAAAAACGTTAAAAATGTACGTACTTCCGGCTCGCCATAGTGAGTGAATGAAAACGACTGAATTCTTCATAGGCTATCTTCCCACCTCGTCATAGCATTTTGAAATTTCAACTATGCTATTCATATCCATCACACCAACCGCAGCAGTGGAGTTTTCACCGTTGATCACCCTGAGAATAGCAGAATCTATACGTCTCGATAAAAAACGCACCTCCTGATCATCAACACGAACACCACAATTAAAATAATAAATGCCTGGTGCAAGACAATTGGTTAAGCGAAATTTTACGTCTACAACTTCCCCTTTGTAAAAGGGACCGTGTTTTACCCTTAAATACTTAGTGTCAACCCCGTAAAGTTCTATACCTTCTCTTGTTTTAATTAACATTGCAAAAATAGGGTCTTGTACATGTGTGTTAAATTTAACTCTATACCGCCATGTGAAAGGCTGACCATATTCCACAACATTTATTCTTCGACCATGTACGTCCTCTATCCAACACGCTTCGATTTCCGCTT
>JALXAE010000089.1 GCA_026992355.1 Syntrophobacterales bacterium | reverse complement strand
GGCATAATATCGGCGGTTAAGCGGGGTTCTTTACTTGACATGGGTAGTATGTTTGCGGCTCTTTTTGGCTTGTCCATGCCCCACTTTTGGTTGGGGATTATGATGATCCTGCTTTTTTCCGTGAAACTTGGCTGGTTGCCCACCTCTGGCCGTGGAGGATTGTCTCATCTTATTATGCCAGCTCTTGCGCTTGGAATGAGCCTAATGGCTATGTTTGCTCGCCTCACGAGGTCTGTAATGCTTGAAGTACTGAGCCAGGATTATGTAAGAACCGCACGAGCAAAAGGATTAAAAGAAGTTCTTGTTGTCGGAAAACATGCCTTAAAAAATGCCTTGATACCTCTTGTAACCGTTGCCGGAATGCAATTTGGCTTTCTCATAGGCGGTACGGTAATCATTGAAACCGTGTTCGCTTGGCCTGGAGTTGGACGGCTTGTCGTGCAAGCAATTTTTAACAGAGATTATCCATTAGTACAGGCCTGTGTTTTGGTCCTGGCTGTGGTTTTCGTGGTGGTAAATTTGCTAGTAGATTTACTCTACGTCTATCTTGATCCTCAGATTAGCTATGTGGAAAAGCAATGAAAAGCGAAGCTCCCATTTATCAAATATTTATTCACGACGAATTGTTACCCAGAATTAGACTTCTGGGTGAAACAGTAAGAGAAATAGCCAGGCGACCCAGTGCGTTAATAGGGGGTGTGCTGTTTTGTGCTATTGTTCTTACCAGTATTGGTTTTCCGCTTTTTTATAATGTGGATCCGTTGAAACAGGATCTTCTGGTAAGGCTTGCACCTCCGGCATGGATGGATGGAGGAAGCTGGTTACATCCTCTTGGAACTGACAATTTAGGAAGGGATATTCTTGCAAGGATTTTGTACGGAAGTCGTATATCCCTTATGGTGGGTTTTTCTTCGGTACTCGTTGCCGAGCTTGTCGGAATAATTTTAGGGCTGATTTCCGGTTATTATGGAGGAAGGATTGACGACATCATTATGAGAATTGCTGATGTTTTTATGGCTTATCCTTTCATGTTGTTAACCATTTCCATAATTGCAGTTCTGGGGTCATCAATCTTCAATCTTATACTTGTTCTGGGTTTGTCCGACTGGGTTACCTATGCCAGAACGGTTCGAGGAAGTGTTTTGTCTTTAAAAGAGAAGGAATTTGTGGAAGCATCCAGAGCTGTCGGAACTCCTAATAGGGTTATTATTTTCAGGCACATATTGCCTAATGTTTTGTCTCCACTGCTTGTTTTAGGAACTCTAAGAGTTGCCAACATTATTATTTGGGAAAGTGGTCTCTCTTTTCTCGGTATGGGAGCTCCTCCTCCAGCTCCTACCTGGGGCAGAATGCTTGCTGAAGGCCGTATTTACATTACAGAGGCGTGGTGGCTGGTTACTTTTCCAGGATTGGCTATAATGTTTACCATTTTGTCGATAAACCTGTTGGGTGATGGTCTAAGGGATGCGCTGGATCCAAGATTGAGAAATGTGTAATGAAGGAGAGATGTAAAGATGAGAGTGGCTCTTCTGGGTGTTGGGCTCCAAGGCAAAGCTGTACTTCATGATTTGGTAAATTCTACAGTGGTTACGGAAATAGTTGCTGCCGATGTAAATAAAAGGGGTTTGGATGAGTTCGTTAAAAAAAAGGGGTACGAAAAGGTCGTAACATGTGAACTTAATGCATCATCGAAAGATTCCATCAGCTCTTTTCTATCCCAATTCCAACCCCGGGTAATTGTGTGTATGTTGCCCCCAAAAATGGCACCAGACGTAGCGAAGGCTGCTATAGAAGAAGGTATTCATTATGTGAGCTCTAACTACACCGGGGAACTTGCTTTATTGGATAGTGAAGCGCGAGAAAAGGGGGTGATTGTACTACCTGAGATGGGAATGGATCCTGGTATAGATCTTTTACTTGCCCGATTGGCCGTAAATGAACTGGAAAAAGTGGAAGGACTGTATTCTTACGGGGGAGGGTTACCGGCTCCAGAATGTGCTGATGCCAATCCGCTTAAATACAAAATAACGTGGACCTTTGAGGGAGTGTTGCGAGCCTATAAAAGACCTGCAAAGATGCTTAAAGGTGGCGAAGAAAGGGTCATTGGTGGAAAGGAAATATTTAGAGAGGAAAATGTTCACTTTTTGGAGTTGGATGGATTAGGCAAGCTGGAAGCTTATCCCAATGGAGATGCCGTACAATATATAGAAAAGTTCGGATTGGATAGAAGTGCTATGAAGGAAATGGGGCGTTTTGCTTTGAGGTGGCCCGGACACTGTTATATCTGGAATGTGTTCGTTGATCTGAACTTTCTGGATGAAACTCCCATAAATGTAAAAGGATGTAATGCCTCTCCCTTTGATTTCTTGGTAGCTCATTTATCCCCGCAGCTTGAATTTGCACCAAGCGAAAGGGACATAGGAATAATTGTGGTGAGTGCTTGGGGCAAAAAAGAGGGTAAATCTTGCTGGGTGTCTTACTCTTTAATTGATTATCGAGACCTTGATACTGGTTTCTTTGCTATGAACCGTATGGTTGGTTTTACATCAAGCATAGGTGCTCAACTTATTTTGCAAGGGAAAATTGCAAAAACAGGAGTACTTTCCCCTGCGAGAGATATGGATCCCTTTATGGTGCTGGATGAGCTAAAAGAACGGGGGATGAGTTTAAAAAGATCTTTCACTTGGTGCGAGTAAATGACCACTACAGAATACCTTGCTAGTCTCTTATCGGACATATCGCCCACCACATTTTCGGAAAAGACTACTGGCAAGGCAAAACAGTGTGTGCTTGACGTCTTTGGTTGCGCCGCTGCCGGGCGACAAATAGATTCTTGTAAGATTTTACGCGATGTAACAGAGAAGATGTTTACTTCCGGCAACTCGCGAGTGTGGTTTTCTGATGAGTTGTTGCATTTTGCAGGTGCATCGGTGGTAAACAGCGCGGCTGCAAGCGCTTTGGATCTGGATGATGGTCATAGGGAGGCTGGAGGACATCCAGGGGCATCCATCATACCGGCGGTTTTTGCAGTTGCGGAAGAAATTGGTGCGTCGGGAGTAGAGCTTTTGACGGCCGTTATTATTGGTTATGAATTAGGTGTGAAAATAGCTTCATCTCGTGATTTTAGTAAACTCGTAACGCTTTCTACAGGAAAATGGTGTGCCTTTGGTGTTGCCGGCGCATGCGGATGGTTGAAGGAGCTTTCAGCGGACAAAATTGCTCAGGCTATGTCAATTGCTGGTATTTTATCTCCTGAAATGTCTGCAGCTGGCTACAGCCGTTTTATGGGAAATAGTGTTAAAGAGGGAATTCCATGGGGTACTCTTGTAGGAATTACTGCGGTTGAGCTGGCTTCTAAAGGCTATACTGGACCTTTAGACATTCTTGATCACCAAAGCTTTTTTGACAGCGAGAAAATTAAAGAAAATTTTATGCAAGGTTTGCCCGCAATTGAAGGCGTATATTTTAAACCATATGGATGCTGTAGATGGATACATAGCGCTTTAGATGCTCTACAGGAATTAAAGGAAAAGCATGGAATAGAACCTGAGGATATTAAATCCATTAAGGTTTATACTTTTTCTCGAGCCTTAAGTCTTAACAATTATGTTGAGCCTCCGAATATTGAGTCAGCTCAGTATAGCATTCCTTTTTGTTTGGGTGTTTTGACGGTGCGGGGTAGTAATGCGCTCTTACCGATGAAAGAAGGATTACTTTTGGATGCTGAAATAAAATCTGTAGCTCAAAGGGTGCAGCTTTTTGAAGGAAAAGAGTTTTCTAAGATGTTTCCTAAGCTTGTTCCCGCTAAAGTAGTTGTTGAAACCTTTGATAACATCTTTGAAAAGACAATTTTTACGCCTAAAGGAGACCCGAAAAATCCAATGTCTTTTGAAGAGTTATGCCGCAAAATGAGGCATCTCACCTCTCTTGCACTATCACAAAAGGATCAAAGGGGTTTGATTGATGCTGTAAATTCCATAGAGCGTTTAAAAAATGTCAAGGATTTCGCTGTTCTTTCATAGGAAATCTTTTAGTTTGTTACTTCGAAAGCAGAATAAGAAAGCAAGCAATTTTTCAATACTATTGGAAGTTGCTGTTTGATTTTAGCTGTTCCGGTTTTATTCATCTATTTGTGACAATTTTTGATAGTAACCCTGCAACTCTACACACCTATAGGTAGTTTTGAAATCTCTTTTATTTCCTGAGGGCGTGGCTATTATTCAATATTTTTTACCATGAAATGCTAAAGAGTTAGAGATTCAGTTTGGGTTGGTGTTGCGTTATTAACATTGCTTTGTTAATTACGATTTTCTTGGAAAGAGCACAAATCGGAATTTTGTTGGTGTTATGACTTAACGGATTGTAAAAGGAGAGAGGACATTATGACGTTTACAGAAATAGTACAGATGATTGAGCCTGCTGATGAAAGCTGGAAAGAGAAGGCATGGGAAAGATTGAGGTCTCAGATTAGGCCTCGAGGTTCTTTGGGAGTACTCGAAGAAATTGCAGCTAAGCTTGCGGCAATACATAGATCTATTGATGTTTCTCTAAATAAAAAACTTATTTTTACTATGGCTGGAGATCACGGGGTTGCTGAAGAAGGTGTTAGTGCCTATCCTCAAGAAGTTACAGCTCAAATGGTTTTTAGTTTTATTCAGGGGTGGGCATCAATAAATGTGCTGGCAAAGCACAGTGGCATAGATGTTCGTGTTGTTGACATGGGAGTTGCCTCTGACCTGCCCGATGAATGGAATGTTGTCAGAAAGAAAATTCGCAAAGGAACCGCGAATTTTACTAAAGGTCCCGCTATGAGCCGTATGGAAGCTGAGGAAGGGATTGTTGCAGGTGCGGAGTTGGTTTTGGATGCTGTTCAAAAGGAAGGTTATCAACTCATTGGAACTGGAGATATGGGTATTGCTAATACAACGCCTTCAACTGCTATACTTACAGTTTTTAGTAATAAGGACGTTTCCGAAATTACCGGTCGTGGAACGGGTATTGACGATGCGACTCTTTCAAAGAAAATAGAGGTAATTCGCAGAGGCATAGAAGTAAATAAACCCAATCCTTCTGATCCTGTAGATGTCCTCTCTAAGGTTGGTGGTTGTGAAATTGCTGGGCTTGCCGGGGCAGTGCTTGGCGCTGCTGCTGCGAAAGTTCCGGTAGTATGTGATGGCTTTATTGCTACAGCAGGGGCTTTAATTGCTGTTAGGTTGGTGCCGGCGGCTAAGGATTATCTTTTCATATCTC
This sequence comes from Syntrophobacterales bacterium, assembly GCA_026992355.1. Lineage (GTDB taxonomy): Bacteria > Desulfobacterota > Syntrophobacteria > Syntrophobacterales > Thermodesulforhabdaceae > JALXAE01. The sequence continues at coordinate 17,890 of JALXAE010000089.1, read as the reverse complement.
ACAGAAGCCAGGAGAAAGGCCATGCTGCAATGGCCGAGCTTATTGGGCTTAGACCCATCTTGGATCTTGACATGAGACTGGGTGAGGGAACAGGAGCTGCTCTTGCCATGCCCATTGTAGAAGCTTGCGCTAAGGTTCTAAAAGATATAAAAACCTTTGAGGAGGCTGGGGTTACCGATACGGGGCATTAATGGTGATATGTAGCACATCATAGATAGAGGGCTATCCCCCTTTTTTAAATATTCTTTCAAATTTGTGATTGAGTATTAACAGTTTTACCAGTTGAAGGTAGCGTTCTTGGTCTCATCTGCGTGAAATCCTTATCCGTTGTTCTAATGTGACAAGGGGGATTGCCCTATATACACCCTCAGCAAATGCAACAGCCACATTGGACGTACTTACAGATTATTCACTTTTAGTCTGAGTTTCCTGTCACGCCCTTCTTTTGGTGTGATGCTATTGGCATACTATGTATCTGAAGCCATCACAAAAGTTTTGGTTACATATTTGCCCGGTTTCAATAACAAAAGTAGGCGACCGATTTCCTATATCTGGGTCTATTGCCCATGATTGTGCACTTGAAAAACCCTGTAAGCGGCAAAAGGCATCTGCTGCTCCTTTTCCGCAATCTGTAGCCCAACGGCGACACCAATCGAGTCTATATCCGTGTACTGTAGGATAATTGAATTGCCTGGTGGTGGCCTGGCCACGTACACAGTCAATGTAGGCAAATCCATCGCAGAAGGAGGCTCTACAGATTTGCCCTGTTTTTAAAATCTTGGTGTAGCCGATATCAACAGCTTCTGCAAAACCGGATGCTCTTTCAAATCCTTTCCATCTACAAAAATAATCTGCCGCTGGCTGGCCGCAGTTTGTCGCCCACGTAAGGCACCAATCAAGAGGTATTCCTGAAACCTGCGGATTGTGAAAACGGACGGTTTCTGAATAGCCTTTGGATGTAAAAAAATCTGTGACTAACAAACTTAAAAATACCAAAAAGCCCACAAGTAATACTCTTTTCATTTTTATTACCCCCTTTGTTTAAGTTATTAAGCATAGTTGATAACATATCTTATTACTGTTAAACAAAGAAAAAACAAATACCGGCTTTATAAGCATTAGAGCCTCTAAATGACGTGCTTTTTCAACTGGGATTTTCTATTTGAAAAGAAAGTTGTGAGGTTGTAATCAAAAAATTAGGAGAGGTATTTATTCTCCTTCAATATTCCAAAGATAAAATGCTGATCCTTCCTTTTAATTGGGTTGAATGCTTTGAATCCTGTTATGAAATTACTTATCCAAAAAAGATTGTTAACACTTGTGAACAGACATTTGATTTCGGGTTTGTCAAATATTTTCCGGTTTTTTATGGGAGCGGTCAAATTCGCTCCACAAAAACTTCCATTCTAAACTGTTTCTCCTGTTGAACTTACTCTCCTCGACCTTTCAACAAAATGCCTGCTTTTTGAACTACTTATATGGGAGTTATCAAGAAAGCCGATTAATGTTAATTTATTTAAGTATTATGCTTCACCCTTATTTCTACATCCGGGTCCACCCGTTCCAGCGATAAAATGAATTCCTTCGGAAATTTTGATCGTTCCTGTTTTTTGTAGTCATAAGCTACGATGAGCCCCGTTCCTATTGCAACGATCTTTTGCTGTTCATTGCTGAATATCCCGTATTCCTGCTCCAGTTCTGACTCATCTATCCATTTTGTTCTGCAACCTATTTTGATTGTATCGGGAAAAGTAAGAGGCCTTATATATCGACAACTGGTTGCCGCGAGAATAGGTCCGACCCCGCTCCGCATCATTTGTTCCATAAGGCCTGTTACCCTGAAGTACTCGATTCTTGCAGACTCGAAGTATCTAAAATAAATAACATTATTTACATGTTGAAAGGCATCCATATGTCCCCAGAGAACAGAGAGATTCAGGTGTACAGGAAAATCATCAATGGTTACGTGCTTTGATTTCATGACTTCTATCCCCCCGTACTTTTTTGTGCTTATTGTGTTCGCACAACATTTCAATTAAATGTGTTAGGTGAGGCCAAAATGCTAAAATTTTCTTTTCTTAAATGCAAGCTGGTGAATTGTAATATGTTATAATTTTGTCTTTTTTGGAAAGAGGCCATGAGGTGTATCATGAACAAAAAGAACGTTTTTGAAAATGTATTAGGATGTGTTGGTAACACTCCTCTTGTTCGTATCAATAAGCTGAATCCGAATCCTTCAGTGACCATATACGGTAAACTCGAATCGAGAAATCCTGGGGGATCCATAAAGGACAGAGTAGCTTTGTCAATGATAGAAGATGCCGAAAAAAAAGGACTTCTCACGAAAGACAAGGTAATAATTGAAGCAACAAGCGGAAACACGGGCATAGGTCTTGCTGTTGTTGCTGCTGTAAAGGGCTATCGGTTAATTTTGGCTATGCCTGAGACCGCTAGTTTAGAGCGTCAGAAAATACTTAGAGCCCTTGGTGCAGAACTTCTTCTAACTCCCGGGAAGCTTGGAACTGATGGAGCTATAGAGGAAGTTTACAGATTGGTTCGAGAGAACCCGGATTTGTATTTTATGCCAGATCAATTCAACAATCCTGCAAATCCCTTGGCTCATTATTACGGCACCGGACCCGAAATTTATGAACAGACGGAGGGCAAGGTAAATGTGGTTGTTGTGACGCTGGGTACTACAGGTACTGCTATGGGCATACTGCGAGCCATGAAGGAACGCAACCCAGCGATAGAGGTGGTTGCAGTAGAGCCTTACCCTGGACATAAAATTCAGGGGCTTAAGAATATGAAAGAATCGTATGTTCCGGAGATCTTTGATAGAAATGCTCTCGATAAAATCGTACATATCAGAGACGAAGATGCCTTTGAGATGGCACGTCGGTTGGCTCGGGAAGAAGGCATCTTTGCCGGTATGAGTTCTGGTGCTGCCATGGCTGCTGCAGTCAGGATTGCCAAAGAAAGAAAAGACGGAATAATTGTTGCGGTTCTTCCAGATGGTGGAGATCGCTATCTTAGCACCAATCTATTTACTGTTATGATTGAACCAGATTTTTATTTTTATGATTTTCTTACACAGGAACTGGTTAGTTTGAAACCGTCAGAAGAAGGAAAGGTTAAAATTTACGTTACAGGACCACCTATTGATAAAGTATCTAGTTTGCAAGAGTTAAGACGCTTCTTTATTGCTGATTTGCTTACAAGATTTCTGGAGACAAAAGGGTTTTCTGTAAATACAGTAATAAATATCCCCGATTTGGATACTAGATCTATACAGTATTCAAGAAATTGCGGACAAAAATTTGGTGAGTGTGTTCAGAATCAGCTTGATACGTTTTTTGCTTTGTTTGATCAGTTTAATATAAAAAGGCCGTACAGATATGCGAAGGTTTCAGAGTACGGAGATTCTATAAATGGTTATGTTCGACAGCTTATTGACAAGGGAATAGCCTATGAAAAGCTGAAATCCGTGTACTTTAGTATAAATGCTTTTAGAGATTATGGCAGGCTTGCTCACATAGATCCGAGCGATACCATATCTCGGGATAAAGCCGATTCCGCACTTTACGAGAAGCAGAATCCGAAGGATTTTACTTTGCTCAAAAGAACTGGTTTGAGTGAGTTGAAAGAGGGTCTTTATTTAAAAACTCAGTGGGGAAATATGTTGCCCACTTGGCATACAGCCGTTGCTTCTATAATTCTTGATCAATGGGATGTGCCTGTGGATGTTTATGTCAGCAGTGCAGAATTTGTATTCCCACATTTGGAAAATGTCAGGGCTATTGTAGAATCTCTTACAGAAAAACCCCTGGCCAAATTGTGGTTGATTTGCGAAAGAGCTTGGTTTGATAAAGGTTTTCACCTTGACCAAAGGATTAATGGAATTTCTCTGACCGATTTGACTAATCTGGGGTTTAGTCCGCAGGAGATTCGTTTTTGGATTTTAAGCACTCATTATCGTAAACCATTGCATGTTTCTGTGGAGAGTTTAAGAAATAGTGCAAAAGCCTACAGACGTATAAAACGTTTTTTGGCCAGGTTGCATTCTAGTTCTCCTGTGGCAGGTTCACACGAAGGCCATGTTTCTGAACTTGTGTTCCAACTGGAACAGCAGTTTTTTGGTGCCCTTTCTGAAGATCTTGATACTCCTAAAGCTCTGTCTAGCCTTTTTGCTTTCATCAGAGAAACAAATCCATTAGTTTTGGATGGCAAGATTTCGGAGGGAGATAAAGAAGCTGTTTTAAAAACCTTTGGTAAAATTGCAACAGTGTTAGGTTTATTCGAAAGAGATATAAAAGCTCCCCCGAAAGAAATTATAGATTTAATAGCCCAAAGGGAGGAAGCCCGAAAAAGAGGTGATTGGCATAGTGCTGATGAAATAAGGAAAACTCTACGGAAACTAGGAATAACTGTTTATGACACTCCTAAAGGAACTCAATGGGAATGGCTTTAATTATTAACTGGTCGGGACGACTGGATTTGAACCAGCGACCTCTGCGTCCCGAACGCAGCGCTCTACCAAACTGAGCCACGTCCCGACCGTCAAAGAAGCCATAATTTAAATACACAAAAGATTTTTTCGTGTCCAGCAAAAACAATTTTTTAGTTATTTTAAACACATAAATTGTGCTAACAAATTAAAAAAAATGTTTGACTTATCCCGTAATAAAGCGTAACAGGGTAGTTGAATTAGAACTGAATGCCCCAATCAGGTACCCGGAAGGGTTTAAAAGGGAATCCCGTGAAAATCGGGAGCGGTCCCGCCGCTGTAATCGGGGACGAAAGCCGCAGAGAGCCACTCGCTAAGTTGGCGGGGAAGGCGCGGTGAGTAGGAAGATCCGAGAGCCAGAAGACCTGCCTGTTTGGTAAGAGCTGCACGAGGAGATGCAGCCACAGCTGGTGGATGAAGAAAAACGGGTGCAATCCCCAGAGTCTTAATGGCTCTGGGGTTTTTTATTTGAGCACCGAATCCCTCCTCACCATTTTTATTAACCCCTCACCCCCGGATCATCCTTATAATGGATGCTCCGGGGTTTTTTCAAGAAAAATAAGTTGTTAGATAACTGTTTTTCAAAAATATAGAGGATTGTGTTAGATAAAATAATTTTAAAAAAAACTGAAAATTCTATCTGTTATGGCTGATATGTTCATAGTTCTGGGCGAAACAGAAGGAGGGAAAAATAATGAAAAAAGCTATTTTGCTTGTAGCTTTTGGCACCAGCATTCCAGAGGCTCAGAAAGCTTTTCATAAGATTGATAGAATGACACGCGAGACATTTCCGAATATGGAAATTAGGTGGGCTTTTACTTCTAAAAAAATAAGAAGAAAACTGGCCAAACAGGGAAAGGTTCTGGATTCTCCGGAAATAGCTTTGGCAAAACTAATGGAAGACGGCTACACTCATGTTGCAGTTTTATCTTTGCATTTCATACCCGGTAAAGAGTTCCACGATTTATACACAAACGCCCAACTGTTTGCTCAAATGAGAGGAGGATTTGGTAAACTCATAGTTGCCCATCCTCTGCTGTCGTCGCACAAAGACTTTGAAAGGGTTGCTGAAGCTATCATGAAACACATTCCCGGCAGTAGAAAACCCAATGAGGCTGTAGTTCTTATGGGTCATGGAAGTAAAAAACACCCTGCTGATGCTCTTTACCTGGCTATGCATTCAATACTGCAAAGTAAGGATCCTCTATTTTTTCTTGGAACTGTTGATGGCCGTCCGACTTTGGATGAAATTATCCCGGAACTTAGAGCCAAACGGGTTAAGAAGGTTTATCTAATGCCTTTTATGAGTGTGGCAGGAGATCACGCTAAAAATGATATGGCTGGTGATGATCCCGATAGCTGGAAGTCTATACTTGAATCCCTGGGATTCAGGTGTGAAGCTGTGTTGAAAGGAATGGCAGAGTACCCCGAAATAGTTGAAATCTGGCTCGATCATCTAAAAAACGCATTACGCCATCTTTAGAGTGTAGGAATACCATGGCTGCAAGGTACTTCACAGGAACATTGACCGCATACATCTGTTAAAGGAAGGTTACTGTAAAAACGATCATTTTCTAGGAGCCGTTCGTAACATAAATGTCTGTTAAATTTATCGACGGATAGAGCTTTAACAGGACAACGGTTTATGCACTTTGAGCATTGCTGCCCCGCTTTTTCTAAGCAATATTCGCCTTTGGGTCTCTGAGTGGGAGTAAAAGGTGCAGATGTCACAAAACTTCCCAGCCTCCCGCAACAACCCTTGCTGGTAATAAGTAGTTGATTGATGCCGAATGTACCAAGTCCGGCAATGTATGCAATGTGTTTATGAGACCACCTACTTATCAATCTTTTTTCGTCGAAGTTATGAGTAGGTGGTGTTACTGCACATTTATACCCCAAAGATGCCAGAATTTGACTTATTTCGTCATTCATAAGAGATATCAATTTGTTTGTCATAACATAGGCTTCAGCCCACATTTTTGAGGCCATGGGGTAATTTGCCGCGTTGTCTTTTGAGATAAAGGGCTTAAAGGGGATAAAATAGACAACTACTGACCTCGCCTCGGATATCAAATCATATGGGAGTAGATGGTCTGGTGCTATTGCATGTTTTAGTTGGGAAAAAAGCTTGTCATCCGCTTTTGCGCAGGCAATTAAAGGCATGTCCCAGATTTTATCCGGCTGAGTTTCCAGCTTGCTAGACGTCTCGTGGAATATCTCTCGAACTTTTACCTCTAGGTTAAATTCAAGCATTTAATATCTCCAGGATAAAAAATCAAATGAATGCCTTGAACCTACATTATGACTCTGTTTTTTTTGTTAATGCAAGTTTTTGTTGCGTAAGTTGAATGAACCTGTACTTTTTTTCAACGGGATTCTGTATAAGATTACAAGTGATAAGACTCCCACAGCACCTCCAAATCCGTCGGCAAAAAGATCTAATAGTTCACAGGATCTGTATGGAAGAAAAAATTGAATTATTTCAATAATGCCTCCATATACAAGGGAAATGATGATAGTTCCTGGTATAGAAGAGTTAAAAGAAGTTTTTAGCAGGGTTCCAAAAATAAAGAAAACTAAAAAATGGAGGAGTTTATCAGATCCACCAGCACTTTGAGAGAGTGGAACTACGGCCATGATCAAGATGAATAAAGCATAAGTCCAAAAAACAAATTTTAGATATCTAAAATTGTTTGAAACCATTTTATATTCTCTCCTCCGTACTTTACCACCTTTAAATAGCTCTGATCGCTTTTGTCAAGGCAAGGTCCTGTTTTGAGTTTGTTTAGTACAAGTTATTTTTATGACTTGAAGGAAGATGATTTTAGAGCTAACAAGCAAAGTGATTTTGCATTGGGATGACTGTGTTTTTGCCTTTAAATGCGAGAATGAGGTGAGCAAATGGGGAATAGAGCTTTAAAATTCTTGTTGTGTGTGAATTTTTTACTATCGTTGTTGATCCTATCCCGCCATGTTCAGGCGTCCGACAATTATATAGCCTATCAGTTTTCGTCCAAACCTGGAGACACATTCGTAGAGTTGAAAAATGGTTTGACAGTTCTTGTGCGAAATAATCCTGCTGATGATGTTTTATCCGCTAGAGTTGTTGTAAAGGCTGGGTCAATTTATGAGCCCCCTTTGTCAGGGCTTTCTCATTATTTGGAACATGTTGTAGCTGGGGGAAGCACAAAAGAGTTTACTGAGGATGAGGCGAAAAAACGTTTGGAAAGGCTAGGTGGGGCTACCAACGCCTCAACTTCTTATAACAAAACACAGTATTATATAACGACATCGTCAAAGTTTTGGAGAGATGCTCTGGACTTACTTCTATCTTATGTTCATGACTGCGCATTTGTCGAGAAGGAAGTAAACAGGGAAAAGGGGGTAATCCTTCAGGAATTTAGTTTGGGTGAAAACAGCCCGGCTAGACAACTGTGGTATTTGTTTTTTGACAGAGCCTATCTCAAACACCCAGTACGGTATCCTGTGATTGGCAAAAGGGAAATTTTTGAGAGGCAAACTAGAAAGAGCCTCATGAATTATTACCACAAATTTTACCAACCGTCTCGCATGGTTCTGGCTGTTGTTGGCAATGTGGATGCTAAAAAGGTTCTGGAGTTTGTTATAAAGAAAACAAAAGATTGGGAGGATGCTCCTGTAAAGGAACCTTCCATGCCAGATGAACCATTACCGGTTGCTCCACGTAACACGGTAAAAGAAATAAAATTTGTTAAGCAACCCAGGGCTATGATTGGGTTTCCCTCAGTTACACTTTTTGACCAGGATATGTATGCTCTAGATGTATTGGCTTATATATTGGGAGGCGATCAAACTAGCCGCTTAGTGGAATATGTAAAAGAAAAACTCAACCTTGTCACACGCATATCCTCTTTCAATTGGACACCTTCTTTCGTAAGAGGCCAATTTATAGTTTCGACAGTCTACCATCACGGAAAATGGCAGGATACCCTTAATGCCATCAAACAAACTGTGGAGCACTTGAAGGAGCAGGGTATAAAGACCGATGAACTAGAAAAAGTAAAAAAACAAGTAATCTCCTCCCACCTGTTCGGGAAAGAAACAGCGGCGGAACAATCTTCTTCTCTTGCGACTTCTTATTTGGAAACAGGGGACCCATACTTTGATGACACTTATGTGAACAACATTGAAAGGGTTACAACCGATGATGTAATTCGTGTTGCTCAAAAGTATCTCAACTGGAATCGTGTTGTAATCGCTAGAGTTGTTCCTCACAATGCCAGAAAAGCTCAAAGGTCCGCAAAGAGTGAGCCGAAAACAATTTCCAATGTTTCTTTGTCACCGTATATTGTAACATTACCAAATGGATTAAAGGTGATTGCCAAGCGCTACTCTAGATTGCCCATAGTAACAATCCAACTGTACGGTCTTGGTGGGCAACTGGTTGAACCCTCTGACAAACCTGGTATTTCTCATCTAACAGCGTCTTTACTTACGGCTGGCACCAAGAAGCATTCCAGATCCCAAATTGTCGGCGCTATTGAATCCGTTGGTGGAGAGATAGATACTGGTTCGGGAAGGAACACTTATTATATTTCGATAGATATTCTTAAAGATGATGTAAAGCAGGCTATAGATGTCCTGGCGGAGATACTTACGTCTTCTATTTTCCCAAAAAGAGAGTTTGAAAAGGAGCGGGAGGAAACCATCATTGCCATAAAGCGTGCGAGGGAAAGCTGGCAGCGAGAGCTTGTTCTATTGTTTCATAAAAATTATTTTAAACATCATCCATACAAAAGAAGCATTTTGGGAACGATCGACTCCATGAAGTCTTTAAAAAGAGCAGATGTTGTTTCTTTTTATAAAAACATGATTGTTCCAAATCGTGCAGTAGTTGCGATTTATGGTGATATAGAACCTAGAAAGGTGGTAAGCTATTTAAAAGGCAAGCTAAAAGGATGGAAAAAGTCATCGGTTTTTGGCCCAGTTTCCCTTTCTGAGGAGCTTATTCCTAGTGCCGATAAAAAAATTGTTTCTATAAAAAACAATAAAACAGCAGCTGGTATTTTTTTGGGAACTGCTGGATTGGATATACAGGATGTCAGGAGACCGGTGCTGGATATTCTTGATGCGGTTTTGTCTGGTATTCAGTACCCTTCGGGACGTCTTTTTGATGCACTGCGAGGAGGAAATCATAATTTCGTCTATGTGGTTCACGCCTTTCCCTTTTATGGAGTAAAAGCCGGGTATTTTGGCATAATGGCTCAAACATCACCCGAAAAACTGGACGCAGTAAGAGCCATTATTTTTGATAAGCTTAAAGAGATTTCGGAAAAACCTTTATCAGGCGAGGAATTGCAAACCGCAAAGAACATGATACTCACAATGAAACAAATATCTCTTGAGGATATTGGATCGAAAGCAAGTAATGCAGCGTTAAACGAGGTGCTCGGACTTGGTTGGAACTACAATAAGAAATATGTAGATCTTCTCGAAAAGGTCAGTTCGGAAAGCGTTTTGAAATTAGCGCACGAGTTGTTTCGGCATTGGCTTATTGTTCAGACAATACCAACAGATTTTCGATCTGAACCGGCAAAATAAAAATTATCGAGTTTCCGAATCAGGTTGTTCTTTACAAGTCGGTTAACTGCCGTGGCTATAAGGCTTTGTGGAATGCCCAAACTGTCGGACATTTCGTCTAGGGTACAAGGGCGCCTGCTAAGGATTTTGATAATAAGAGAGTCCAGGTCTTTGACGGTCTCTTTTTGAGTTTTCTTCTTTTCATATTTCCCAATGATTTTGCAGTTGATGGGTTCAAAACGGCTTGCGATGTATTTCATCTCTTTTGTGAAGAGACCGGCTATACTTTTTTCTACCCCTGGTCGCACTAGTGTATTAAGTTCAACCATAGGAGGCTTTATCTCTAAAAGCAGGTTTTTGAATTCATCTATACTTTCTTTTGTTGAATTTAGGTCTTTCAGTAAGAATACTTCCAGGCGCAAATTGCCTTTATATTCTTGACAAAAGAGTTTCAGACCCTGGATATATGATTCCCATTTTATATTTTCGTGAGGGCGATTTATTTTTTTGAATAGTGTAGGGTTTGGTGCGTCAAGGGACGGTATTACAAAGTCTGCATTTATCGCGTCTTTTCTAACGTCGGATTGCCAGAACAAAGAACCGTTGGTCAAAATTCCAACGGGAATATTCGGATAATCCGATTTTATACTGTTAATTAAATACCCCAGTTCTTTGTATAATGTTGGTTCGCCAGAACCCGAGAAAGTAACAGCGTCAATAAACTGTTTCCCATGTTCATCAAAAAAAGATTTTAGTTCAAACAAAACCCGGTCAGGGTCTACAAACAGCTTTCTCTTTGTTGTCAAATCTGTTGTTCTTCCGCATTCACAATAGATGCAGTCAAAAGAGCAGGTTTTATGAGGAGTTAAATCTATTCCAAGCGATCTGCCCAGCCTTCTTGATGGAACGGGTCCGAAGATAACATTTTGCCGGCTGGAATGCTTACAATGTAGCGTCATCGCAGCACCTGTTCTGGATTACCGAGAACCTTTTTTCTTTGTACACATCACATTCTTCACATTTGAGCCCTTTTTCTTTACACATTTTTGGTTTTAGTTCCCAACATGGGACCGGAAAATTCAGGATAGCCGGGCATTTTTTCCTTGTTTCTTCGTCGCAGTTTCTAATTTGCCAGCATGGTGCCATGGAAAGCAACTTTTTTACGCCAGCTATATTTAATCCGTCTTCGGTGAGAAGTTTTCTCAGACACCTGAGCCATTGTAAGTCGCTGTTCGAATAATACCTTTTTCCTCCTCGCCTGGCAGGTTTAATCAGGCCTTCCTGTTCATAGACCCTGAGAGTCCTGGGGTGAATATTTAAGAGATCTGCAACTACTCCTATTGAATAAACAGGTTTATGCGGATCAATCTCTCTTACCATACTTTCCTCCCTACCATTTTGTACCTCCAAGAACAATATAACTCTAACTCATAATGTAACTTGAATGGAGCTTATAAATGTTCATGTCATATGTCAATGTTCTTGATGTATAACTGACCTGATACCTATAAAAGGTCAAAAATTTCATTGCTTGTAAAGCCTAAAACTCCCATAATCTATTACGAACTTAAAAAATGGAGGTTATGGGAAATGAGAAGCAGTAAGATGAAAGATGGTGTAGAAAAGGCACCCCACAGATCGCTCTTTAAAGCTATGGGTTATACAGACGTTGAGTTGAAGAAACCGTTGATTGGGGTGGTTAATTCCGCCAATGAAATTATTCCCGGGCATATACACCTAGATACCATTTCCCAGGCTGTTAAAGCCGGAGTGAGAATGGCTGGGGCTACTCCAATCGAGTTTCCTGTAATAGGTGTGTGTGATGGGATAGCAATGAATCACACCGGAATGAAGTATTCTCTAGCCAGCCGTGAGCTTATAGCCGATTCAATAGAAGTTATGGCAATGGCTCATCCCTTTGATGGACTCGTTTTGATTCCCAATTGTGATAAAATAATTCCCGGTATGATTATGGCAGCTTTGAGGCTGAACATTCCTTCTGTTGTGGTTAGTGGAGGTCCAATGCTAGCGGGGAGGGTAGGCAATGAACCTGTTGATTTAATTTCGGTTTTCGAAGCTGTGGGGAGTTTCAAAGCCGGAAAGATAGATGAGACTCATTTAAAGAAACTTGAAGATGAAGCTTGTCCAGGGTGTGGTTCTTGTGCCGGAATGTTCACGGCTAATTCCATGAACTGCTTATCGGAAGCTCTGGGTCTTGCACTTCCTGGAAATGGAACTATTCCAGCGATTCATGCTGCCAGAATAAGGCTTGCTAAATATGCTGGCATGAGAATTGTGGAGCTAGTGCGTCAGAATGTCAGGCCACGGGACATTGCAACTAAGGAGGCTTTTGAGAATGCGATAGCCGTCGATATGGCTCTTGGTTGCTCTACTAACACGGTTCTTCACGTTCCAGCCATAGCCCATGAAGCAGGCATACAGCTTGATCTGGAAATTTTTAATGAAATCAGCAAAAGAACACCCCATCTCTGTTCGTTGAGACCCGGGGGACCTCATTTCCTGGAAGACCTTAATCGAGCAGGTGGAATTCCGGCTGTTTTAAAAGAACTGGCTAAAAGGAACCTCGTACACACCGATGCTGTAACGGTTAGCGGTAAAACCATTGGGGAAATTACGGCAGCTGTGGAATTTATAAACCACTCCATTATACGTCCCATTGATGACCCCTATCACGACGAAGGTGGGATTGCCATACTCAAGGGAAATCTTGCTCCTGATGGAGCAGTTGTTAAACAATCTGCTGTAGCGCCAGAAATGATGGTACGGAAGGGAAGAGCAAGAGTGTTTAACAGTGAACCTGATGCTGCAGAGGCAATACTTGATGGGAAAATAAAACCGGGTGATGTGGTTGTAATAAGGTATGAGGGACCAAAAGGTGGACCGGGTATGCAGGAAATGCTTACGCCCACTGCTGCCATAGTGGGTAGAGGTCTTGATAAGGAAGTTGCATTAATTACTGATGGCAGGTTTAGTGGTGGTACCCGTGGTGCTGCAATAGGACATGTTTCGCCGGAAGCTGCCGCTGGAGGACCTATTGCTCTTGTTGAGGATGGAGATGAAATATTGATAGATATCCAGGAAAAGAAATTGGAGCTTATGGTTGATGAAAAGACGCTGGCCGAAAGAAGATCTAAATGGCAACCTCCGAAACCCAAAATTGACTGGGGATATCTGGCACGTTACGCCAGGCTAGTTACGTCAGGCAGTAAGGGAGCTGTTTTTGAGTAATCAAATAAAATGAGTTTGTAATGAGTTTTTCACTTCTATTCCGGAGAGAGGGTAAGGTATTTAGCTGTGAAGATGACAACTGGTTTGAGTACAGTTTTCTAAGAAATAAGGGGCTTGATAACGCTGTTGAAAGAGCTGTGAATGACCTATGGAATCCCATGAGGAGCTGTAAAGTTATAGAGATTGGCTGTGGTTCTGGTCGCTTCCTCAAATGGTTATATATGCTTGGCCATCAGGTTACAGGAATAGAAGTCTCGAATGAACTTGTCCAAAAGGCACTTAAACGATTACCGGAGAAAGTACATATTTTACACTGTGATGCAACTTCCCTTCCCTTTGGTGATTCCCAATACGATGTTGTGTTTTTTGTTTTTAGCCTAGAGTTTATGGCTCAACCGGAAAAGGCGCTTATGGAGGGATTAAGAATTGCCAAAGATTTAGTGTTTATTATCAGTCTAAACCCTTTTTCTCCAATTTTATGGCGAGAAAGATTATTTTCTTTTGCAAACGCAAATCCCCTGTTGAAATGTTGTCCCTTGAGTAACTATAAAACCAAAAGGTTATTGGCTCGCCACCCGGACAATGTTCATATACTAAAGGACATTGCAATATGGCGAGATCGTCCCAAAAGAAATGTTTTTTTATTTGATGAGTACATAGCCCCCGCTTTCTTAATAAAAGTTGCAAAAGCTGTCCAAGTAGGAATTAAGCTCCCAGTTCCTGTCATTCATAAGGGGCTTATTGCGTCCAATACTGCAACTTTTGATTTGTATATGCAGAGCATAAAAAAGAAAGAGGTGCCAGAAGATGAAAGAGGTTATGCTTTATAAGTCTTTAGATAATGGCAAAGTCCAGTGTCTTACCTGTGCTCATAAGTGCGTAATCCCTCGAGGGAAAAAGGGCATCTGCTATGTCAGAGAAAACCGAGATGGAGTTCTATATGCCTTAAATTATAAGAAATTAATTGCCAGAAATATTGACCCCATTGAAAAGAAACCTCTTTATCACTTTTATCCAACTTCTTTGAGTTATTCTATTGCCACGGTTGGATGTAACTTCAGGTGCCTTTTTTGTCAAAATGCTGATATTTCTCAGATGCCAAAAGATAGAGGGATAATATACGGACAGGAGGTTGAGCCGGAAGAAATTGTACGGGACGCCAAAGCGCATGGTTGCAAATCCATATCTTACACTTATACTGAGCCCACAATCTTCTTAGAATATGCTTACGAGATAATGAAATTAGCGAAGGATGTTGGTATTACCAATGTCTTCGTATCAAATGGTTATATGAGTCCAGAAACAATTGAGCTGATAAAAGATTTACTAGATGCAGCTAACATTGATCTTAAGTCTTTTAGCGATGCTTTTTACAAAACCCAGTGTGGCGCAAAACTAGAACCTGTTTTGGAAACGATTAAGAGACTCAGAGAGGAGAATGTTTGGGTTGAGGTAACAACATTATTAATACCAGGGTTGAATGACGATTTTTCTGAACTACACGAAATTGCCAGGTTCATTTGTTCAGTGGATGCCAATATTCCCTGGCATATTAGCCGCTTTCATCCAGCTTATAAGACTTTGGATGTAAGCATAACGCCTCTAGATGTTCTAAGGAAAGCTCGTGAAATTGGCTTTTCTGAAGGATTGAGATATGTGTATACTGGTAATGTGCCCGGGGATGATGGAGAAAACACATATTGTCCTTTTTGTGGTGAACTACTGATAAAGCGTGTGGGCTATTCTTGCAGAGTTGATGGTTTGTCCAATGGAAAGTGTGCAGCCTGTAAGAATGAAATTGCTGGAGTATGGTTCTAAGTTCTTAATGAAAAGCTTTTTGCTTGATGCTTATCGCATTCTATTTGAAAGATTTGGCAGTCAAAATTGGTGGCCAGCTGAAACCACTTTTGAAATGATAGTGGGAGCTATACTTACTCAATGTACCAGCTGGACAAATGTCGAGAGAGCGATAAACAATTTAAAAAACGCTGGGATTATGAGCCTTAAGGCTATGTTCGAAATAGACGAGAGCAGGCTTGCTGATCTGGTTAGGCCGTCGGGTTATTTTAATCAAAAGGCAAAGAAGCTAAAGGAGTTTGTTGGCCATGTTTATAGAAATTGGAATGGAGATCTCGACAAATTCTTGAATCAGCCTCTTACAGAGCTACGGGCTGAATTGCTTTCCATATATGGTATTGGTTATGAAACTGCCGATAGCATTATTCTGTATGGAGCTAATAAACCGGTTTTTGTTGTTGATCGATATACCCATCGTTTTTTGAGTAGGCATGGACTATGCGATGCGAAGTATAATTATCATCTATTACAAGAGATTTTCATGACATATCTTGAGCCTGATACGGAGCTTTTTAAGGAGTATCATGCGCTTATTGTACGGTTGGGAAAGGATTTTTGCAAAAGGGATCCCTTGTGTGGCGATTGCCCGTTAAGCAAACTTTCGGGAAAAGGAGATTATTATGGTTAGGCTAGAAAAAATACTGGTGCCCGTGGATTTTTCTGAAAGTTCCCGGCAGGCGGTAAAGTATGGATTGGCCATTGGAAAGGATAGAAAAGCAAAAGTAATCTTTCTCCATGTCATAAATCAAAGAGTGGTAGACGCGATCCATGAATTAAGCATTAAGGGTTACAAGGGTGATTTCATAGAGGTAATGAGAAAGGTGACGGCAGATCGTGAAAAGGAATTGTCTCAGTTTATTCCAGAAGAGTGGTGTGAAGGGATTGATGTTGAGTTTGGTATTAGCCAGGGAAGACCTGCTCAGGTAATAATAGAAAAGGCCAAAGAACTGGATGTTGATCTCATAGTGGTTGGTTGTCAGGGACATTCGGCTTTAGGCAGTCTTCTGATAGGCAGTGTGGCTCTCTATGTGGTAAATCACGGTCCATGTCCCGTACTTGTGGTACATCCTAAGGAAAAAGATTTTGTTGAGTAAGCGAGGAAAGTTTAGCAACGATTTGATGATAAATGGTGTTATGATTGGTTCGGTCGAGAAAAAAGAGAGACGAAGAATATCGTTTTTTCAATGTTTCTATAAAGTCGTTGCCTTTGATGGCAATAGTAGCAATTAAGTGACGTTCTGAATTTACAATATTCATCAACAGTTTTTTGAAAATGTTTGATGCGCACTCCATTTTACCAATTTCATCTATGATTACGATGGAATGTGGATTTGTGGGTTTCATAGATGGGATGGCGATTTTTTCGAAGTTTTCTAAAAACACGTTATATTTTCCTATCTTGATTGAGCTTACAATATGGACATGAGCAAGAATTTCGGAGTTACCTTCCCAATCGATAACTTTGAAACCTACTCGCTTACCCCCCTCTCTGATTTCTTCAGTAAAAAAACCCGATATAGGGATTTGAGCAACACTCAAAAAGTCTCCTATTTTTTTAATCAAAGTGGTTTTTCCGCATCCGGGAGTTCCAGTTATGAAAATCCTGAAGGGATTTTGTTTCCTCACAGTTTCATTAATCATTGCTTAAACCTCCCTCCTGTTTCTACTGATTTAGTTGAGGAACCTGGTGCATTAAGGCGTTTTATTACCAGAGATGAATGGATGCAAATAGGGAGTGCAATAGCTGTTTCTTTCGAAAAACTTGCTGCCGAAAGGAAGCAATTGGTGCAACAAATTGCGGTTTCTATTAAAAAGTTGCTTTTAGAATTAAACCCTGTAATGGATTTTTTGTGCAAGTATACTTGTTTCCGATGCGAGAATGTTTGTTGCGATGCTCAACATGTTTTTTACAATGAAGTTGACCTTTTCTTTTTTGTGGGTTTGGGAGTATCCCTCCCGCCCTTTCAAACAAGAGCTAACGGTTTTCAGATAAGGTGTTCTTACTGGGTTAGAAACTTTGGTTGCCTATTAGAAAGAATCTTTAGACCTTACGTGTGTACATGGTTTATATGTGAGCGTCAACTTGAGATTTTAAACGAAACCTTTAACAATCGTCAAAAAAACTACCTGGAGCAGCTGTTTTGCACCATTCGCCGTGCAAGGTTATTGTTGTGCTCTGTGTTTGCAGAAAATACCAGGTGGAAATAATATGATATTTGTCGATTTTTTCAAAGATAGAAAGTGGAGTCCGAAACTTAAAGTTGCTCTTGAGATTGAACTTGCCAGAATGCCTGTTCCTACAAAGGAAGGAAAAACCATTCGGGAGTACTTTGGAGCTTTAAGAGATTATGCTACAAGATTTGCCATACGAAAGGTGGAATTTATCAGAGAGTTTGAACAAGCTCACGGTGTGGTTTTTTCTGTCAGATACAGGAGAAAATACTTAGCGCACTGTTTTGACAGCTACTGTGAAGACCTTCAGAATATAGCTCTTAATCTCCTCGAAATAGAATTTGCCTTTCTGATTAATCGTGAAAAGGCAAGTTCAAGTGATCTCTATGATAAATGTCTAGAGCGTCTGAGTTTGATTATAGAGGATTATATAAACAAACCTTTGGGAAGGTTTTTGGAGCATGTTCTTGAGTTTGATGTGTGGGATACCCAACGGAGGGAAAAATTTTTGCAGGTTTTTAAGGACATAGTGGAAACCTTAGAGAA
>JALXAE010000088.1 GCA_026992355.1 Syntrophobacterales bacterium | reverse complement strand
GTATAGAGGCATAAAAATATAAAAAGTTGGAGTTTGGTTATGGATAAGAAGACACATTTTTCTATTTGGTATGTAGTTTTTGTAATAATAGTTATGATGATTCTTCAATCGATCCTTGTAAGGCCACAGGTTGAAGTAGTTCCGTACAGCAAGTTTTTGAAGATGGTCGAGAATGGGAAAATAACTTCTGTTGAAATTTCTGATCAGAGATTGGTGGGCTTTGAAAAACCCGCTTCAAAAGAGGAGAGGCCTAAAACTTATGTCGCAGTTAGGGTTCAGGACAATGAACTCATCGATTTCCTCAAAAAGCATAATGTAACCTTTTACGGCAAGTACGAAAATCCGTGGGTAAAGAATTTTCTCTTTTCATGGGTGATTCCTCTTCTTATACTGTACCTCATCTGGATGGTTCTATTTAAAAAGCTTGGCAAAACCTTCGATGCAGGGGTTATGTCTTTTGGCAAGAACAAAGCCAAAATATACGCAGAAAATGAAACCGGTGTTAAGTTTGATGATGTGGCAGGTGTTGATGAGGCAAAACAGGAGCTTAAAGAAATAGTAGATTTTTTGAAAAATCCGGCTAAGTATGCAAAGATGGGGGCGAGACTGCCAAAGGGGGTCTTGCTTGTTGGCCCTCCCGGGACCGGTAAAACCCTTCTTGCAAGGGCTGTAGCAGGCGAGGCCGGTGTTCCATTTTTCAGTATGAGCGGCTCTGATTTTGTTGAGATGTTTGTTGGAGTTGGAGCAGCAAGGGTGAGGGACCTTTTCAGACAGGCCCAGGAGAAGGCACCCTGCATAATTTTCATAGATGAGCTTGATGCTCTGGGGAAAGCAAGGGGAATTACCCCCTATGCAAATGATGAGAGGGAACAGACCCTTAACCAGCTGTTAACTGAAATGGATGGGTTCAACACATCGAAGGGAATAGTTATCCTTGCGGCAACTAACAGGCCAGAAATTCTGGATCCCGCGCTTTTAAGACCCGGAAGGTTCGACAGGCAGATACTTGTTGATAGGCCAGATTTGAACGGAAGATACGAAATATTAAAGGTCCACACAAGAAATGTAAATTTGGACCCCGAGGTAGACTTAAAGAAGATCGCGGCAGCAACTCCGGGATTTGTTGGAGCTGACCTTGCAAATATAGTAAATGAAGCTCTTCTGCTCGCTATTAGAAAAGGCAGGGACAGGGTGAAAATGGAAGATTTTGACGAGGCCATTGAAAGGGTAGTAGCGGGGCTTGAAAAGAAGAACAGGTTGATAAACAAAAAGGAGAAGGAAAGGGTGGCCTACCATGAAGTGGGTCATGCTGTTGTGGGGGCTCTTTTAACGGATGAACCGGTTCATAAGATATCCATAATACCTCGTGGAATTGGCGCTTTAGGATACACCCTCCAGTTGCCAACCGAAGACAGGTACCTAATGACAAAAGAAGAGCTGCTTAATAAAATAGCGGTTCTTCTCGGCGGAAGAGCTGCAGAGGAGGTTTTTTTTGGAGATATATCAACCGGAGCTCAGAATGATCTGGAAAAGGCAACCGATACAGCCAGAAAAATGGTTACTATGTACGGTATGAGCGATAAAATTGGGTTAATGACGCTGGAGAAGCCACAGCAGCAGTTTTTAGCTGTCGAAAGCCAGTTTGGAGGTGTCAAGCAGTACAGTCCTGAGACTGCTGCAATGATAGATGAGGAGGTAAAGAGAATTCTTGACGAGACATACAAAAAGGTAAAGAAGTTGATTTCGGAGAATAAGGATAAAATTGATGTAATTGCCAAACAGCTTCTTGAAAAAGAGGTGCTCGATGAAAAGAGTTTTGAGAAATTGCTGGAAGAGCAGAAGCTGCTTCCGGCAAAAACTTGATGTTCGCAGCTTTAATTAGGAAAACAGGTTATACCATTACATTTTAACTGGCAATTAGCACAACATCGATGACATTTTTGTTGATATTTTATAATGATAAGAAAACTGCTGTAAAATAGGGCACAGCGATTTTATTTATTATTTATAACAATTTGTCCTACATAAACAATATTTATG
>JALXAE010000087.1 GCA_026992355.1 Syntrophobacterales bacterium | reverse complement strand
GCAAGGCACTCCCAAAGCAGCAGCAATTCTGACACAATCTAGTACATATTTAATCTGTTGTTCCCGCTCAAGCCAGTCTTCTGATAACCAAGAAAGATATTTGCTCGACTGAGAAGCTCCGTAAGTACCATAAGCATCGATGTTAATCACTTTTATTTTGAGATCATCCATAATGGATATCAATTTCGACACTTCTTTTGCATTAAAGTCTTCAGGATATGCATGAGGTCTTTCAGCATAAAGCTCAATAGCATGAAAACCGGCTTGAGCTATCTCTTTTATCGAGTCTGCCAGGGATAAATACCTCAACGATTTTGTGCTGAATGCGAATTTCCACATAGGGACATTCTCCAGTCTACAACGTTTATTTCATCTTTGCCAATCAACACAGGATTTAAATCAATTTCCATGATGTTTGAACAATCATGTAAAAGCCAGGAAAGCCTTGAAATAGCATCTGCAAGAGCATCTATATTTAATCTTGGGTGTCCCCTAAAACCATCCAAAAGCTTTTTACCCTTTGTTTCTGATATCATTTTAAAGGCTTCTTCGGGGCCTACTGGTGCAATCCTGATGCTAAAATCCTTTAAGGCTTCAACGTAAATTCCACCCAAACCGGTTACTATAACAGCTCCAAAATCAGGATCTTTCCGGCCTCCAATTATCCACTCGACTGCAAACTCCTCCACCATTTTTTGAACCACTACGCTTTTATCAAAAGAGCAAAGGTTTTTATATGCCTCTATAAGCTCGGAAGCGTTTTTGATATTTAATCTCACGGCTCCAACATCGCTTTTGTGGACGACCTTTTCAGAAGCTGTTTTGAGAGCAACAGGAAATCCTATTTCTTCTGCTGCCAACAGAACCTCGTTTTCATTCCTGGCATAGCGCCATGGGACAAGGGAAATTCCATAAGCTTCCAAAACTTTGGCTGCTAACGCGGGATCGACATAACCTTTCTTACCCGAGCAACTTTCGAGGATACTTTTTGCTTTGTCCGGGAAAATGTTATCTAGCCTTTTCTCCGGAAAAGGATAAACCTGTGACGTGTAAAAATCCCTCGATGCTGCAAGAGCCTTCATGGCATCGTATGGGTCAGTAAAAATAGGAAAATTTACATTTCTGCGGTTTATTGCGAGCTCCTTTTCAGGAGTAAAGAGACACAGGGCTAAAGGCTTGCCAGTACGTTCGACCACACCTGGTAGGGCTTTAACCAGGTCCCTTGAGGACTCGGCATCGAATAAACCCTGATAATGGTGAATAAACAAAAGACAATCAAAGGAAGGATTTCTCAAAACCTCCTCAGCAAGCAATTTATAAAGTTCTAGATGAAACACGTCCCCCAGATCCAGAGGGTTCTGAAACCTTATAACCCCCGCTCTGGAATGCTTCTCTACTTCATCTATAATTTCCTGAGGAAATTCCGGCAGCGAAAAACCATACTTTCCGGCCGCATCAGCAGCTATGACGGCATGTCCTCCCGATCTGGATATTATGCCCAGACGATTGCCCTTAACTTTCGGCAAAGCAAATCCCTTTATGATCGTAAAGGCTTCAGTTTGATCTTCCACTCGGATAATTCCCGATTGTTTACATGCAGCTGTCACCACAGAATCATTAACGGCAAGTGAAGCAGAATGAGACCTCGCTATATTATGACTAACCTCCGTACGGTTTGATTTCTGCAGAATAATCGGCTTAGAAGTAGCCATCGCCTGTTTCATCAAACGCCTTCCATCGGCAATACCCTCAAGATAACAAAAAACAATATCCGTATTGGGATCATCTAAATAACATTCCAGAACGTCACACTCATTGGAATGTAGTTTGTTTCCGATTGAAGCAAATAGGCTATAGCCCATCCTTTCAGCCCCTAAACTATTCAGGATGCTTGCTCCAACACCGCCACTTTGGGATATAATGCTGACCTTTCCAGGTGGAGCTTCAGGCTCAATAGGCATAAAAGGAACAGCCAATCCAGAATGCCTATTAATGATCCCGATACAATTAGGACCAATAAGCTTCATGCTATAACGTTCCAGAATCTCCAAAATTTCATCTTCTAAAGCCTTCCTGTCTTCTCCTAACTCCCCAAAACCGGCAGATTCAACAACAACTCTCGGTATCCCCTTCTTGCCACAATTTTCGAGCACTGATGGGACAACGCGAGCAGGAACAAGAATTACTGCAAGATCAGTTGTTTCAGGAACATCAAGTACAGACTTATAGATTTTAAAGCCCAAAAAGCTTCCCCCTTTATTCCCCACCAAATATATCACACCGTTAAACTGGTATTTCACCAAATTAAAAACTATGGCTCTACCGAGATTAGTTGGCGAACTGGAAACTCCAATAACTGTAACACTTTGAGCACTAAACAGCTTCTTCATAGTTTCCTCGCAAATAAAACAGTTGAACGTCCTTCTTTCCAGGGTCTGTTGAAAACCTAACTTGCCTTTGCCGCCTGTTCCTTATCTTTCAACTGCTTTAAAAGATACGCTTCAATAAACTCGTCAAGGTCTCCATCTAACACATTATCAACATCGCCTCGTTCAACCTGGGTACGATGGTCTTTTACAAGCCTATAAGGCTGCAAAATGTAGGATCTTATCTGATTTCCCCAAGCAATCTCATCAAGATTATCGTGAATTTCCTGAAGCTTTTCCTGTTGCTTCTTACGCTCGCGCTCATACAACCGGGCTTTCAAAATTTTCATGGCTATTTCCCGATTTCGATGCTGGGACTTTTCATTTTGACAGGTTACTACTATGCCAGTGGGTAAATGGGTTATTCTAACAGCTGAGCTGGTCTTGTTTACATGCTGCCCCCCTGCCCCGCTTGCTCTGAATGTATCTATCCGTAAGTCGGACGGCTTTATATCTATAACTATCTCATTGTCGATTTCCGGATAAACAAACACGGCAGCAAAAGAAGTATGTCGCCTTCCACTAGCATCAAAGGGAGAAATTCTTACAAGTCGATGTATCCCGGATTCTGCCTTCAAAAATCCATAAGCATACTTTCCTGAAACAGTAAAAGTCACATTTTTGATACCGGCTTCTTCTCCATCAAGCATATCCACAATTTCAACCTTATAACCCTTACGCTCACACCACCTAAGGTACATCCTGAGAAGCATTTGAGCCCAGTCTTGCGCCTCAGTTCCACCTGCCCCCGCATGAATACTAACTATTGCACTTCTAACATCATTTTCATCATTAAGCAGCTGTTCAAGCTCAAGACTTCGTAATACCTTTTTTAAAGACGCCGTTCGTTCAGAAACCTCCTGCATGGTGCCTTCATCGTCTTCTTCCATGGCAAGTTCCAGAAGGAGCTCACATTCCTCAACATCCTCTCTTATCTTATTCCACTGAGCTATAACATCTGTGATTTCGGATCGTTCTCGCAAAACCTGCTTCGATTCCTCAGGTTTCGCCCAAAAATCTTCACGAGCCATCAAAAGCTCAATTTCTTCCAAACGTTTCTTTTTCGTATCTATGTCAAAGATACCCTCCCAGGACTTTTAACCGTTCGGAAATTTCTCTGAGGTTAGACCTGACATCCATAACATCTACAGTCATATTACAAATCCCTCCCGAGCTTTTTTAAATTCACGCAACACATACACCAGCCTGAAAAGCACAGTCAACGCACAAAAGACAACGAAGACATCACCATGACGCACGTAAAAAGTAATAGTGTTTAATGGTACAATATATCCACTTATAAAACCATCCTCGAAAAGTGATAGGCTTCTTTTAATGGTACCTGTTACATTAATTATAGCACTAATACCGGTGTTAGTGCACCTGATAAGAGGACGTCTGACTTCAACAGCTCTCCATTTAGCCATCTCAAGATGCTGAAAGGGGGCACTGGTTTGGCCAAACCAGGCATCGTTGCTTATGTTGATAATAGCCTCAGCCCCTGCATGAACCCTCTTCCGGGCAAGCTCAGGGAAAATAGCTTCATAACAAATTAAAAGCCCAATCTTAGCGTTCCCGAATTTAATAATCCCAGGAGTTTTTCCGGGAACGAAATCGCCTGCTGCAGGAACAAGCCGTTTTACAAAAAATAATATCTTTTTCAGCGGCACATATTCACCGAATGGCACTAAATGCTCCTTGGCATATTCTCCCAAAATTTTACCGTCTCTACCAACAAGATAGGCCTTGTTTAAAAACCCGTTAACCTTTCCTCTCTCATCAACAGAAATTCCCGGACTGCCAAAAAGTATTGAGACGCCTAGATTTTTTGCAAAATTGATTACTTTTTCCGTAGATTCCCGTTCTACTCCAAAAAAGAATGGCATGGCAGTCTCGGGCCAAATCACCAGGCTAACTCCAGGTAACTGCTCAACAGCCTGCCTGGTAAGTTTAAAATACCTGTTCATTGTAAATCTTCTAAATTTTTTGTCCCATTTCTGAGCCTGATCAATATTGCCCTGAACAAGAGAAACAGCTATCTGATATTTTGAGTCTTCTTCAGAAATTCGTTTATAGATACTTATTTCAGACCTACCATAAAACAAACAGAAGGTTAGCAAGCATATCAAAACTATCCAGCCAAACCAGCTCTTTTTCCCCCTGGCGGAAAACGTTGTAATTAAATTAGTATTAATCAACATAACAATCCAGCTGACACCATAAACTCCCCACAGATCCGCCGTTTGAAGAATACAATTCAGATCACCCTGAGAATAGCCCAGCAGATTCCAGGGAAAGCCAGTAATAAGTTTGCCTCTGATCCACTCAAGCACTACCCATAGGGAAGGCGCTATAATCCATCTCAATCCAGCACTGTCCAAAAAAGTACAACATACTGGAAAAAGGCCCGTATAAACGGACAAATAGGCTATAAGCAGAAGAAAAATCGGAATTGCACCCAGGTAGGATAAGTGTCCATAATGAATTACCACATAGACAATCCAATATAGAGAGGTCAAATAGTGGCCCGTACCAAAAACAAACCCACAGACGAAAAGCTGTCTGGGGGTCAACTTTTCAGACCAAGCGCACCAAAGTAATGGACTGAAACCAACCCAGGCTAAGTACCAGACTTTATAAGGAGGAAAGGAAAAGGATAAAAGACATCCGCTAGCAAATAAAACTAACAGAATGCCCAAAAAAGGAAAACCCGGATCATATCGACGTGCAAGAAGATGCCTCGTTTTCGTCAGTTCCCTCCATATCCACTCTTCTAATCAAGACTTTTTCAATCTTCTTTTCGGTGGCCTCAAGAACTTCCATCTCAACTTCACCGCATGTAACTTTTTCACCAGGCCTTGGAACACGACCCAAGATGCTTATAATCAGGCCCCCAACGGATTCGTATTTACCTTCCGGGAGTTCTACTTCCATATATTTTTCCAAATCTTCTACATCAAGCTTGGCATCTACAACAATGGTCCCATCCTCATTTTTCCTTATGAGATCGCTCTCTGAATCATACTCATCCATAATATCGCCAATAATTTCTTCTATTATGTCCTCCAGAGTAAGGATGCCCGCTGTTCCACCATACTCATCAACTACAATAGCTAGATGTGACTTTCTGCGCCTGAGTTCCGCAAGAACTGCACTAATTTTCTTTGTTTCTGGAATGTAATAAGGAGGCCTTACCAAATCTCTGGCTTCAACGTCGCTTTCTCCCCAGTATTTTAATAAGTCCTTGGCATGAACAATACCAACTATATTGTCCAATGTATCATCAAACACGGGTAATCTAGAATGGCCACTTTTTACTATTATTTGAACAATTTTATCCAGTTTAGTGTCAGACCGAATCGCCGTAACATCTGTCCGGGGAACCATTATTTCTCTGGCTACCGTGTCCCTGAAAGAAAAAATCCCCTGAATCATTTCTCCCTCATCCTCTGAAATGATTCCTTGGAGTTCCCCTTCCTCGATCAACTCCCGTATTTCTTTTTCCAGTTCCTCGGGTTTATCAATACCGGCAAGACGTTGGAAAACCTTGCGCAACCAAGCTACCAAGCTTTTAGACGATCCTTCGTCCAATTGGCCAACCTCTCTTTTCTAAAATTCATGGACTATTTCTATATCCAGTCAACCAAATTGCTTAACACTTAACAATAACAAGCCATTTTGTCCAGAATCCTAGTAAAAACCAAAAAAATTTCATGAAAAAATCTTTTATTTCAGGTAATTTAGTTGAGCTGGTGGAATCTTGGCAAACAAAAACGTGAGGAGGATTCTTCAAATGCGCTTCAGCAAGGCATTCATTCATACCTTTTACGAAACACCCAAAGAAGCTGAAACACCATCACACATTTATCTGCTCCGCGGATCTTATATCTATCCAGTGGCAGCAGGCATCTATACCTTATTGCCCCTTGGACACCGTGTGGCAGAAAAAATAAAAGCCATATTAAGGGAGGAAATGAATGGCATCGAAGGACAAGAAATCACGATGCCAGTTTTAAATCCTGCTGAACTCTGGAAAAAAACTAAGAGATATTATGACATTGGGCCTGAGCTTTTCAGGTTCAAAGACAGAAAAAACCGTGACTTTGTTCTTGCCATGACTCACGAAGAAGTGGTGACAGACGTGGCAAAGCAATTTATAAAATCATACAGAGACCTCCCCGTTATGCTCTACCAAATTCACACAAAGATTCGAGATGAGGCACGTCCGAGAGGAGGACTTTTGAGAGTTCGCGAGTTTACCATGAAGGATGGCTATAGTTTTCATCATAATTTTGAGGATTTGGACAAATATTACCCCAGGGTTTACAACGCTTATCTAAGAGTATTCGCAAGGTGCGGATTGGAATCGGTTCCGATAGAAGCAGACACCGGAATAATGGGAGGTACGGGTTCCCATGAATTTATGCTTCCTTCTGAATATGGAGAAGACAGATTTGTTAGTTGTTCAAAGTGCAGCTATAGGGCCAACACCGAAAAAGCCATCGGTGTAAAAAACATGCCAGAAGATCCCGACATATCCAAAACTCCCCCTATGGAGCGAGTCCAAACACCAAACGTTAAAACAATAGCAGAGTTGATGTCATTCTTTGACATACCTGAAGAAAGATTTCTAAAAACTGTTGCCTATAGTGCAGACGGAAAACTTGTGCTTGCCGTAATTCGAGGTGATTTCGACATTTCCGAAACAAAACTTGCTAACTATCTCAAGGTGGTTAACCTTGAA
>JALXAE010000086.1 GCA_026992355.1 Syntrophobacterales bacterium | reverse complement strand
CCTGTTATCAGAGTATCTCCCGGAAGTAGAGGAAATGGGAAAGGTAAAACAGGTGGAAAAACTTTTAGAGAAATGCAACAAAGAAGTTGCAAAGGGTGTTAACAGGCCTAGTATTTGGTCTAAAATAGGTTTTTAATCCCAATTGTTTCTCAGTAATGGTTCCTCAATAATTCCGTCATAGCTAATTAAGATCGGTAAAAGTTCCAGAAATTTTCGAAGCGAGGAGATGTGAAGAAAATGGCAAAGGTTATTAACACCAACAATAAGGAAAGTGACATGGCTGCAAAAACCGAATCAATTGAAGCCGTCCAGGGTATTTTAAACCTAGCTGAGTTAAAAAAGCAAAACATCACTTATCTTTTAGAGCTAGCTCAGGAGTATGGCATCGAAGGTGCCGCATCTATGCGCAAGCAGGAACTTATATTTTCCCTTCTTCAGTCGCACGCTGAGAAAAGCGGCATAATTTATGGGGAGGGTGTTCTCGAAGTATTACCAGATGGCTTTGGATTTTTGAGAACCCAAGATTATAACTATCTGCCCGGACCTGACGACATATATGTATCTCCTTCTCAGATTAGACGATTTAATCTTAGAACAGGAGACACCGTAGCCGGTCAGATACGTCCTCCAAAAGATAATGAAAGGTACTTTGCTCTTTTAAAAGTAGAAACAATAAACTACGAGTCCCCAGAAGTAGCTAAAGACAAAATACTTTTTGACAACCTGACCCCAATCTATCCTAACCGTCGAATTCACCTAGAAACAGATCCCGATAATTTTTCAACCAGAATAATGGACCTCCTCACTCCCATAGGATTTGGCCAAAGGGGACTGATTGTAGCTCCACCCCGTACCGGAAAAACAATGCTCCTCCAAAACATTGCAAATGCCATTTCAGTTAATCATCCAGATGCTTATTTGATAGTTTTGCTGATTGACGAAAGGCCTGAAGAAGTAACCGATATGGAAAGGAACGTTAGAGCTGAAGTCGTTAGTTCAACCTTTGATGAGCCTGCCCAGCGCCATGTGCAAGTAGCTGAAATGGTTATTGAGAAGGCAAAAAGACTGGTAGAACATAAAAAAGATGTCGTCATTTTACTGGACAGTATTACAAGGCTTGCTCGTGCCTACAATACAGTTGTACCTCCGAGTGGAAAGATACTTTCTGGAGGTTTAGACTCGAATGCTCTAAACAGACCTAAACGCTTCTTTGGCGCAGCAAGAAATATCGAGGAGGGCGGCAGTCTAACAATAGTTGCCACAGCATTAATAGATACGGGAAGTAGAATGGACGAAGTTATCTTTGAGGAATTCAAAGGCACTGGAAATATGGAAATTGTATTAGACAGACGCCTTGCTGACAGACGAATATTCCCTGCCATTGACATAAATAAATCGGGAACCAGAAAGGAAGAATTACTTATCCCTCCTGATGTACTCAACCGAATTTGGATACTCAGGAAGCTCTTATCACCGTTAAATCCTGTTGATGCTATGGAATTTCTTTTGGACAAAATGCAGGGTACTCAGGATAATGCTGAATTCCTGGCATCCATGAACCAGTAGGTAAAAATGGCTGTTGTTGCAATTATAGGGCGTCCGAATGTTGGAAAGTCAACACTGTTCAATAGAATAACCCGAAGCCGAAAGGCCATAGTTGATGACCTGCCTGGGGTTACTAGGGACAGGTTGTATGAACACACAGAATGGGAAAATAAAAGATTCCTACTAGTAGACACCGCCGGTATAGTATCTGATACTGGAGCCAATCCATCAATCGAGAAGGAAATCCAGGAACAGGTTAGATTCGCCATAGAAGAGGCATCTGTTATTATTTTTTTATCAGATGTACGCACTGGCTTACACCCTCAAGACAAGGAAATCATAAAGGAACTAAGGAAGCTGAACAAGCCGTTGTTTCTAGCTGTTAATAAAGTAGACAACCCGAAGTATGAATTGATGCTCTCGGAGTTTTATGAAACTGGAGTTGAAAACATCTATCCAATCAGTGCAACCCACGGATATGGCGTAGACGAACTTATGGATAGTGTAGTGGCATCACTACAGGATCAGGATGAAACTTTTGGAAAGACAGACGATGACAGCGTAAGGATAGCCGTTGTCGGTCGTCCGAATGTGGGAAAATCTACACTGGTCAACAGGCTTGCCGGAACGCCTAGAGTTGTAGTTAGTGAAATTCCTGGAACCACTCGAGATTCCGTGGATGTTGAGATTCGCACTCCAAATAAAAGATACATCTTTGTCGATACAGCCGGAATACGCCGTAAAGGAAGGGTCAGGGAAAAAATAGAGAAGATAAGTATCATCAAGGCATTGGAAAGCATAGAAAGAGCAGATCTAGCGGTGTTGCTTATTGATGCTACTGAGGGACCATCTGATCAAGATCTACATATAGGGGGATATATCCAAAAGCGTTATAGGGCATGTATCATAGGGGTCAACAAGTGGGATCTCGTACAAAAAGATAGATCCTATACGAAATTTCTCATGGACGATGTAAAGAGGCGTTTTAAGTTCTTATCTTTTGCCCCGATAATTGCCATGTCTGCGGAAACTGGAAAAAATATAAACAAAATATTTCCTGCCGTTGGAAGTATCTATAAACAGTACAAAACTCGCATTGGAACAGGCCTTTTAAACAGAACTTTTCAGCAAATACTCAATAAACATCACCCACCTCAACGTGGAGGAAGGGAGCTAAAATTTTACTACATAACCCAACCTTCCATAAAGCCACCCACATTTGTAATCTTCTGTAACAGACCTGATGATGTTCATTTTTCCTATGAAAGATATCTTACCAATCAACTACGTAAATCATTTAGCTTAGATAAAACCCCAATTCGGTTGATATTCAGAGGACGCAAAGAAACGGAAAATGAAAGATAAGGACAAATTCAAGCTGATAACCCGATTGGTAATCTGCCTTTGCCTATTAGCCTCTGTATTCTTTTGGTACGATGAATACAAGGATAAAAACAAGGCTTCGTTATCTGAAACAAAGCCCGTAGAAAAAAGTGTTATCGCCAAAGATCACCATAAAGGTCATATAAAACTTGTAGCAATCCTGCCCTTAAGTGGACCTTTTAGCTGTGAAGGAACAGCTGCAAAACAGGGAATTGATCTCGCTATTAAGCAATTCGGATCCAATTCGCACGATATTGAACTGAGCTATATTGATTGGACCAAAAACAGTCCGGAAAAAATTGATCTTTTCCAGATATTACCTAAGAATCAGACTATCATCATAGTTCATATGCCGACAAAAAAAATTTTAGCCTTAGCCATGAAACATCCCAAAATTCTTATTATAGCACCAGCATGTTCTAATGAAACTTTAAAGAATCTGCCGAATGTTATTTCCATGCTTGGAACTGATAGCCTAGAAGGCCAATTTATCGGGAAGCTTTTTAGAGACAAATTTTCACAGAAAATTAAAGCCATAATTGTTGACGGGTCGGAATATAGCAATGTCTTATATAATTCTTTCAAAAAAACTGTACAGACTGGGGGTACCAAGCTATTCACCGTAAAATGGAAAACCGACGGCAATCCTTCAGACAAAGCATTACAAGATGTGCTCGCAAAAAAACCGGAAGTTATCTGGCTGGCAGGAGAACCCCTGTGGATACTTAGAATCTACAGACAACTCAAGACCAGAGGATATAAAGGTCAATTCCTTGTCACTAAACAATTTGACTATTTCTTTGTGTCCAACATACCTCCGAAAGATTTGAGAAATTTTCTCTTTGTGCGTCCCTACGTTACAAACAGCAAATCCCCTCGCAGCAAAGATTTTTCTTCAGAATTTGAAAAAATCTATTTTACTTACCCTCGATGGATAAGTGCCATTTTTTATGACGCAACATTTCTTGTACTGGAAAAAATAGTGAAACATTCAAGATTGCCTGACAAAATGACTTTCAGCGGCGTAACAGGAATTATGCACTTTAAAAACACTCTGAACACTGAAAGAACATTTTATTTGGCAAAGTTCGATGGCGGAACATTTAAACTTGTTTTATCGGATGTTAAAAAAAATAGCTCGCTTAACAGCTCGGGAAGTTTAAAATAATATTGAGCTTCTTCTATTCTTCCTCGCTTTCTACATCCTTCACCATAAATAAAACACTTCTTTTTTAGAGTCTCAATCACCTGACAAACTTTGGGAAAATCAAGCTTTTCTTTTAACAATAAGCTTTTTAACGCTATAATTCTGTATTTATCAAGAGCTTCAACAGTAGAAGAAAGCTGGTCGTCGTGGCCTCCCCTCTTAATAACAAGTTTTTTATCAACAAGTCCTATTTCATACCTGCAGCCAATTCTCAACCACAAATCGTAGTCCTCACAGGCCGGTAAAAGCTCATTAAATAACCCAACTTTCTCAAATACCGACTGATGTATCATAACCGCTGATGGGCTTATCAAACATCTCTCGAGTAAACGTTCAAAACAATAACCCTCTGGTTTTTTGTGGTATTTCTTAGGATTTAGTCTGACTCCATTTCTCAACCACACTTCATCAGTCTGGGATATGAATATACCCGGATTGTTCACACAGTAATTCCAATGGTAATACAATTTATGAGGTAGCCATAGGTCATCAGAATCCAGAAAGGCTATCCATTCGCCTTTTGATACACAGATTCCAACATTTCTTGCTGCACTAACACCTTGATTGTTTTGGTAAATGTAAACAATATCGCCTCTTATAGACCTTACAACAGACTCAGTATCATCAGTCGACCCATCATCTATCACTATTATTTCAAGAGGTTTCACAATCTTTTGATGAACAACAGATAAAATAGCTTCCCGTACTAAAGATGCCCTGTTAAAGGTCGGTATTACAACGCTAACTGGCACAGAACTTCTTGAGGGGTTAGCAATGTTCATCGCCAACTTTAGAATCTATAGTTCCGACAATGCTTGAACAACGTTGTGAATCATCCACTGAGGAGTAGAAGCGCCGGCAGAAACCCCTATTAATTTGTACTTGCTAATTTCATCAAAGGGCAATTCCTTCTCCGTTTCAACGTGATAAGTAGGGGTTCCCGTAGATCTGGAAACCTCAGTAAGTCTTACGGTATTCCCACTATGGAATCCTCCCACTATCACCATCGCATCAACTTCCTTAGCAAGCTCTTTGACCTCATTCTGCCGCTCTTTAGTTGCAGCACAGATGGTTCTTTTTACAATACCCTGTGGATACTTTTTCAAAAACTCTTTACTTATTCGATCAAATATTTCTTCATTTTGTGTTGTCTGAGCAACAAGCAATACCTTTTTCCAACTATCTGGCAAAAGAACTATATCCTTTGCAGATTGAATAACAATTCCATTCTCACCAGCGTAACCCTTCAACCCAATCACTTCCGCATGATCTTCATCGCCAACAATAACAGTATGATATCCCTTTTTGGCGTGCTGCTTTATAACCGCCTGAACCCTGGCAACTCGCTTACAGGTAGCATTGATCACCTTTACCGCATTTTCATACAAAATCTTTCTGGTTTGTGGAGGTACACCATGAGCTCTTATAACAACAAT
Organism: Syntrophobacterales bacterium; assembly: GCA_026992355.1. GTDB lineage: Bacteria > Desulfobacterota > Syntrophobacteria > Syntrophobacterales > Thermodesulforhabdaceae > JALXAE01. Next base: position 17,850 of record JALXAE010000086.1, on the reverse strand, counting down.
TTTGCCAGCAGCTTCTTCAGGTTTATCTATCTCCTCAACACCCCTCTCTCTCAGCATTCTCAGTACATGATTGTTATGAATCAAGGGACCATAGGTACATACAACTTCTCCCGATTTTTTTTCCCTTAGCACTCTTAAAAGCATCTCTAAAGCATATTTTACCCCATTACAAAATCCTGCCGTTTTCGCCACTACAACTTTCATACTTAATCACTCCACAAGTTTCTTTGCTTTCAAAAAAGGTATCCCGCTGGATATCACATAACGGTCAAACCATTCTTCAAATTTTTTCATCATACCACTGACGGTATTCTGTTTTATTATCTCTCCTCTCAAGTATGAAGCTTCCGGACACCCTTTAGAAAACCACATCAGTACCCTTCTTATGTACCCTGGATGATTGCAATTTTTAGCAAGTTCTTCAACATATTCCACAACGGTGGTGAAAAAAAGATTCCAGTCATCTTTAGGCTCTTTCCATCTACAGGGTTTAATATGAGCAGCAAGTGCCTGGAATAGCCAGGGGTTACCAAGGGCACCACGACCGATCATAACACCATCACATTCTGTTTCTTTAAACATGCGCAACGCATCAGTAACACTTACTACATCTCCATTACCTACAACGGGAATTCTGACCTGTGTCTTAACCTTTTTTATCCATTCCCATTTTGCAGTTCCAGAATAGAGTTGCTTTGCTGTTCTCGCATGCAGCACAATAGCATCCACTCCAATATTTTCTAACTCTTTCGCTATATCAAGAATATTGATGGACTTATCATCCCAACCAAGTCTCAGCTTGACTGTTACAGGGATATTAACGGAACTCCTTACGGCTTCTACGATACGAAAGAGTTTATCAGGGTTCTTCAAAAGAGCTGCGCCTCCTCCCTGGCGAACTACTTTTGGCACCGGACAACCAGCATTTATATCAATACACTGTACTCCCTGGTCAAAAAGCATCCTGGCCGCATTTCGAAAGCTAGCTTCATTTGAACCAAAAATCTGAAAAACCTCTAAGGCTTCTATTTCCTTATTTACTTTTACATATTGCCAACTTTTTCTATCCTTTCTTATTAACCCCTCAACACTAATCATTTCAGAAACTACCATCGAAGCGCCAAATTTTGATACAAATCTTCTGAATTCCGCCCGGGTTATTCCTGCCATGGGAGCCATAAATACAGGGGGATCCAGTATTCGATCTTTAAGCACCATAACTTTATCCCTTGATAGAAAATCAGAGATTTTCTTCCATAAAACAAAAAAAGAAATATACTTGAATCGAAGTGAATTTAAAAATCAAATAGCTGAAGATTAACCACTAACAAATAACAAAAAATGAGAAATTCTTTAAAAAAGATTGCCCTACTTACTGCAACAGAATTGGAAATTACCCCTTTGATTGAGAAATTTCATGGAGTAACTTCTCAATCCGTTTTTGATATACCAATATGGACATATCGAACCGACAAACATGAAGTTTTTTTTACTGTTAGTGGAATAGGAAAGACAAACGCTTCATATGTTACGGGAGTTTTGTGTGCCTTGTATAACATAGATTTTATCGTACATTTTGGAATCGCGGGAATATATAACCATCGAGGAAATAACATGGGTGATGTGGTGGTAATTGAAAAATGTTTTTTAGGAGATGAAGGGGTAATTTATAGTTATGAAAACCACGGTTCATATAAGGACATAGGAATACCCGTGTTGGTGAAAGGGAATGGAACCGAAGTCTATGCAGTTCTTGAGACTCACCCAGATCTCATACAACTGGTCAGAAAAAGTATTGCTTCAGAGCATTTCGAAAATTTCAATATTCTGTTTGGTAAAGCTGTTTCAGTATCCATGACGAGTGGAGCATGGAATATCGCGAATTTCCGCCGGAAAAAATTCGATGCCACAATTGAAGATATGGAAACAGCGGCAGTAATGATAGCTGGCCACCGATCAGGTGTTCCTGTATTACCTGTAAGAGGTATTAGTAATGTTGCTGGAGACAGAAATCGAGCCAATTGGAAGATAGATCTTGCACTGCGTAATACTGTACAAGTAATTTTAACTATCTTGGATGCAATAGGAGTTCAAGCTACCATTATGGAGAAATAGAAGATGACTGATACCACGTTCCTGAAATTAGGATTTTCGTCTTGCCCAAATGACACCTTTATCTTTGGTGCACTGGCCAATAATTTCCTGGAGAGTGAGCCGGGGTTTAACGTTTTCATAGGGGATATAACGGAACTAAACCAAAGGGCCATACAAGGAGAACTTGACATCGTAAAAATATCTGCCTTTGCGTATCTAAACATATGGCAGGATTACACCATTCTTACAACGGGAGGTGCCCTAGGAAAAGGTTGCGGCCCCATAGTGGTTGCAAGACAGGGGAAAAATCCCAGGGAATTAGCAGGCTGCAAAATGGCAATTCCAGGGAAGCACACAACAGCTCACTTCCTACTGGACTTTGCTGGATTTCATCACGGTGAAAGAATTGAAATGCTTTTTCACCAAATAATGCCGTCAGTAAAAAAGGGGGCAATCGATGCAGGAGTTGTAATTCATGAAGGAAGATGGACATACCATCAATTCGGCTTGAAGCAAATATTGGATCTTGGGGCTTTCTGGGAGGAAACCACAAAGCTTCCCTTACCTCTTGGTGTTATAGCGATAAAGAGAAGGATAGACAAAAAAACAATGGCTAATGTAAACTCGCTGATAAAAAAGAGCATTGATTATGCAAGAAAAAACAGTAACAAAATATGGCCGTTCATTTTAAAACATGCTCAAGAAATGGACAGAGAAATAATAAATAGGCACATAGAATCATTTGTTAATGAATACAGCCTTGACCTTGGAAACGAAGGAAAAGAGGCTATAAGAGAGCTACTGAATAAGGCTTGTGACAAACTAAAAATACAGAAACCTTCTCTACCTTTATTTTGGGACGATTTATAAAAAATAAAGTTTCGAAAAATGAGGTCATAAAGATGTTAGCGCAAAACACTTTTATTTTTCCCTATACCATCCTTCCAGAATCGTTCTACCGTTTTATAGCCCTTGCATTGCCAGCAGTAAAAATACTTCGAGTTATGCGCCCTGCTTACACACCGATTTGGAATTCGGGAGAATTTGAAGAATATCCTGTATTTCAGGATCAAGAAATGATCAAAAAAATCCAGGAAATCTATAGAGGCTATCAGGAATATGCAAAAATACATGGTGAGAAGCACCTTTTGGAAACCCTGTCGCTGGCAAAAGAGGATCCTTTTTGGGAAGAGTCAAAATTCCATTTGAGGACCATGATAAAGTATAGGGACCAATCAGAACCAACGGACGAAACGATAGCTAATATCGAAGCTGCTATTATAATCGAACTGGCTAGAGATCTGGATAAAAAAGATATAGAATTGGATGCAGATCTATTGCGAATCGATTCCCTAGAAAATAAATTCAGGGAAGCTCTGGGTCTGGATGACGAAACCGTATCTGAATTAGACGAACCAATGAAGATTACGGCAGAATCTCTCCCTAGAAGAAGTTATTTCGGTTATCTAACTAAAAAGCGAATTTCATCATGGCTGAGGCTATTTTTGAATAGTCCAACATCATTTGCACCTTTCCTGCTGTGCATAACAGAAGATATTGTCGAAGAAATATTTGACCCGATAAGGACAAAGATAGAAAAGGAAGGTCACGATTGGATCATGAAGCAATTTAATATTATATCGATACCGAACGTACTTGATTTAATTGAAAAAAAAGAATTCCTCAAAATAAAAACGGAAGCCTTGTCCTTTGACAGGGTTTCATTATGGGAAGAACTGAACAAATTTCTGATGAACCCTCAAGAAGAAGATGCTTTCAATTTGCTGAAACTGCATTCAGAAAAGTATTCGCTTTTTCTGAGGGATACGATTAAGCCGTTTTGCAAGAGCTTCCGTGTAGATGTTCCGTCCATACACCTTACGGCCATATATAGCCCCTACGTTTCTTTGTCTGAAGTCATAAAATATTTTACAAAAAAAGAGGGACCCTGGGAATTTGACAATCCTATGCCCTTCCTTGTAATCAGCGAGAATAAACTGGGATGAAGTGTAGTCATGAAAACTGATACTAACATAGCAAGAGCAATAGCACAGGGTTTAAATCTAAGTGAAGAGCTTGCCACTAAACTGGAAAGGCTAATATGTGTAGAAAACTGGCCCATAATGGACGTTCTTAAAAGCTTGGGCATTATGGACGAAGATCGTGTCCTCCCAATAATATCCGATTACTTCGGTATTCCCCTGTTAAAAAGCAATGAATTCCCGGAAAAACCAATATTTTTTGAGGATATATCTGTGGATTTTCTCAGGCGACACGCAATTTTACCACTTCAAGGGGAAAATTCTGATATCATCATTATTTTTAATGATCCCTGGAATCTATCCGCGGTAAACGCATTGGAAACCTATTTGTCGGGTTCCAAAATTACCTATTATTTGGGTCATAGTGATGAAATTCGAACGGCTATCGATCGCTTGTACGGGAGTCCAGAGTCAGAAGAAAAAGAAACTGCGTCCCAGGTAATTGACTTTTATGAGGACGATTTAGAGAGACTAAAGGGCTTGGCTCAGGAAGCCCCAGTGGTAAGGTTGGTTAATGTTTTGATTACCAGAGCCCTAGATATGAGGGCTTCAGACATTCACTTTGAACCCACTGAAAAATCCTTTATTGTCCGCTGTCGAGTAGACGGTATCCTCTACGAACTGGATTCACCACCAAAATCCATGCAGCCTGCTATTATAAGTCGACTGAAACTTATGGCCAATATGGATATAGCAGAAAGAAGACTGCCTCAAGACGGAAGAATAAAATTACGATTCGGACATAGAGATGTGGACATAAGAGTATCCACAGCTCCTACTATATACGGAGAAAGCGTGGTTCTCAGGCTTCTTTCCCAGGAAGCCGTTGAATATGAGCTCGATAAGCTCGGCATGTCAGAGGAGCATCTCTCAGCCATTAAAGAACTTATAGAAAAACCATTTGGTATGATATTGGTAACGGGGCCCACAGGATCAGGAAAAACAACAACACTATACGCCATTCTAAAAAGATTGAATAAAACCACCAAGAAGATTATTACCGTGGAAGACCCTGTGGAATATCAAATTGACGGCATAAACCAGATACAAGTCAAACCTCAAATAAATCTCACATTTGCCAATGCTTTAAGGTCTCTGGTAAGACAGGATCCGGACATTCTCCTGATAGGTGAAATCAGAGACCATGAAACGGCTGATATAGCAATTGAATCAGCACTTACGGGTCATCTTGTTTTCTCAACTTTACACACCAATGATGCCCCTGGGGCTATAACCAGATTGAGGGATCTTGGTATAGAATCATTTCTAATTGCAGATTCTGTTCTCGCGGTTATGGCACAGCGGTTGGTTCGAGTATTATGCGACAATTGCAAAGAACCCTATCGAGCTACAGAAGCAGACATGGCTGTTTTAAATGAGTGGGTTACCAACGTTGACACCAATCCGATTATTTACAAACACCGGGGTTGCAAACAATGTGGACATACCGGTTATAAAGGCAGACAGGGTATATTTGAACTTTTTACGATCCAGGATCATATAAGATCGGCAATCGTTGCGGGAAAAGATGCATCACATTTGGCTCAACTAGCATATTCATCCGGTTACAGACCCTTAATTTACCACGGCTGCCAGAAAGTTCTTGAAGGAATAACAACCATTTCGGAAGTTCTCAGGGTAACGAGCATTTTTTAAAGGAGAAATGACATCACATGCCCTATTTTTCTTATCAGGCGCAGGATTCAAATGGCAACATACACAAAGGAGTGATTGAAGCCCTATCTATTTCCGAAGCTGTAAAGAAACTCAGGGAGAATCAGCTCTTTCCGATAAAGATTAAACAGACCGGCAAACACCAAATAAAAAAAGTTCCAGAAGAATCCGTAATAGCTTTCTGTAGAGACCTCAGCGAACTCCTTAGGGCTGGTCTCCCGATGGACAGGTGTCTGGCACTTCTTGGTCAGCAGGAAACCAATCCAGCTTTCAAACAAATCATCAACGGAATTTTTCGGGAGGTTCAGCAGGGGGCTAACCTCTCGGATGCCATTGAAAAACATAAAGATACCCTTGGGCCTTTAGTCCATCACATGATAAAGGCAGGTGAAGCAAGTGGTGCCCTTGAAGCTATTTTAGAACAGGTCAGTCTATACTTGGAACGAAAAAGGCAGTTCAAACAAAATCTTGTATCGGCATCCATTTATCCAGTCCTTCTGCTTACGATGAGTCTTTTTTCCATGATAATCCTTCTGGTATACGTCATTCCCAGGTTTGCCAAGATATTCGAAGACCTACATCAAGAAGTCCCGGCGGTTACGAATATTCTGTTGAAATTAGGAATTTCCGTTGAAAAATACGGCTGGATTGTTCCCATTTTGCTAGCCGCACTGTTTTTAATTGGAAAAAATTTAAAAAAACATCCCTCATGGAAAAAACAGCTTGACCTGATGATAACCAGAGTACCTATCGCATCTAAGCTGATATTGTACACAGACCTTTCGAGATTTTTCATGACGTTGGGTACTATGATAAAGGCTGGTGTACCTCTACTGAAAGCCATTTCTCTTGGATTTAATGTCATATCAAATTCCATTATTCTCGAAAATCTAAAACCTTTGTACGATCAGGTAAAAATGGGAAAGTCAATGAGCAGTTTTTTTTCCTCGGGTTCATCTTTTCCGACAAGAATTTCCACCATGATAAGGCTTGCTGAAGAAAAGGGGGAGCTGGGCAAAACACTTTCCGAATTAGGAGAATATTTTGAAAAGGAAACCGAAAAAATATTGCAGAGGCTTATTACACTCTTAGAACCTGCGATAATTATAAGTACAGGTCTGATAATAGGGACTATGGTTCTAACTATGTTTAGCGCAATCATGGGTATTAGCGACGTGAGATTTTAAATGAAAAATACGAAGCTCTACTTTGCTGGTTTCACTTTACTGGAGCTGATTGTAGTGTTGCTCTTACTTTCTCTTGCTCTGGGTATGGTTGCACCTAGGGTTTCCGTGGGAGTAAAAAAACTAACAGAACGAGATTTCGTAATAAACACTATAAAATTATTGAACAGAGCAAGATTTAGAGCTCTTTCGTCAGGGGGTGAATCCATTTTCTTTATTGATGGTGCAAATAGGATTATGGGCATTGACAGTGCAGAAAAAGAAAAGATTCCTGAAAACATTGATATTTATTCAAAAGGGCTGCAACAAATCGCAAATAATGTGTATGCGATACGTTTTTTCCCGGACGGTAGCGCAACAGCAACACACCTTGAAATTACATTCAACAAGGGCCAACAGTATTTTATTTCCATAAACCCTTTTTCTGGGCAGCTAGTTTTCTCAGAAAATAAAAAGCCATGATCACGCAAAAGGGCTTCACCCTCATTGAAATTCTCGTAGCACTCATCATTAGCGTATTGATCATTGGAAGCATTATGACTTTAAACAGCGTGTCAATGCAAAATCAGAGAAGACTAATAAAGCTGCAAGAAACTCTACCTGTACTTGATGCTGCGGCTCAAAAAATTTTCGCTAATCCAAAACTCGCTTTAAACGAAACTTTAACTCTTGAAGAGTTCGAGGGTAAACCAATGGTGGAAGTGGAAATCTTGCAGGGTTCTGAAGCATCCAAGCAACTTTCTCTGCCTTATGGAAGACTATACCGTGTTAGATTGGCTTACAAGGGAGAAACAATTGAGTTTAGCATTATCGTATCTGAACCGTGATAGTAAAGCCTTCACTCTAATTGAAGTACTAATTGCCATTACGATAGGATCAATGGTAATTGGAATTGTAGCCATGGCTTTCAGTCTTTCCGTACGCAATTGGGAACGAGCCAAAAGTTCAGACTCACCATACACTAGCTCTGAAGAGCTCATAAACTTCATGGAAAAACAACTCCTGCACATTTTTAAAAAAACCGTGCAATTGGGGGAAGAAAACAAGCTTTTCTTTAGCGGAGAGAAAAACAAGCTAATTTTTATTACGGATTATTCACCTCTCGGCATTTCCGGAAACTGTAAAGTAGTGGTCAAATATCAATACGACAAAAACGATAAAAAACTATATTACAGTCAAATAATATACAGCAAATCACCAAATCTTCTGGATCAAATAAGAAGTTTTATAACTTTAAAACCAGAAGATCTCTCACAATATCCCTTCGTCACTTCAACAGCAATAAGTATTAACAATTTTTCCATCACTTATAAATCAAAGGATGGCACCTCTTTTCAAGACGCTTGGACGGACATTAAAAGCCTTCCAAGTTACATTACAGTTAAAGCACAACCCACGGAAGAAGATAAACCCCTGGTGCGATTGATTTATCTGAATCTCTTTGAGGTCCTTGATCAACTTCAAGCAGCTAAAGGAGACACATCAGGTGTTTAGCAAAAGGGGTGTAATACTCATAGCGTGTATCTGGATATGCACTCTTGTTGTCTGGCTCGGCATTAACTCCGCCATATTGTTTCGTTACAAATTTGCCGACTCAGCCTCGGCTGTCTTAAAAACTAGATCATTTTACGCAGCCCTAGGTGGGGTCATGGAAGCCTTGGCGAGAATGGGAAATCAACAGGCAAGCCCGGATTCTAATGGAGAAAATCAATGGATGCCCGATGAGAAAGTACACAAAATTGAATACACTAGATGTAAGGTTTACTTAATTTTGGAATCCGAAGAAAGTAAGTTAAACATAAATAAATTACCACCAGATCAGCTACAAAAAGCATTTGAAAAAATAGGGCTTTCTGGCGAACCTGCCGCGGTGTTGTCCGATCGAGTGGCCGACTTTATAGATGCCGATGATATTCCAAAATCTAATGGCGCTGAAAAAGACGAATATGAACAGATGGGATTAACGCATTTACCTTATAACGCTCCCTTGACAAATATAGAAGAACTTTTGCTGGTACCTGGTATTGATTGGAATCTTTTCTGGAAGGGTCCAAAACCTGGTAAGCGGTTTGCTTTGCTACCCAGCAGGAACTCGCTTTTTGAATTCTTCTCAGTTTATGGTAAACGAACAACGGTTTCACAATCTGATAATGAGGATGAAATTAGGAACTGGAAAAACGGGGAGCTTTATCGTATTGTTTCTGCTGCTTCTTGTGGGGACTATGGTAAAGTCGTGCTGTACTGCATAGTTAAATTGCAGCTTGGGCAAATTCCCCATTACAAAATCGAAAGAATCAAGGAAATCATTTGAAAGTATGAATTTAAAATTGCTTAACTTTCAGCTTCCAATTCAAAATTTAATAATTGCATATCCATTGTATAGTAACTACTTGCTTATTGCCCAGGCAAGCAGGAAGAAACGCAAGTGGACTGTCAGAAATGTTGAAAAAATATCTACAGAAAATTCTTTAGAGTTTTTTACTCATATAAAAAATCCAAAGAAAACGGCTATTTTAGGAATCTTGCCAAGAAAATCCTATTTTTTTATTCGTTCCGTGTATCCTCCCGGCCTGAAGAAAAACCTAATCAATATTTTAAATTATGACAGAGAAGAAAATGTTTTGTTGAAAAATGATTGCTTGTATATGGTTTCCAAACCATTAGAAGATGAAACAGGTATACTGGCTCCTTCGTTATCTTTAAAAAAATCAGACCATGAAAAATTGGCTCAGCTATTTAATATACATTTCTTCGGCAAACACTTAATGATACCGGATGTTTACCTGATAGAGGCCTTTATAAAATCCAGACACGGCGATTTATCGAAGGGAAATACCTGGGTGCTTCAGGAGTACAATCGGAACAGCATTGCAGCATTTCAATCGTACCAGTCAATCATTACCGAATCTGTAATAACACGATGGGAAAACAGTGGTTCGCTCAGTCTTCTACAGCAAAAACTTAGAGAAGCAAGTGACATAACCTATATATCTGATGCAACAGAAATCCCGCAAGGATTCAATCTCAAAAAAGAAATATCATCCGTTGACTCACTTTCTTTTTTCAGGGAAGCAGTAACTAATCTTCTTAGGAAGCAGAATCTAACAGGCTTTGAAGGAACCATAAGATTAAATTATCCAAAGATACCAAAAACACTTTATATCCCCATCATTGGTCTCTTGTTAGTGGTTGCTACAGGACTGTATGCCCAGACCCTGGTAAATCGTTCCAGAGATCAACTCAACTCGCTTATTGCCCGCAAAAATATTCTTGAACGCAAATGGGCTCCAATTGAAAAACAAATGCAAGCCATTGAAAAACTCGAACAAGACAAAAATACTTTGCAAAACACTTTAAAGCAGGGAATACCAACCCTACAGGTTTTAGAAGCATTGACAAAGGTCACCCCAAACGACACATGGTTAAACTATCTTGTTGTAACCCAAAACAACACAATAATTCTGCGTGGAGAAAGCAGTTCGGCAGTGAAGTATGTGTCCGCTCTTTCCAAGATTCCGGGTTTTAAAAATGTTACTTTTGCTTCACCAGTGAGAAAGAACACTAGGACTGGAAAAGAGTATTTCAATATAAGACTTTCTGTTGACTGGAACCAATTTATTAAAGGGTTTTCCAGAGAGACGGGTCAGAAATGAGAAAATCCATTGTTCAACTATCCAACATAGCCTTAGCAGACCTTTTAAAGGAAAATAAATTAATTTTAATAGCCTACGGATTTTTTATCATTGCGACGGTGATTTCTTTCTTCGTGTGGATTAAGCCATTATTTAACGAAAAGAAACAACTGGAATTGCAAAGAGCCCAGGAATTAAAACTGATTGAGAAATATGAAAAAAAGTTGGAAGGAGCCAAAGACCTACAGAAGCTACTAAACAAAAAAAAACAAGAAGTTGAAAAATTGAAAAAGAAACTTTTTCCCGGTAAAGACCCATACGAACTGGCGACCCGTATCGAACAGGTCGCCCAAAAAAATCTATCTATCAGAAGCTATCAAATTACGGCCACCAAAGATTACAATCTCTATAAAGAAGTCAAGTTTAGATTTGTACTTGATACAAACATCGTTGGATTATATAAGCTCCTGAAATGGATTAATGAATCAGCGCCTTATTTAGTTGTAAAAGATATAAACATAAGGCGTATTTCTAGGGGAAAAGCTAAGTCTTCACTCATGGTCAATCTCACTTTAACGGCTTTGATGCAGCAAAAGGGATAAGTTATGAAAAAACACAGTCTATCAACAATACTGTTTCTTTCAGTGTTTGTTCCCATTTTCTCTTTGCTCAATGGATGTGCTGAACTGTGGGAAAGGCCCTATGACACCTCCACAATTATTCCACCTCAAGTAAAAGAAATCATAAGTGAAAAACAAGCGGGCCCCCCTTTAAAAGAAACTGCGCCCCCTCAAAAACCGCAAACTGTACCCAAGAAAAAAAAGTCAACCATATCTACGCCAAAACTCACCAGAAAGCCCTCTGCAAAATTCGGAGTAATTTCGGAACAGGCATCAAAACCTTATCCGCCAAGACCCCAGCAATCTCAAACAAAACAAGAGATAGTTCTCAATTTTGATAAAGCCGACATTACCGAAGTTACCCAGCAAATATTTGGGCAACTGCTAAAATACAACTATGTTATAGATCCATCCCTTCGTATGCCAGTCACATTTTACCTTGAAGGAAAGTACTCGAACGCTGAATTATTAAATCTGATATCTCAAATATACAGCGCTCATGGCGTTGATGTGGTCCTTAAAAATGGAATTTATCACATACAGCTGACAACAAGAACTCGTGGAGCAGGTTTGGAGCTGATTAACCCTGATGATCTCAAAGAAAAAAATGGTTCAAAGCCAGGTATATGTGCTTACAGACTTAAGTTTTTAAATGCTAAACAGGCTCAAAATTTAATCAGACCTTTTGTAGCTCACAATCGTCCTATAATCACAGAACCAACCACTAACACATTGATTATTGTGGACTCCATAGAAAACATTAGAACCATAGTGGAGGTTCTTCATCTGGTTGACGTAAATATATTCAACGAAATGGGAGTGGAAGTTGTAAGGCTCCGCTATTTAAGCCCAAAAGAAGTATCTGAAGCTTTTGACACAATAGCAAAGAAATTAAGTTCAAAATATAAAGACATGCTTACCAGAAACCTTGTAGTTCTTCCAATGGAACGCACTTCATCTCTCATATTGGTATCTCCGGATGAACAGGTATTACAAACGGCAAAAGAATGGATAAAAGCTTTAGATGTTGAAGGTGAAAACGTTGGGGAACAATTTTACGTGTATTTCGTGCAAAATGGCCTTGCTAAAAACATTGTGGATATACTTAAAGCCGTGTTTACCAATACATCCGCAGAATCTCATCTGACACAACATGTGGTTGAATCCAGGCAACAAAAGCAAGCCCCTTCTCAGACAAAAACACAAGTTACACAAGGTGTAAGCGCACAACTAAAAGGTAAAATTTCAATAATTGCCGATGAAGCCAATAATGCCATAATTGTAAAAGCTATCCCAGAGGATTATGCAAAGATAAAAAAAGCTATCGAAGCTCTGGATGTCCTACCACGAGCTGTTCTAATTGAAATGCTAATTGCCGAAATAACTCTCAACGATGAAACCCAATACGGCGTTGAGTGGTTCCTTAAAAACAAAGGCATGGACATAGGTGGTTATCAGGGTAGATATAGTCTAACCCAGGACTATGGAATCCCCTTCAACCAAGACTTTGAAGTTGGAACAGCGGCCATGAAAGGATTATCCTTTTATTGGGGAAGCATAAACGGCGATATAGCCGCTCTCATACATTTACTGGCAACATATACACATTTCAATGTTCTCTCGGCACCCACTCTTCTTGCTACGGACAATCAAAAAGCAACTATTACAGTAGGTGGAAGCACACCCATTGTGAGTCAGCAGTCCGTAGATACCTCAGGAAATACTCTCATAAATACAGTTCAGTATGTGGACACTGGAATAATTCTTAACGTTACACCTCACATAAACGCCGGTGGACTGGTCAGACTGGAAATAGAACAGACAATTAGAGATGCTGTGAAGAATACTGTATCGGGAATAGATTCTCCAGAATTCACAGAACGAAAAATCTCTACCACTCTGTTGGCCAAAGATGGAACCACCGTAGTTATAGGTGGAATTATTCAGCAAAGAAGCAATTCTTCTAGGAGTGGCATACCTATATTGAGTAGAATTCCCATCATCGCTCCATTATTTTCATCAACCACAACAACATCAGATAGAACGGAACTTCTTTTAGCCATCACACCGAGGATAATTGATCACACCGAAAACATTGCTTCTGCAGAATTCTTACAAAAACTAAGGATGCTCAGGGGAATACTTACTGGTGAATCAGAAGAGAAAAGACAGATGAATTGGTTTGGAATTCATAATAAATGATTCCCTTTTAACTAGGTAAATACAACCGATAAACTAAACCTTTCGTTTTTAATCCCTTGTTATATTTTTGCTTTCCTTTTGGGCTCGATCACCTATCGAGCACTGATTTATTCCTCATGAAGGAATACCAAGTTTAGGGAAGACCCATCTTGACAACACAACCCACGCAACCACTATTCCTGCAAAAGCCAACCATTCCATAAAAACCTCCATTTTTCCCGGTTGCCTACCGGGCCCGTATTTAAGCTCAGCTAAAACCTACTTTACCTCCACTTCCGCAACTACCTGAATTGGAAATATCTCGACCACCAAAAGAAAAGCACATGGAAACAATACGCTTAAGTTCCCCAGAACCGCAGTGGAAGCATTTAAGCTTATTTTCATCGGCTTTTGAAAACACTAAAGCTTCCATCTTTTTGCCGCATTTTGTACACTCATATTCATAAATAGGCATCCACGTCCCTCCTCACAATGATATCCACTATAATGTAAAAACTCACCCTTTTCTAATAATTATGGTTTTACTAGAACACAAGACAAAAAAGAATTAATGTTACAAGATCGACTCTACTGTTTTACACATGGTGGTTATTCCTGAATAGATTAGGGCTTTTGAGGGTTTTGATAAATTATCCTCTGGATTAGAAATTTGCATCTCTCGCAGAAATAAAGTGGTATAGTGTCCAGCGTTTCCAGTTTTGCACTAAACTGCATCAGGCAGCTATGGTTATTACAGTGATACAGAGAAAACAAATGACCAAGCTCATGTAGTGCAACCTTGGCAGCCCGTTCAAAGAAGAGAGATTCAGAAACATGACCTCCATGAGCATCCCTATCCAACCGATAAATAGACATAACAGCCGCTCGACCCCCTAACTCAGCTTCTCCGAAAACATACGTAAATATGGGTAAACTTATGTCAACACTTGTAATGCCCAGAACATACGGATATTCTATTTCAAGATCTCTTAAAAATCTAAGAATTAGACCAGCATCATATTGTCTTCTATGATTCATATAACACTCATTAGGTATTTCCCGGGGCTCTTCTATTTTAACAGGAATGTTCAGAACGCCCTGGATATTCGCTGCTACCACAACGGGAATAAGGTTTCCCATTTTACCCAGAGGGAAAATAGCAATGGGAGCTTTTGAAAGTAAACTTTTGTGGCTCAAAATTCTTTTCCTAATTTATGGGCTAGTTTTTACACAGCTATCAGGCAGGTTTCAGATTGTATTTCTTTATTTTGTTATGCAGAGTAGTTCTGTTTATTTCGAGGATCCTAGCCGCTTTGCTTATATTCCATTCGCATTCATGTAAAATTTTTTCAATGTGGCGTTTTTCAACAGCTTCAAGAGACTTGCATTCCTGCTCATCCATCCCTTCAAATCCCTTAGTAAGAAAAGAAAAATCTTTTTTGGTCAGAACGGTTCCCTTAGCGAGAACCACCGCTCTTTCTATGGCGTTTTCAAGTTCCCTGACATTACCCGGCCAATCATAAGACTGCAAAAAAAGAAGGGCATCCTTTGAAAGTGCATTTACTGGTTTGTTTGTCTCCTTTCTGAATCGCGCCAGGAAATGTTGGGCAAGGAGGGGTATATCCTCTTTACGTTCTCTAAGTGGAGGTACCTCTATTTCAATTACATTCAACCTGAAATACAAATCTTTCCTAAAAGCTCCCCTTTTTATCTCTTCTTCTAGGTTTTTATGGGTTGCCGAAATAAATCGGAAATCAATGGATATAAAATCCCGTCCACCTATTCTTTGAAAACGCTTCTCCTCTAAAACCCTTAGCAAGTCAACCTGCATTTTCAGAGGAATCTCACCAATTTCATCCAAAAACAATGTGCCTCCGTGGGCAAGCTCTAGCCTTCCCTTGCGAGTTTTCACAGCTCCCGTAAATGCCCCTGCTTCGTACCCAAAGAGTTCTGTTTCAAGGAGATTTTCTGGAAAGGCACCGCAGTTAATGGCGACAAAAGGTCCGAATTTTCTTTCACTCTTGGCATGAATGGCCTTGGCAACTAGCTCCTTCCCTGTTCCAGTTTCTCCTCTGATTAAAACCGGGGAATCTACAGAAGCAACTTCTTCTATTATCTCAAAGAGTTCCTGCATACAAGAAGACGCACCTATTAAATCTTGATATCGAACCCGTTTGGATATTTGCTCTTTCAGCATAATATTTTCTTCTATGATCTTTTTCTGATTCAAAAGCTTTTCAACTAAAACCAGAAGATATTCCGGTTCGAAGGGCTTCATAAGATAATCATTAGCACCCAGTTTCATTGCCTCAACAGCGGTTTCCACGGAGCCATAAGCAGTAATCATCACAACCATCGTTTGAGGAGACTGCTCCTTTATCCTCTGTAACACTTCTATTCCGCTAATATCCGGCATTTTTATGTCCAGAAAAACCAGATCATACTCTGCCTCCTGGAGTTTTCTCAGTGCTTCTTTTCCCCCAGAAGCAGACTCCACATCATATCCGGTTTTTCTTAACCAACCTACGAGAGATTCCCGTACTATTAACTCGTCATCTACAACAAGTACTCGAATTTTGGCCATTTTAGCTAATCCTCTTTAATCATTCTGTTCCTTGCAGGGAAGTCTTACTATGAAATCGGAACCCTTGCCTACTTGGCTAACTACATAAATACTTCCCCTATGCTCTTTTATAATACCGTAGACAACCGACAGACCTAGTCCAACACCTTTATCCTTACCCTTGGTGGAATAAAAGGGCTCAAATATCTGAGATATAATTTCCCGGGGAATTCCAACCCCAGTATCTATGACATCTATTCTTACTTGATCACGGTGAGATTCATAAGCAGTTTTTATGGTCAATGTACCGCCCTGAGGCATTGCCTCAACAGCATTGAAAACCAAATTCATTAGACACTGCTGAATTTGGCCAGGATCCCCGTAAACATTCGGAATCGAATCATCTAGTTCCAAACACAACTCAATCTCCTGTAACTCCATCTTATGCTTGCTCAACAAAACCACCCGTCGTATAAGCTCGTTAATGTTGAAAAAGTTTTTTTCCATTTTCTGCTGTCTGGAAAAGGAAAGCAAATTGCCGACAATGTTGCTGCACCTTGCAGATTCCTGATCAATAAGCTGTAGATAATAGCAAAACTGCTCTTTTTCGTCAGAACTTAATGGACGGGCATCCTTCTCAAGACGTTCTCTCATAAGACGAGCAAGGGCATGAATACCAGAAAGTGGATTGTTTATTTCATGGACAGCACTGGCAACTAATTTACCGAGGGCTATCATTTTATCCTCATGTATCAATCTAGCTAGATCTTTTTTCAAAGCCCTCGTTTTTTGTTCTACTCGTCTTTCGAGTTCATCGGTAATATCCCTTACAATTTCCAGTACAATTTCCACCTTGCCTCTGGAGTTTCTAAGAGGAACGGTATTGATTTCGCAATATCTAGTCGAACCGTCTTTGTCTTGATGCTCATGTATTGAATGACCAGTCCCGCCAGTCTGAAGACACTCCTTAAGGGGACAATGTATACCATGATTATAACATGGCTCGGTGAAGCGATGAGTTATCTGGTAACAATGCTTTCCGATCACATCTTCTTTTTTAAGACCAAGCCATTCCAGAAGCGCTCTGTTTGCATCCAAAATCTTCATATCAGGCTGCATTATCATTACTCTGTCACGAATACTTGAAAATATCGTCTCAGCAATATTTTCAATCAGGGCAAGCTGCCTTTCTCTAAATAACCTTTCCTCCTGGAATCTTATGAGATCACTGAATAGCCTGGAAATAGTTGTTCCCAAAACCTGTATTTCTGAAGAACCTCTCTTCAAAAACCCCTTTAGAAGCTCCTCTCTCCCGGTAAGTTCGATAACCAGATCCAGATTATCAAGAGAATACAAATCTTTTATATCCTTGGTGGTAAAAATCCCTTTCTCCTTGGCAAGCTTAACCCCAACAGCTTCATCATTCGGTTCAACCACCGCTACTATTTCAGCATTTAACCATGGAAATTTCTCGGAATCTATCATTTCCAAGAGAGAGCGGCACCTTCTGCCCCCCCCGATTATGGCAATACGCAAGGGTCGTTTGAAATTATTTTGTCCATTTGCTCCGTTTTTAACATCCATTGTTGTTCTCCAATGTGTTGTTTTTTTAAACACATAGTATGAAAATTCGTCAACCATCGAAATACAAAAAAGAAAACTTAAGACTGTATTCTAGCATAACACATTGAAATAACTATCTTAAACCACAGCATTAAAAGGGGAACACATTTTGCAGGAGTTAAAATAGTGAAAACTGGTAAGGAGGAAAAATCATGAACAGGCCGAAAAACAAAAAATCCAGGAAAAGGGTAGTTTTTGGAATTGATGAAGAGCAATGTATCTGGATGAAGGCTGGTG
>JALXAE010000085.1 GCA_026992355.1 Syntrophobacterales bacterium | reverse complement strand
AAGGCTTCATTCAAAAGATCCAGAGCAGCGTCCGTTTTTCCGCAGGAAAGGTAAAGATAAAACAACTTCTTAAAATCGTTTTTTTTATCCTTAGCCATGCCTTCCATGATTTCAGCAGCTCTTCTGAATAATCTGGCTTTTATACAATAGCTCAAAAGAATTTCTCGATAAGCCATGCCCTTTTGATCATTTATGAATTGCATCATATCAAGCGCAGCTATGGTGTGTAGGGGTTTGTTCTGATTTTCTTCAGCAATTGCCAGCGATTTCCAGAAAATGGGCTCCAGGGGATTTTTGTCTATAAGAGACAGAGCTGTTTGTTCAACAATATCCCATTTCTTTGCTTTTAGGGCTGAATTCAGTCTTAATTTGAGCCATTCAATGGGCATTCTGTCAGGATCAGTATTTAGATTTTCCAAAATGGCCAATGCTTTTTTAGGTTTGCCATTTAGATACTGTGCATAGGCACTCATGAACAAAAAGTCTGATTTTTTCTTATTGTTTAGCTTTGCACACACATTGAAAAATCTTGCCGCTTCTTCATATTCTTTTATGTCCAATGCAGCTCTTGCCGTACTTTCACAAAGGTACAGGCTTCTACTGTTTAGTTTGAACCCCTTGCGATAATTTAAAAAAGCCTTCTTTTTATTATTGCAAAGATAATAGGCATTCCCAAGCTCAAGGTAGAAAGCGTAACCTGCAGAAGATTGGGGTTCTGTTTTGGAACAATTTTCTAGAATCTTTATTGCCTTAGTGCATTTTCCTTTTTTTAGAAGCCTTTGAGCTTCTAATATACACCTGTTTTGGCCGTAACAGACACTATGAACAACTACCAAGAATATGGAAAAAAATAAAATTATAACTTTTTTTGTCATATCTGCCTCAGTTACTTAACCTGAATTGAATTGGAAGGATCATAACAGTTTTTACTATTCGTCCGTCTTTTTTTCCGGGTATAAAACGCCATTTTTTTATTGAGTTAAAAACTGTATTTTCAAAAAAACCTTTGGGCTTTGCAGATATGATTTTTAGATCCTTCACCTCACCATCTACATCTACAAGAAATTTTACGACGAGGGTTCCTTCTATCCCATACTTTCTGGCCTTAATTGGGTACAACGGGATTATTTTCTTTACAATTTTGGGTGGAATATCAACTTCTTGCAGTCCATATATACCACTTGCAGAACTTCCCCCATTTTTCCCCGGAACACCGTTTTTGCTTCCGCGTTTGCCAACAGCTTGCTGGAGGGTTTTAGTTCGAGTGTGAGCTGATGGTTTTGAAAGGGATGCAATTTTTTTTATTTTTGGGTGTTTTATCTTGAGAGATGGGATGGGGATGCTTACTTTTGGAATATTCATTTCCAGTTTCTTAGTATTGCAATCTAATATTGGTTCTATTTTATATAGAGTTGATGGGAAGTTTTGTTCTCTTATTTCTTGAAGTTCTAATTGTTCATCAGTTTCATTAAGTAAAGGTCTTTTTTCCGTGCTTTGATATCCCTCTGTTTCGGTGGATATCGAGAAGGTGAATAGTTTTCCATGTATTGAATGCTCGGGGTTTACATTAGTAAGGTGAGCTAGCCCAACAAGAAACATGGCATTTATAAGTAGCGCTAAAAACAAATGGTAATATAGTGTTTTATTTCGCCTGGTCATGCCCGTTTTTATGTTTTCCTTGGTTTCTTGGCTGCCACGGTTATGTTTTTTATGCCAGATAACTTGCAAATATCCAGAACTTTAATAAGTACACCAGTTTTCGTTTCTTTATCGCACAGGATAACAACGTTCAGATCTTGGTTTTTCTGAAATGCCTTCGTGAGCCTCGATCTCAAAAGCCTTATGTCCAATTGTTTTCCCTCAAAATAAATAAGTCCCTTTTTGTCTATACCTATTACTAAATTTGTTTTCTCAACGGATGATGCACTTTTAGCTACAGGCCTTTCAACCTCGATACCGCTTTCCTTTGAGAAGGTGGATGTGACAAGAAAGAAAATTAAAAGGATAAAAACCATATCCATGAATGGAGCAAGGTTAAGCTCAATACCCCTTTTACGTCGTAAGTAGCGTCTTTCAAGGGTTTTACTCATGTCTTTCCCGACTTTTTCTTGTTATTTTCTTTGACTTTGCTGCTGATACGTATCCTATCAACACCCCGGGAAGAGCAATAGCGAGTCCTGTTTGTGTGGTTATGAGTGCCTCCGATATAGCATCTGCCAGATCTTTTCCTCCAGCCGAACCGTTCCTGCTAATAATTTCAAAAGCCGTAATCATACCGGTAATTGTTCCAAGAAGTCCTAGTAGTGGGGCAATTTCAGAAAGCGTGCAAATTGTGGACGTGTTGTCGTCTGGGCTTAATATGCTTTTAAACAAGAACTTACGAATTATTAGGGTCCACATCCATACAGAACAAAGGAATAACAAAAACATCACGGGACCACCTTTATTGAAATAATCAATAGTGGTTAGAATTATTTCGGTTATCGTTTTCATTTCGTTTACCCTTGTTGCTCGACGATAGGCGATTTATTAGATCTGAAATCCTTTCTTCCATTTCAAGGATGTAACCATCAACCCATTTTTCTAGCAGGTGGTGTACAATTATAATTGGAACGGCTATCATCAAGCCAAATTGAGTGGTTATAAGGGCTTCTGAGATCCCACCAGATAAATATCGAGGATTACCTGTACCGAAAACAGCTATGCTTTGAAATGTTTCAATAATTCCACTGACTGTTCCCAAAAGACCCAGGAGAGGAGCAATTGCGGCAAGCATTGTAAGTGTTGGGAGGAATTTCTCCATATTCTGTGTTTCCACAAGAACCGCTTCCTCCAATCTTTGCACGAAGTTGTTCGCTGTTTCTGTGGGGAAAAACCTGCTTAATATTTTGCACACAGGATTTCTTTGGTTGGCTTTACATATCTCAAAGCACTCGTCGAAAGCATTTTCTTCCACACAAAAAATAATTTTTTTCCAGCGGTCGTCCTCAAGATGGACTAGCTTTCTCATGTGATACCATCTTTCAATCGAAATAAATGTAGCTGCGAGTGCTATCACAAGAAGAGGCCACATAATTGGACCGCCCGCTTTGAACCATCCATATATCCCTCTGCTGCTAACGTTCATATAGGCAAGATTGCCTGATACATCTATAGGAAGTACTTCGCTCTTTCCTGAAAGATATCTCTTTACGTGGCCAGATTTAAACCAGGGTAATTTTACGGGTGAAATAATGGCCTTGTATTCAGGTGATATTTTTACTACTTTTACCTTTCCGTTTTTATCTAGTGCGTATAAATTGAAAGTCCCTATTCTTAGGACCTCGTATTTTGATGATTTGCCACTATGGTTGATAATGTCCACAGTAAAATTTTCAATGGTTCCGCTTTTTTTCATTACAAAGAACAGGGCGTTCACGAGATTTTGAAAATCTTGAAAGTTAAAATTATACCTCTGGTCGGTAAGCTTTTTTTCAATAATGTCTAAATTATTCAACTGAAGTGATATCGGGTTGTTACGAAAAATTTCTAAAATATCAGCGGAAAAACCATGAATAAATGCTTGTATCTCCTGTATTTGTTCATTTTCATTGTTTATTTGAGTTTTAAGCAATTCTTCTTTAGATTGTAATTCTTCGAACTTCTTTTTCTTTTCAGCAATTGTAATTTCCAGTTCTTTTGCTTTTTGTTTTAGCCTCTGGAGCTCTTCGATGAAATCAGTTCTTTCTTTTTTTGTTTTATTTTCCAAGAGGGAAGCAAAATTCTTTGATTCTTTTATCTTTCTCTCTAGTTCACGTAGGAGCCGCTTATTGTTTTCTATGCAGATACCAGGTTTTATTGTGATAGCGGAGAAAGTAACGAAAATGACTATTACCAGTAGTCTCTTCACTGTGATATCCTCGGAAACGGTAATTCAATCCATTTAGCCCTTTTTTTGCCTTCGACAATGTCAGCAGCCCTTTGTACGTTATGTTTTATATGGTCAGAAACTGGTTTCCATGACTTGGATGATCTGTCATACATACCGCAGGCGCTTGAGTCCGGCGTCAGATAGAAAAGTCCGATACGGCCTATTCTTAAGGTTCTAACATAAGAGGGTTCCGTTCCTTCTTTTAGTTGCAGAAACTGATCGGTTACGTCAGATGTGTTTCCGTATTTTGCTTCGACTATTACTGCCTGCAAAATACGTCTTGTTTTTTCTGACAAAGACAATTCGTAGTCATTTAGTGTAGATCTGATGAATGCTATTCGTTCGGTTCTTTCCTGAGCAAAAAAGGGCAGGTCTTCTTTGATGAAGGCTTCCAGTTTTTCTACCACCTCGTTGAGGTAAGGTTCGAGTTGCATCTTTAAGGTTTCATACTCTTTTTTGTTTTGTTCCAGAACGTTAATTTTATCGGAGACGGTATTTATATAATTATCCAACTGTTTGTTCTTAAATTGAAGATACCTAATCTTTAACTTAAGTCTGAGGATTTCTTCGTTGAGCTGACTTTTTTCTTTTTGCCACTTTAGCCACTTCTCATTGGCTGCTTGTTCCGCCTTTAGGGTTTTGACAAAATCCTGATAAAGCTGGGATGGCTTACCATCTTCTGGTTTGCACAGGGAAGTAGTCATTAAAACGGTCAGTAAACTGCACACGCTTAACAGCTTGATTTTTAAACGCAAGGCCTTTTCCTCCTGTCCCCAAATAAAAAGGCCACAAAGGCTCCTTTGAATCTGAGCCTTCATGGCCGATTGTTCCTTGGATCGATCAGAAGTGTAAAAAACCGTCAGGGGTAAAGTCAAGGGGAAACTGTCCCAAAAAAATAGGATGGAAGTGTATTGACAGTTTGAAAGCCTTTGTGATAGGTCTAAGTTGCTTTTTGAAGAGAAAGACTCATCAGGTGCCCATTATGGGCTTAAAAGGGAACCCCGTGAGAATCGGGGACGGTCCCGCCGCTGTAAACGGGGACGAAATCCGCAAAAGGCCACTGTCCGACTGAAGTTTAGCGGATGGGAAGGCGCGGAGAGTAGGACGATCCGTGAGTCAGAAAACCTGCCTGATGAGGGTTGCCTGAGTAAAAACCGCGGGTAGGATGCTCAGGTAAGGCAGTCTAAGGATGAAGTAAACTGGGTGCAATCCTTAGGGCGAAAGCTCTAAGGATTTTTTTTTTGGTCTTGGAAGACTGAGCGGTAGTTTATGGAGGTTTGTAATTTTTTATTAACACCAGCATTGTTCGGGGGATGAACCAATGAGGGTAAGAAAGGCTTTCGTGGTCGGATTGTTCTTTGGATTTTTATTCTGTTTTTCCTATTTGGCTTATAGCTGGGCATTGGATACTCAATCTGCGAGTAACCTGGAAACTCTGGTTGTTACAGCCACCAAGATTCCAACGCCAGTAAAAGAAGTGCCGGCTCGTGTGGATGTGATTACTCAAAGTGAAATTAGAAAAAGTCATGCTCGGGATCTGTCCGAGCTTTTAATCCAGAAATTTCCCACTCATTTTCATAGATACCCTGGATCACTAACGGCCCTTGACATAAGAGGATTTAGGACTGATACACACGGCACGGATATAAAGGGTAGGGTTCTTGTGCTGATTGATGGTCATAGAGCCGGCACGGGAAACATAGCAGCCATTCCTCTTGAAAATGTTGAACGGATTGAGATTGTACATGGGCCGGCATCTGTTGTTTATGGTTCTGCTGCTATGGGAGGTGTGGTCAATATCATAACCAAGCAGGGTAGGGGCAAACCTTCTGTTGACGCTGGATTTGAATATGGGAGCTGGAGTAGATTAAAGGGTGATGCGACCATATCGGGTGGATTCTTCCAAGACAAACTGGGTTTTTCTCTATCCGGCAGAACCGTAAGGCAAAGTGGCGATTATTCAGATGGAGATGGTGATACTGTGAATAATACCGAGTATTACGATGAGGCTTACTCGGTAAGTTTTACGGCGCGACCCACCAAAAATCACACCTTTAATTTTGTAGGTCAGTATTTTCGAGCCTGGGATGTTGGCAATCCTGGACCGTCTTACAGTCCAGACGGAGATAATTACAAAAGTATTTTGAGACGCTATTTTTCGGGAGCGTACGACGGTAAATTGCCTTCCTATAATGTATCTTGGCATCTCAGTGGGTATTCCGTCTATGATAGAAGCTCATGGAACGATCCTGCTCAAGCCTGGGGATATCTGTCGTCGGTTACGGAGACAGAGACCACTGGTATAAGGGGTCATGTTCAGATACCGACCTTTTCGTGGGGAAGTTTGCTTGTTGGGAGTGACTGGGATCATATTGAAGTGGAATCTTGGAAGAAACCAACTGGTGCTCCTTGGACACCGGACACTTCCTATGATAATTATGCGTTTTTTGTAGAAGAAAAAGTGTCCCCAACAGATAGATTAAATCTTTATGTTGGACTTCGTTACGATGTTTTTGATGAAAGTATCGAAGAAACCGTTGGGCTGAATGTGAAGCCGGATGATGAAACCTTTGACCATGTTAGCTGGCGAGCGGGAGCTACATATTACGTTAATGAGTGGTTATCAGCTAGAGCTGCAGTTGGAACTGCCTTTAGAGTGCCAACGGCTGATGAACTTGCCGGAAGATATGAGGGAGCCTGGACGAAAATCATTGGAAATCCAGACCTTGATCCTGAAAAGAGCATAACCTACGAAGTTGGATTGGATGCCGCCAGATCTAACGCAAATTTTGGACTTTCTATTTTTTATACTGATTATTCCGATCACATTGTTGGCGGTTTTCAAACCTGTGTTGATGGAGATTGTACCTGGACTACCTATAAAAATCTTGATGGTGCAACTTACGTTGGCCTTGAAGGTTACGCATCCTATACCCATTCCCTGTCTGTTGGTTCCCACCAGTTGAAGATTACCCCTTACGTAAACTGGATTTATTACTTTGTTCGCGATATAGATGATGATGACGATTCCAGGATAAGTATTGATACTGTTCCCTACGTAGCGGAAGCAAATTTAATTGCGGGACTAAAATTTGCATTTGACACCCTTGCAGATCTAACCCTTGAAGCCAACTATCACGGAAATCAAAAGATCAAAAACTGGAATTTCCTTTCCCCCGATTATGGAAAGTTTGTGGACAAAGGTGGTTTTACTACATATTCTCTCCGGCTTAATCTCTATCCCTTTGAGCACTTCAGTCCATATTTAACAATAGAAAA
>JALXAE010000084.1 GCA_026992355.1 Syntrophobacterales bacterium | reverse complement strand
AAGTTCCGACACCAGACCTAATGTAAGACTAACTCTACAGGCATTGTCAGCAGCGAGCTCCCGAGTGCGATACAATATCTCCGTAAGTCGCTGTTTTAATGTGCCTTCTATTCTCGTCGCACTTAGATGCATTGATTGTACAAATTCATTTCGGAAGGACTTTTTTAGAGATACATAAAGCCAGGTAGACAGGGAAAACACGCTGGCAAAAACCATCCCAGAGATGATTATCAATACAGTTAGACAAAAACTTCTGCGATTCTTGCTCATAAAACTTACTCTATTATCTAGAAGAATGAGACGTAATAACTTCGTCGGCTGCAAGCAAAACGTTTTTAGGAATGTTAATTCCTAATTGAGTCGCTCGATTTATATTAAAAACCAATACATAACGTTCAGCTTCTTCTATCGGGATAAAAGCCGGATCAGCACCTTTTAAAATTTTTACAATCATCCGTCCAGCCTGCTTCCCCATTTCGTAGAAATCAACAGACGCTCCCCCCAAAAGCCCCAATCGAGCAAATTCATGATTTAGGGGAATTTCTGGTTTATGAAAATGCTGAACCGTCCATCTTAATATTTCTGGAGGTGCATAAACCTTACCGCTCCTTTCGCTTAAAAGCCTTAAAGCAACTGGATAGATAGCACTCGCATTCTCATCCCTATCAATGCTCTCAATGATTTGTTTGTAGTCTTCCCATGAAAGAGCAACTCTAATATCCCAACCACAGGGAAAACTATCAGCCTTCAAAAGTTCTGTTATAATCTGGGTTTGTACCGCCTTACCAGTGGGTGAATCATCAGTTATAAACACAATTCTGTTCGTTAAAGGAAACAACTTCTTATGGATCCTCAAAGCATCCCATATATGTAATTTCTCATGAACTCCCGTAATATTGTGACCTGGACGTGCACGGGTCTCCATCCACCGCTTGATTTTGTTGTAGTACTCAGGCTTGTTATTCATCCCGCTAAATACAATCGGTATGGGCTTATCCACCAACTTCAGTGCGACTGTTCTAAAGGCATTATCATCAAGAACTACCAGAACATCAGGTTTGAACCGGTTTATTTTCTGAAGGGCAAGGTTTCCTCGTTCATTTATTTGCACAGGAGTTACAAATTTACGCTTGGTATTCATATAAAATACTTTCACCACAAAATTGTCATTTTTGGAATACCCGGTTTCCATTAGAGTATCAATTATTCCCTGTTGCTGGGGTCTACTACATACATTAGCCTTGCTGTAGCTATTCACAATAAATATACGAGTTGCTGAACACAAAGAACAAAATCGAGAAAAGGAAAGTAAAAACCCAATAAAACAGATAAACGCTGTTTTACATTGGGAAAAGCTTTTACATTTGCATAGACCAATAAGCTTAGATGTGAACATTATAGCCCACGCCCCCCGGCAATTTCCACAGGCTGAAATTTTGGCTATTCTTAAATAAGATTGACTTTTAGTCAACTTTTTTTGAAAAATTAGTTACTTGTACCATATTTAGGAACAGAATAGATGAGAACGAAAATTTTCAAACCCATAGTCACAGCTTTAAAGGGAATAAAGTACACAATTGATGAGTTTCGCCAAAACAATGGATTTGGTTTGAGTGCCGAACTTGCTTTTTGGTTCTTTTACTCTGTTTTCCCTTTTTTGATTTTCCTTTTTGCGCTTGCTGGATTCTTACCGTTTCTCTCCGACGAAACCAAGGTACTAAACCTAATGAAAGAATTTCTTCCCACACCAGTCTTTGAACTTATAGGAAGCACTCTTATAGACGTACTTGTAAAACCGAGAGGGCTCATGGCATTGAGTACTCTTGGTTTAGCACTCTGGGCATCTTCCAACGCTGTTGGCAGCATGATGGGAACACTTAACAGAATTCATGGAGTTAAAGAAACCAGACCCTACTGGAAGGTTAAGGGAGTGGCGCTCCTGCTAACAATAGTTTTAAGCACTGTTTTTATCTTTACTTTTCTGGTACTGGTGTTGGGACCAGTAATAACAAAACTGGCCTTTGATTACCTTAAGTGGAATTATCAACTTGGAAGAATTTTGTCCTACTTCAGATTCGTTGTAGCAAGCATAGGCTTAACTATGGCCCTTCTTATCGTATACCGATACGGACCTGACATTCCACGACATACTCGGTATAATATTCCAGGTGCAGTCTTTGCCGTAGTTGGAGGACTTATCAGTTCCCACCTATTTGGCTTATACCTACAAAAGCTAGCCCATTACAACAAATTTTACGGCGCCTTAGGAACAGTCATCGCTTTTATGACATGGCTTTACACTCTAGGAGGATTCATTTTGCTGGGAGGACAACTTAATAGCTTTTTACTACGGAAAAAATCGCCAGAATTTGAAGCCCGCAGAAACACCTGTCAGTGAATTATTTGCCTTCGTCTTCCTTTAGCTTGCTGAGACACCACTCACAAAAGGAAAAAATAATCCTAGACCTGGTTTCACCCTGGATAAAACCCCTTGCCAGCTCGAAAAGCTCTCTGTGATATGACCTGGCAACATCTTTAAACTCACTTGTTTCATAAAACTCAACAAGGATTCTTGTTGCTCTTTGAGCCGGAGACGAAATTAATCTTTCTCTGGGATCTTTGGGCTCAATAAACGGATCCCAATTTTCATATCCCATCTTCAAGATTCTTTGCTGCCCTCTTTTGGACATGGACTCAAAAATTGCACGTTTCCGTCTTTCGTATTCTTCTCGATCGAACTCATTAACTTCACTCATTGCTACCCTCATCCCAAAAAAGCTTCAGCCTGATTTTTTTAAACTCCTTTGAACTAAACAATACCAGGTGTTCCTTGATGCCAATTTGCTCAGATAGTTTTTCTGCCAGATTACGGCACTCATCTTTACTCTTTCCATGAATCATTGCATAGAGATTGTATGGCCATTCCGGATATGATGGTCTAGCATAACAATGACTCACTTCGAGATTGGAGGCTAGCAACATACCCGCACGGTCAAGGTCACTATCGGGACATTTCCAAACCACCATTCCATTCGCGACAAAACCTGCCTCCCTATGATTCAGTACAGCAGCAAAACGTCTAATCCACCCCTTGCTAATCCAGTCATGTAAAGTATCTATTAAATCCTCTTCACCAAGGTCCACATTTTTTGCCACCTCTGCAAAGGGACGAACGGATAGCGGGAGGTCTTCTTGAACAGCTCTCACGATTTCTACATTTCTATCAGTTGGAACAAACTTATGGTCAGATAGGTTATACAAGAACAAAGCTTTTTCACTCGAATCTCTTTCACAACTGATATCCCCATCTTCAAGGATGTCCAGCACAACTGCCAGCTTATACTTTTTAACTGCTGGCAGAATCAAAAAAGGCCAGCCACCTGCTTTTTCCGACAGCCGGCGTACTACAACCTCAAGGCTCTTGTTCGGTGGTACTGCTATAGTAAACCATAGGTTAAACCTTCCGGATCTCAAGTAATTATGGCTAACACCCGGATACTCATTTATTACTGCGGCAGCTTTCTCAAGCTCAGAAGCCGGAACGGACATAGCCACCAGAGAACTTTTATAGCCGAGGGCACCTGTATTGAATATTGCGCTTATCTGTCTAACAATCTTTTTTTCTTTAAACAAAGAAATCCGTTTGATAACTTCATCTTCTGAAATCCCAAGACTTTTCCCCAGCTCCTTGTATGGTCTTGGCTGAATGGGAAATGTCTTTTGCAATCTATCGAGAAGGAGCCTGTCTATTTTGTTCATTTTCGTATAAATCCTTTTAGTAATGTTTCGTAAAAACTTTGGTATAAAAAATATTTCCAAGTGTCTAGTGGAGAAAGACTCATGGCCGTGTGGAAAATATGGGGTTCCATTTTCATTGGAATAGCTGCCATATCAAGCGCTTCCATATTAATTAGGATTACCGATGCTCCCCCTTTAACTATAGCCATGTATAGAATGGCAATATCATCTCTTCTCCTGACAGTCCCGGGAATTTTATGCCTGTGGAAGCTCAGAACTGAACTTAAATACATATACCTAACGATATTTTCCGGGATCTCGCTTGCAGCCCATTTTGGATTCTGGATAACATCCTTATCATACACAACTGTAGCAAGTTCTGTAAGTCTTGTTAACACCTCGCCAATATTTGTCGCTTTGATAAGCACAAAACTTCTGAAAGAAAAGCCTACCAGCCTTTTCTGGTTGGGCGTTATTTTAGCTTTCTCTGGTAGTGTAGCTCTAACAAAAGCAGATTTTTCCATTTCAGGAACTCATGCGTTAGGGGATGTACTGGCTATATGTGGGGCTCTCGCCCTCTCTGGTTATCTGTTAATCGGACGATATGTTCTGAGACAGATTCCATTCACAGCTTATGTTTTTGTTGCATATGGTGTCGGGGCAATATGTATGCTTCTCCTTTGTATCACATTCAACATAAAACTCACTGGATTTACGATGGACACAACAATAAAGTTTTTTCTAATAGCGATCATACCCCAATTTATTGGCCATTCAATTTTTAATTGGTCTCTAAAGTTCTTACCTGCATCCACCGTATCCCTGCTCATACTCGGCGAGCCAATAGGCGCATCATTTCTGGCCTACTTTCTTCTTGGGGAAACTATTCCGCCTAAGCAGGCATTAAGCCTGGTCCTAATTGGATCAGGCATTTTGCTTGGGAGTTTATCAATATCTAAACCAAGAGAAGTAAATTAAACAATTCGCAAAAAAATCCTAACCTTTACCAAAATCCAAAATGACCTACGGCCATTAGGCAACCAATTGACAGGTACTGATAAACCAATTAGGTTGAATGTGCCTTTTTGGATTAAAAAACATCAAAGTGGAGGGAGTAGTAACCCATGTTTTTACTAGGAAGATTCCTCGAAGCACTGGCAACTGTTATTTACCTTGTTCTGAACTTTTACATGTGGGTAGTTATTATCAGAGCCCTAATTTCATGGATAAACCCTGATCCCTACAACCCGATTGTACGTTTTTTATACTCTGTTACTGATCCTGTTTTGAACTTCGTCCGCCGGAAACTCCCTGTCTCTTTCGGAGGCATAGACTTTTCTCCATTTGTTGTGATTCTCGGGATATATTTCTTGCAAATTTTTCTGGTACAAAGCATTAGAGACATTGCTTTTCAGCTTCTAAGATAAATGCGGGAGGTGCATGTAATGACTATAGACGAAAAACTTTTGGAAATTCTTGCCTGCCCTAAATGTAAGGAGTCGGTAAAATTAAACGAAACCAAAGACGGTTTGATCTGTGAAAAGTGCAAACTATTATACGAAATCAGGGATGGAATTCCCATAATGCTCATAGAAGAAGCCAAACCCCTAGAGTAGTCTTTACCCGGATGAATTTAGGATTATTTTTCATGAACGGAAAGAACCACCTAAGCAAAATCAAAGCCCCAGATTGGAAATCCGTTTCCGCACGGGTCAAAAGATTTTCCAATGTCAAGGCTATAATCATAGGTGATATTATTCTCGATGTTTTTCTATGGGGAAAGGTCAATAGAATATCGCCAGAAGCTCCAGTTCCCGTAGTCGAAATTCAAAGCGAAACCCAGAAATTGGGAGGTGCAGCAAACGTAGCAAATAACATGGCGTCTCTCGGAGCGTCGGTGTCAATATTCGGAAGGGTTGGCAGGGATCAGGAAGGTGAGAAAATTCTGGAGCTTCTGGAAAAGAGTAATATCAATGCAAAATGGGTAGTTCGCTCCTCGAACGAACCAACGACAGTAAAAACGAGAATAGTGGCTCACAGTCAGCAGGTCGTTAGATTCGACAGGGAGAACAAAAACCCTCTAAAGGTACCCTGCAAGGAATTTCGCTATCTTCTGGAAGAATCCAATGATGTAGATGTGGTTGTAATCTCAGATTATGCAAAAGGTGTAGTTACTGAAGGACTTGTAAATGAGCTTAAAGAGTGGGCATCCACAAAAAATGTCCCAGTTATTGTGGACCCAAAAGTAATAAATGCTCATTTCTACAAAGGAGTTACTGTTGTAACACCAAACCACATAGAAGCAGCCCAAATGGCCGGACTACCCTACGTCCCAGAAGACGATGCTATTTTATCAGAAGTCGGAAAGAGAATTATGCTAGAACTGGGATGCCGCTGGCTTCTTATAACTCGGGGTTCAAGAGGAATGACTCTTTTTGAAAAGGGGGCACAGCCAATTCACATGCCTACTGTTGCCCGCAAAGTGTATGACGTAACTGGCGCAGGAGATACGGTGGTCGCCACTCTAGCTACAGCTTTTGGAGCCGGAATGAATATTTTGGATGCAGCACAGTTGGCAAACGTTGCAGCAGGTTATGTGGTTGGCGAAGTAGGCACTGCTACAATCTCGGCGGATCAGTTGAAATCCTTTATTGAACGGGGGCATTTTTATGAGCATTCCTAAAACACCCGACAAAGCCCAGCTTTTTGTCGGTATCCTTTATTCCGACAAATCAAAATTCCATGCTGCCGTAAAATCAATGACTGAAATTTTCGGCTCCCTGGACTTTTTCACTTGTCCCCGCCTGTTTAACGAAACTAATTATTATGAAAAAGAGATGGGCCGGCCAATTTTTAGGGTTTATGCAACCTTCGAAAACCTTGTAGACCAGGATAAAATAGTTGACATCAAAATTTCGACAAATCAGCTTGAAAAAACTCTGTCCGAAAATGGTAAACGAACAGTAAACATTGACCCAGGATTGCTGAGTGAAGAGCGCCTCATCCTGGCAACCGGGAAAAATTACACCCATAGAATCTATCTTCGTTGCGGGATTTATGCCGACCTTACTCTGATTTACTACCGAGGTCAGTACAATCCATTACCATGGACTTATCCTGATTATAAAGACCCGAAACTACTTCATTTTCTGGGAGTTATGAGACAGAAGCTCATATTCAAAAGAAATAAAAAACTTCCATCTAAGCCTTATAGATTACCCGTATCAGAAAAGGAGTAATCGTGATTTACAGTATGACCGGCTATAGTAAAGCCTCTCTATCCAGATACGGTTACACAGTCACAATAAATATAAAATCATTGAATAGCCGAAACCTTGATATAATAATCAGGTTTCCCAGGGACTTTATCCATCTTGAAAATGAAATCAGGCAGTCTTTAAGGAGCAAATTGAGAAGGGGGCGAGTAGAAATTTTCCTCACAGTAGAAACTGAAAACCCCTGCCTTAAGGCTCCTCCAATACATCCAGACATATTTCGTTCGTACTGGAATCAATTAACCCTTATTTCCATATCCACCCCGGGAATACCACGACCTACAGTGGGTGATCTGCTAAAAATCTCCCACATTTTTGACCACGGAAAAGACGAAGAAAGCCAGGAAGACCTGCAAAAACTCATTCTGGAAACCACTAATGCAGCCCTAGATGAGGTCATAGCAATGAGGGCAGAAGAGGGTAAGATTCTTAAAAAAGCCTGTGAGACCCATCTTGAAGTGATCGAAAACCAGGTAAAGCAAATAGAAAATAGGCGTGAGATTGTGGTAAAAAGCCTAAAAGATAAAATCCTGGAAAAATTGAAACAACTTCTGGAAGATGCGTCCATCGCTATGGACGAAAACAGGCTTTTAATGGAAGCGGCTTTACTAGCAGAAAAGTCCGACATTACTGAAGAAATAGTGAGATTGAAAGGACACGTGGAGCACTTCAGAAAAATGATTTCACAGCCTCAACCAGCAGATGGAAGGCAACTTGACTTCCTTGTACAGGAAATGCACCGTGAAGCGAATACCCTGGGGGCAAAATCATCTGACATGAATCTTTCCGTTTTCGTTGTAAAACTTAAGACAGAAATAGCAAAGCTTCGTGAGCAGGTCCAAAACATCGAATAAGAATGGAGGTGAAACCATTATGGACATAAAAATCATAAACATTGGTTTCGGAAATACTGTCATTGCAAATCGAATAATCGCAATTGTTTCTCCCTCGTCATCTCCCATGAAAAGGCTTAAGGAAGATGCCAAACGGGCAAATCGCCTGATAGATGCCACTATGGGCAGAAAAACTCGTTCTATCATTATAACTGATAGCAACCATGTCATTCTATCTGGTGTCCAGGTGGAAACACTGGCTCAAAGGCTTCTGTCTGCAGACAGTCAGGAAAAAGCATCTGGAGACGACAAATGATGGGCACGCCATTCATTTTTTCTGCTCCCTCCGGGTGTGGCAAAACTACAATTCTCCTCCAGGTTCAGCGTGTTCTGGATAATCTGAAGTTCTCTGTATCTTCTACTACAAGGCCTCCCCGTCCCAGGGAAATACACGGAAAGGATTATTTTTTTATCTCCGAGGGAGAATTTTTGAGAAAAGTTCAACGGAATGAATTCCTTGAGTGGGCCAGAGTTCATGACCATTATTACGGAACAGAAAAAAAACAGGTCGAGAACTACCTCAAGGCAGGACAGGACGTGATACTTGATATTGACGTTCAGGGAGCCAGGCAAGTTAAATGTGCGCTCCCAAGAGCCGTAACAATTTTTATCCTCCCTCCATCGTGGGAAGAGCTGGAAAAGAGGTTAAAACTCCGGGCAACGGAATCTCCAGAAATCATCCGAAAAAGGCTTAAAAACGCCCTAATGGAGGTGTCAGAATCCTATTGGTATGATTTTGTGATAATAAACGATGACCTTAAGTCAGCGGTAGAAAATGTTCTTTCTATAATAAAGGCCTTTCGTTGTTCCACATATAGACATCTTTACCACATACGAAACCTTTTAAACTCGATAAAATGAAACCAATTATTGTATCCGGGGTTAATCCCATACTAGAAGTATTGAAAAGCCGTCCATCAGATGTAGAAGAAATTCTGCTGGCCCGAAAGGGTCGCATTGTAGAAGAAATTATTAGGAAAGCTGCAGAAAAAAACATTCCCATAAAGAAAGTTCCAAAAGAATTTGTACATCGAGTTGCAGGCCATAAAAATCACCAGGGAGTAATTGCCCGGGTGAGAGGATTCCAATATCAGGATTTGGAAACAACTATACAAAACTTAAAAGATCAAAATGCAATAATACTCCTTCTGGACTCCATAGAAGACCCTCAAAATTTTGGATCAATTATCAGAAGCTCCTGTTTTTTTGGGGTATCAGCCATTGTGATACCGGAACATCATTCAGTGTCCGTTACCGATACAGTCAGCAGGGTCTCTGCTGGGGCATTGTTCAATATCTCAATTGTCAGAGTAAAAAACCTCGTTCGCGCAATAGATACACTTAAAAAACGTGCCTTCTTAGTTGTTGGACTCGATGTTAGAGCCGATATTCCTATATACGACATTAAAGCGGCTCTAAAAACCGCATTGGTTATCGGTAACGAACACAGGGGAATACGAAAACGAGTAAAAGAACACTGTGACATTCTTGTCTCAATACCACGTTTTGGAGAAATGGAATCCCTCAATGCTGCAGTTTCCGCTGCCGTAGCTCTTTCCGAACTGCGCCGTAAAAGGACCTATCACTCTGCTACTTAAAAGGCCTGGGGCCAAATATGGCTGTCCCAATTCTCACCATTGTTGCCCCTTCCTCAATAGCAATTTCAAAATCATGACTCATGCCCATTGAAAGCTCTGTCAAAAGTTCTGGAGTGCTCGATTTTTCTTTAAGTTCCTCCAATAAATTCGCCAGTTTCCTGAAATAAGGTCTGACATTTTCAGGATCTTCAAAATAAGGTGGAATGGTCATAAGACCCCTAACGACAATACCATCAAAACTCCGTATCTGCTTATACAGCTCCAGAACTTCCTCAGGAGAAACCCCACTCTTTGTGGACTCATCGCCTACATTCACTTGAATCAAAACTGGTAAAGGTTTGTCTCTTTCGCTCTGAACATATTTATCAAGTTTTCGGGCAAGGCTCATTCTGTCCACTGTTTGAATCCAATCGAAAATCTTTACAGCCTGCTTTGCCTTGTTTGACTGTAAATGACCAATGAAATGCCAAATTATCTTTTCGCTTTTTAGCTCATCATATTTCGCTTTTGCTTCCTGAACATAGTTCTCGCCAATATGAACCACACCAGCTTTCAGACCCTCTCGTATTCTTTGGACATCTACCGTCTTGGTCACTGCTACAAGGGTTATTGATTCCTTGTCACGACCTACCCTCTCACACACTTTTTCTATGCGTCTCTCTAAAGCTCTCAATTTCTCACTTACACCACTCACCGCACCCCACTCCTTTCTGTTTCTGTCTATCAACCATATAAGAAGAAAAAACGCTACAGCATCCGACCAACTTTCTGAGGAAATTTCTAAGCAACATTGTCCTAAACTTACAAATATAACTTTACAATATTGACACAGTAAAAAACTTATTGAAAATGAACGAAACGAAACAATAGGAGCTTCAATAAAAAATTTCTAAAGGTATCTGGAGGGAAAAAATGAGTGATTGTATATTCTGCCAAATAGTAGAAGGAAAAATTCCAAGTTCTAAATTATACGAAGATGATGCTGTCTTGAGTTTCCTGGATATAAACCCGATAAATCCTGGTCATGCTCTAGTAATCCCCAAAAAACATGTGACTTCAATTTTTGACATAGATGATGAAACCTTACAGAAATGTATTGTAGTGGCATCGCGGGTTGCCAGAGCCATAAAAAAAGGGGTTAAATGCGAGGGAATGAATGTACTGCAAAATAATTTTAGAGCCGCAGGGCAGCTTATAGACCATTTTCACATACACCTTATTCCCAGATTTGAAAACGATGGTTTCCTTACAAGCTGGCCAGGAAAACCTTACGAACCAGGAAAAATGGAAGAAATTTATAACGCGATAAAACAAAACCTTTAAAAACTGATCTTCTGCTCCAAGGCAGGCAAATAAATAAGGAACAAAAGGTGTTATGCCTTTTGTTCCCAATCTTTTGACTAAATCAATTTTTACCAGATGTCTGCCATTTTTCTCTGTAAATCATAAATGTATGCAATTCTCTATAAACAAATCTGCTTTGATGGTAATTAGGGCTTTTTTCTCCCTTTTACTCCCTATTATCTCCAATTCCTATGTACTTGAAAATATTTGCTATTTTTGATATAGGGTTTAGTTGCCTGCCCATAGGATTAGTAACAAGGCCGTTTTCGGCAAAACTGTCGCCAGGAAGTTCAGCAAACGGGTAGGTTTATTGTAAATCAGCAACTTAAGGAGGAGCAAAAAATGAAGAAGCTTATGCTTTTAAGTGTGGTATTTTTTTGGTGTTTGTCGGTTTGTTTTATGCCATCGAGCCCTGTTTTTGCAGGCAAAGAAGTTGTGATAGCCCAACAAACCTGGTCGGCCTCTATCGCCTTATCTAACGTAATGAAATATGTTCTCGAAAAGAAACTGAACATACCGGCAAAAATTATACCCCTTGCTCAGCCAGCAACATGGGCTGCCATGGACAAAGGGGACGGTTCTGTTGACGTAAAAGCCGAGATATGGATGCCTAATGAAGCTGCCTATTGGAAAAAATACGTTGAAGAGAGGAAAACTGTTGAAACAAGCCTACTTTTTGACAATGCTCCTCAAGGGTGGGTTGTGCCCACATGGGTGGCAAAAAAATACAACATAAAAACATACAAAGATTTGATACCCCACGCCAAAATCTTTGACATAAATGGAGACGGTAAAGGAGATATTTGGTGTGGTGCCGGTGGTTGGCAGTCAACACAGATAACACGAGTTCAAATTAGAGATCTCGGGCTGGATAAATACTTCGATCCCTTAGTTCTTGAAGTATGGGTTTTTCAGGCACAGTTGAAAGAAGCCATGAGGAAGAAAAAACCCATTTTGTTCTATTATTGGGCTCCAGAATGGATATGGGCAATTTATGATTTAACGTGGGTAAAACTCCCTGACTATGATCCCGCAAAATGGAAGTTTATACCTGGAAAGCCCGAAAAGAGTTATGTTGCTTGTGGATGGAAGCCAGCAAACGTTTATGTAGGCTATGGAGCTCATCTCAAGAAGAAAAACCCCAGAGCCTATAAATTTTTCAAAAACTTTTACATTCCTATGGAAGAAGAAAGTAAATTAATTGCAGATCTTGAAGATGTCCCAGGAAATCCTGCTAAGCCGGCTACGGAAGTTGCTAAAAAATGGGTTGAATCAAATCCAAAGATAGTCAACGACTGGCTCAAAGGTATTAAATAGCTCACTTTCTTTTACCCAGAAAACTAAGTAATCAGAAAATTTTAAATGAAGGAAGATGGAACATTGTTTCCATCTTCCTCAAGATTAGCAGAAATAAATTCTATGGAAAATCAAGACACTAAACCCAAAATAGAATGCAAAGGCCTTTGGAAGATCTTCGGTCCCAATCCAACTAAAATAGTAAACGACTGGGATGATTATAAAGACTTATCCAAAACTGAGCTGGTAAAGAAAACGAGTTGTGTTGTTGGAGTTAGAAATATAAACCTCTCAGTTAGAACGGGCGAAATTTTTGTCATTATGGGACTATCCGGTAGTGGCAAATCCACACTATTAAGGTGCATTAACTTACTCCACAAACCTACGGCCGGAAGCGTTGTAATTGATGGGGAAGATATTACGAAATTATCAACGGCTTCTTTAAGAAACCTCAGGCGCCAGAAGATAGGAATGGTTTTTCAACACTTCGCTTTGCTCCCCCACAGGAGAGTTATCGACAATGTCGCTTATGGTTTAGAAGTTAGAGGCATTGATAAAAATAAAAGATACGAAAAAGCCAGAGAAATGCTGGAACTTGTTGGACTTCAGGGTTGGGAACGGCAGTTTCCTCACGAGCTAAGTGGAGGAATGCAGCAAAGAGTCGGACTGGCAAGAGCTCTTGCGACAAACCCGGAAATACTTCTCATGGATGAAGCTTTCAGTGCATTAGATCCTCTCATTAGACGCCAGATGCAAGACGAGTTTATCAGGCTTTTGAAGGTGGTTAACAAAACCATAGTTTTCGTCACACATGATTTGCACGAAGCTCTGAGAATAGCTACCAAAATAGCCATCATGAGAGCTGGAGTTGTTGAACAGATAGGAACCCCTGCAGAAATAGTGCTCAATCCAAAAACAACTTATGTAGCTGAATTCGTTAAAGACCTGCCGAAGGCCAAATTCGTCACAGCAGGTGATATTATGGAACCAGCAGAAAAGTGGACCATGCCAGTAAACTCAACGGTGGATCAAATCATAAATAAAATGGATATCGAAGGCCTTTGGTACGCCTACGTAGTCGATGAGCATCAAAGAATCAAGGGTGTCATCGATTACAGAAATCTCTCAAACGGTAATGGAAAACTCAGAGAAGACATGATAGAAGGGAGTTACCCGTCAAAATCCCAACAAACATTTTTAGAAGAACTTATAAAAATGGCTGCGAAAACTTCCATTCCCATTGCCATTACTGACGATAGTAATAGGCTAGTCGGAGTCGTAACCAGAGAAAGGTTACTCAGCACCCTGTCTTCCTAATTAAAAGCAAAAGGGAGTTATTAAATAATGAACCAGGTTACTTTTCCTGTACGCATACCAGTGGGGCACTGGGCAGAAATAGCCATAACATGGCTTACGGATAATTTTGAATCAGCCTTCGACGGGGTTTCTAAAGCAGTTAATTTACTTCTTGTAAATATAGACCATTTTTTCAACTGGGTCCCCTGGCCTATTATGATTGCTGTGATATCAGGCATCGGTTGGCTACTTGCTGGCAAACGCACTGCTATTTTTACC
Source organism: Syntrophobacterales bacterium (assembly GCA_026992355.1). GTDB lineage: Bacteria > Desulfobacterota > Syntrophobacteria > Syntrophobacterales > Thermodesulforhabdaceae > JALXAE01. The sequence goes on along the minus strand of JALXAE010000084.1, from coordinate 9,788 downwards.
GCCATAAGTTTATTTTTACTGGGCTCATTTAATCTATGGCCAGAGGGTATGAGCACCCTCGCGCTAGTAACAACATCTGTGTTTATCTCAGTAGTACTTGGTCTCCCTCTTGGAATCCTGGCAGCAAAGAACAATAAGTTTGACCTATTTTTACGCCCCATACTTGACGGAATGCAAACCATTCCCAGTTTTGTCTATCTTATCCCGGCCATTATGCTTTTCGGGATCGGGAACGTTCCAGGAGTAATGGCTACTGTAGTATTTTCACTCCCACCAATGGTAAGGCTCACAAACTTAGGTATCAGGCAAGTTGATGCCGAAGTTGTAGAAGCGGGTATGGCCTTTGGTTCCACCCCGTGGCAGCTCCTCATGAAAATTCAACTTCCTCTTGCACTGCCTGCAATAATGACAGGTGTAAATCAGACGGTCATGATGGCTCTTTCCATGGTTGTAGTCGCTGCAATGATCGGCGCTGGGGGACTTGGATATAAAATATTGTACAGTATTCAGAGAGTAAATTTAGCAGTAGGCGTCGAAGCAGGACTAGGAATATTATTCATAGCTATGGTGCTGGACAGAATTTTGCAAGGAATAACAAAACATCAAGAAAAAGCAATCTTCAAAGAACAATAAATACATATTTATTAAACCTTATGAAATTGGCTTTAATTCCTTCTGCTGAAAAGTTAATGTTTTATACCCATAAGTAAAAATTATAACTATTGCTACTACAGTAACTAATATAAGATTGTAAAACCTAGCTTGATGAGTCAATGGAATGATTTCAGATGTAAAATTTATCATAAAATGAAGGCATATAGCAGATAAGGTGCTTCTATGCGTGTTATTGTAAACCCATGTAAACAAAATAGAAACAATTATTGGTCCCAATATATATACCCAAAAATCTTCCGTTCCAAATTTTAATTGGTCGTGTTGAAATGTTCCTTTCATGAAAAAAAGTGGGATGTGCCACAATGACCATACGAAACCAAGAATGATGCTTGCAACGAACGCATTATATTTCACCTGCAGACCGTCTAATGCATAACCACGCCAACCTAACTCTTCAGGTAATGGACCATAAAAGAATATGAAGATCACAAACGGAATTACTTTCCACGGTTGGACTGCAAGCTTGTTAGCTATTTCAAAACTGGGCATAGATGAACCTTTAATAAGAATACTTATAAGAATGGAAAAAGCATTTAATATGGGAAAAATTAACCAAATAACTAGGTGCCATCTAATACCAATCCGTTTGACATCAAATACACGTTGCCAGTAATCCCGCCATTGTTGTTCATCATGAGATAGATATATCAGTATGATTTCAGCAAAAGCGGGACCGAATAGTCCTAAAGCACCGAATAGAATTGCTGGAAATGTAAACACATTCCACTGTGCTAGTATAACCCAAAGCCAAAAAAACCATGAAATGCTAATCGCAAGTGAAAAAAATATCCACGGATTTGTTTTTGCTCCGGTACCATTGTTCATTTAACATCTCTTACGCATAGCGTTATAATAAGCAAGGATTCCAATATCTTTTTATGTCAGAAGTTCATCCACAATTTCTAAGAGATGATCCATACTAAAGGGTTTATACAAATAAGTTCTTGCTCCAAAACTCATTGCTTTTTTAACGTTTTCTCTATCGATGTAGCCACTGGCAATTACTATATTAGCGGAAGGATTTATGTCACGAAGCACTTTTAAACATGGAATTCCACCCATTCCAGGCATGTTCAAATCCAGTATTATAAGGTCAACGTTTCTATAAACGTTCTTGTATATCTCGACAGCCTCCTCACCACTTTTAGCAAGCAGAACATCATACCCTACCCTCTCCAGAACCTCTTTACCTAAAATCCTTATCATTTCTTCATCATCAACCAACAAGATAGTACCACGCCTTTTTGGCTTACCGCGTCTTAAAGTTAATTTCACGTCGGAAAAGTTGTTCATCTTATCCTTACTGATCAACTGCTCACTTACAGGAAAATATATCGTGAAAGTGGTTCCTTCTCCAACTTCACTCTCACATGTAATAAATCCTCCATGAGATCGTACAATTCCATATACAACAGCCAGCCCCAAACCGGAGCCTTTTCCTACATCCTTTGTAGTAAAAAAAGGCTCAAAAATTCGATTGATGATTGACTTGTCTATACCTTTACCCGTATCGGAAATGCATAAAACAACATACCTTCCAGGATTCGCTTCTGGAGAAAGCCTTTCTATCTCGCTCTCATCCAGTATTTTCTCCGTCGTACTTACAACAATTTCTCCCCCATCGGGCATAGCATCTTGAGCATTAACGGCAAGATTTATAATTATCTGTTCAATCTGAACCGAATTGGCCTTAATAGGACTCACATTTTCACTCAGGCACAATTTGATGTTGATTGCCTTGGACATCGTTCGTTCAAGCATGCGTACGGTATGCTCCACTATTTCATTGAGATTAACTGGTTCAAATCTAGCTTCCGTACTTCGACTGAAGGCCAAAATCTGTTGTACAAGTTCTTTCCCCCTATAGGCACTGTCTTCAATTATCTTTAGACTATCGAAATCAGGATCATCGTGAGATTTGTCTGCCAGCAAAATCTGGACATAGCCAATTATTACTTGTAGCAGGTTGTTAAAATCATGGGCTATTCCACCAGCAAGCCTTCCAACGGCCTCCATCTTTTGCAGTTGACTGATTCGCTCCTCATATCTTTTGCGCTCAGTTATATCCCGTATGATGGCCACAACACCAACATTGTTACCATTGGAATCCCTAACAAGTGAGCTCACAATTTCCGTGTCAATTCTGGTGCCATCCTTTCTGACAAACTCCCATTCCAACCTTTGAGAACCCTTTTGTATCAGGAGTGGATAATGAATTTTCCCAAGGTTATAAAAGCTTTCATCGGAAGGGTGAATCAAACGTATAGATTTCCCTATTACTTCATCTCTAGCATAACCAAACATTTCAAGAAATGCCTGATTACAGGAAATAATTTTTCTTTTCATGCTAAGCATTATTATTGCATCAAAGGAATTCTCAACCAGAGTTCTATAACGCTCTTCGCTCTCCCGAAGGGCGTCAGAAACTCTCCGTGCATCAGTAATATCCTTTTTAACCTCAACTACTCCAACTACTTTACCACTCAAGGTTTCCTTTATAGGATAAGTACTTATCTCAAACCACTCGACACTACTTCCATAGAGACCTTTCACTACAGCTGTACGCATTATGCCGGTCTTCAGCGTACTTTTAATTAATTCGCACTCTGCTATATCTCCCCCATATCTACTCAGAATCTCGTCACAAGTCTTTCCAACCAGGAAAGCCTTTTCACCAAACCAATCTTTTACTACACTATTTACATATTTAACCCTCAAATCATCCCCAAAGACAACAATTCCATCTTGAATACTCTCCAAAATAGCATGGAGAAACTGCTCATTTTTTCTCAATGCCTTGAGGGCGGAGTAGAGTTCCTTGCGATGTTGTTCCAGATTATTCACCATGTGATTAAAAGCATCTATTACAAGACCGAGTTCATTTTTAGGGGAAACAGGAATAGTAACGAACCGACCTTCACTTATTTCATGAGAAGCCTCTACAAGAAACATCAATGGTCTGCTTATGTAATGCCTGTAGGTTAAGATAAAGGTCAACAGAGTAATGGCAAATATTCCGAAAGTTCCACCGTAAACAGTGTATTTGATAAACAACAAAGGAGCTTTGAAATCCTCTTCTTTAATAAAAGACACTATATACCAGTCCCACAGGGGAAAATAGCGAACATGGGCTTTCACGCTCAGACCATCCAAAATGTAGGATTCAATCTGGCTCAACCTTCTGGGAAAATGGACAGCAAAACGTGCTCGTGCCAGAGAAGAAAAAGATGAGGCTATTGCATTCCCTCTACCGTCAACCACTAACATGTATATTTTATGAAAATTCTCACTTATGGCCTTAATCTCTTCCAGGCTTTCTTTGCGTAAGGCTCTTAAGGCATTAATATCGTCTTCAAGATGAGATTCGAGTATAAGATCAAATTTATAATCACACACGCGCATGCCCAGTTTCGAGGCCAGCTTAAGGTCTGACTCAACGCGCTCTTTGGCTTCATGAAGCAGTGTCGGACACCAGTACTGAATCACGATAATCGAAAAAACAATTCCAACAACTAAAATTGGCAACATTACCCAAAATACCAAGGGTATATAACGCTTTTTGTTCCTTTTAGTTAGCCTATTCATAGATCCAAAACCTAATCTGAATTCACAGAGCGAAACCTTGGCAATGCGGTTTGAAGACTTATCGGATACACTATTTCTTGTTTTCCTGATTGCCACTGAATTGTTACAGGATTATGCCCCATCTGCCTTCCAAGATGACTCACGCGGAAACGGCCTATAATAGAAACAGTATTCAAGCCCAATACATATCGAAGCAGCACATCTTGATCCAGAGTTTTGGTTTTCTGGATTGCTTCCTCCAAAATTTTACAAGCAGAATAACAGGAAGCCGCATGGTATGTTGGGGTTATACCAGCAAACTTCTTAAAATTACTGATGAATGCTTTAGAACCTGGAAATGGAATTCGCTCATTGGGAACCCATTGAGCTGGTGCAAAAATTCCTTCGCACATGTTACCAACCTTCCTGCAAAAATCGGGAAATACCGGAGCAATAGTAATGCATAGAGCTTTTACATTGAAAGACTTGAGCTCCATTTCCTTGAGAAATCTGTAAGCATCATTGGGATAAACTGAAAGCAATAGTGCGTCAGGATGAATCTTCTTCAAATTTTCGATTATTGATGAAAAGAAAGAATCTCGAGACTTATAGGAAGCGGCAAGCACTACATTCAGATGAAAACGGTGTGCCCATTTTAAAGCCCCATTTGCAGCATCCTTTGTAAAAGTAGAATCCTCGAAAATAATTGCTACGCTATTGAGTCCGTATCTAGCAATCAAGTCTAAAAATCCTATGAAGTACCTGTCGGCTGTGGCATACATGCCAATAAGATACTGAAACCCCCGTTGCCATAATTTTTCGCTTGATGCTGAGCATGCAATCATTAGTTTCCTGTGTTTTTCGGAAACCTCAGACGCAATCATCGTTAGAGGGCTTCCATACGGGGCCAACACAAGATCCACCTGATCCTTGTTTATTAACTCCTCATATAATTTCCTTGTAAACTCAGGAGAACTCCTATCATTTTTGAGTATTAATTTAACTGGCCGTCCCAGCAACCCGCCATTACTATTGACTTCCTTCTCCCACAACCTGTAAGCCATCTCCACCATGTGAGAGGGCATCCTATATTTTCCCTCGAGTGAGACTGTCGCACCGATAAGTATGGGTTTGACAACCTGTGAACTCACAATCGCAAATGAAAAAACGAATAATCCAATAACAACTGTCAACAAGAAGATTACTTTCTTCCCGGCTAACATTTAAACCTCTCTCAACCCAAAATGCTTACCTTCACTATTTTGACGCAACCTAAAAAAACATGAAATAAATCCCAAACACTACGAAAGCTATCTAACCGATAACCTTGCCGTTCTGATTTTAGCACACCTGCCGAATGGTAAACGCCATCTCAGTCACACAATGTAGAAATTTCTATCTGAATCCGGTTAAAGGAGGGTTTTAAAAGGTTTTTCAAAAACTTCATGCAAATTATACAGGGGATGCATTTTGCATCCCCCATGGGATAACTACATGGAATACAAAGTTTTTCCCTCTATCACCTTAACTCCATTTTCAACCAGCACCTTGATAGCTTCATCAGTATTATCAAACCTGAAAATTAAAACGGCATTGTTACCACTTTGCTGAACAAAGGCGTACATGTATTCGACGTTAATTCCGGCTTTTTTCAGGATTTCCAGAATTTTGTTGAGACCACCCGGCTTGTCTTCCACCTCTACGGCAACCACCGTTGTCTTTCCAACAGTGAATCCGTTCTCTTTAAGAGCTTGCTTAGCCTTTTCGGTATCATTCACTATCAACCTTAAAATGCCAAAGTCAGATGTATCAGCCAAAGAAAGAGCCCTTATGTTAATTCCAGCTTCGGCCAAAACTTTTGTAACCTCTGCCAATCTTCCAGCCTTGTTTTCTAAAAATATTGATATTTGTTCTACACGCATACCGGCAACCCTCCGGTTTATTTTACAGTTTACGCTTATCAATAACCCTTTTAGCCTTACCTTCGCTTCTAGCTATAGTCTTTGGTTCAACCAATTTAACTTTAGCAGATACTCCCAGATATTCCTTAATATTTTTTTCAATTTTTCTTTCCAGATTTTGCAACTTCTTTACCTCATCAGAGAAAGCCTGTTCCCCAACTTCAACCAATACCGTCAATGTATCCAGAGTTCCTTCTCGTTCAACTATGAGCTGATAGTGAGGTTCAACTTCTTCAATTTCCATCAGAACACTTTCAATTTGAGATGGAAAAACATTTACTCCTCTAATAATTAACATATCGTCACTTCGCCCAGTAACTCTATTCATTCTAATATGAGTCCTGCCACAAACACAGGGCTCAGGATTTAAAGATGTAATATCACGGGTGCGATAACGAATAACCGGAAAGGCTTCTTTAGTAATAGTAGTTATCACAAGCTCCCCAGTTTCGCCGTAAGGTAACGGCTCTCCAGTATCAGGATCTATTATCTCCGGTATAAAATGATCCTCGAAGATGTGTAAGCCCTTTTTAGCTTCAATACATTCGACGGAAACACCAGGGCCAATAATCTCGCTCAAACCGTAGATATCCAAAGCCACTAAATTTAGGGCTTCTTCAATCTCATCCCTCATTTTTTCAGACCATGGCTCGGCACCAAATAAACCCGCTTTTAGTTTTAGAGTTTTAGGTTCCACTCCCATTTCCTGAGCCACCTCAGCAAGATAAAGAGCATAAGAAGGCGTACATGTTAAAATGGTCGCACCAAAATCCCTCATTATCATGATTTGCCTTTTTGTGTTGCCACCAGATATAGGAATAACAGAAGCTCCCAACTTCTCCGCACCATAGTGAACACCCAGTCCACCGGTAAACAATCCGTATCCGTAAGCATTGTGAATTATATCTCCCCTCGTTGCGCCAGCAGCAGCCAGTGCTCTAGCCATCAACTCTGACCAGGTGTCAATATCCCTTGCAGTGTAACCAACTACGGTTGGCTTTCCTGTGGTTCCCGAAGATGCGTGAATTCGTACTACATTTTCCATAGGAACAGCAAACAAACCAAAGGGATAATTGTCTCTCAAATCCTGCTTAGTAGTAAAGGGTAACCGCTTAAGGTCATCAAGTGATTTTATGTCACTGGGTTTAACTCCAGCTTCATCAAACTTTTTCCTGTAAAACGGGACTGTGGCATAAACACGTTCAACGGTGTTCTTTAATCGTCTAAGTTGAATGGCTTCTAGTGCCTCGCGCGGTAAAGTTTCAAACTCCATGTTGTAAATCATAGTGCAACCCTCCTCTAAAAAATTTAAAGCCATGGGAGCTTGCGCTGCCCATGGCCTGTTCGCCTAACAATACCCCAAGAGAAGAATACTTTATGCCATGGGCGACCTATGTAAAGCCGCCCATAAAGTAAAAACCAGCAAACCTTTCAAAACCGGAGAAAATTGGCCAGTATATCACCACTCCTCCAACACCCTACGGCAGGTAGGTCATACATCTTTGAGTAAGCTCAAAAAACGCTTGAGGGAAAATACCGAGATAAAGAACACCAATGGATGTCAGAACCAATGCTACAGTCGTTGGAGTTGAGTTCACCGAGGGAGCAACAGCACCCTTGAAATCCTCAAAAAACATATATACCAGCACTCTGAGATAAAAATAAGCAGAAACCGCTGAATTCAGAACTGCAATTATGACTAACCAAACATAACCAGCTTCTAAGGCTCCTTTAAAAATGTAAAACTTCCCCATAAAGCCGCCGGTGGGCGGAAGCCCAACCATGGAAAACATAAATATTGTCATCATCAAACCAAGAAAGGGATACTTAAATCCACTTCCAGACAAACTTTCAAGGTAATTTCCCCTATCATCGAAAAGAACCAGAACAGCAAAAGCTCCAATATTCATTAACGCATAAGCGATAAGGTAAAAAACTATCGCCGCTAGCGACGTTTTATTCAGGGCAACAAAACCCACTAAAATGTATCCCGCATGAGCAATACTGGAATAGGCAAGCATACGTTTTACATTCTTTTGAACTAGGGCACATACGTTACCCAATGTCATGGTTACAGCCGAGATCACCATAACAGTCGTAACCAAATCGAAAACAACCACTTTTAGTCCCAAAACAAAGACTCGTATAAGCATGACAAAAGACGCAGCCTTTACACCAGAAATCATAAAGGCGGTAACGGAGCTTGGAGCGCCTTCATAAACATCTGGAGTCCACATATGGAAAGGAACCGCAGCGATCTTGAACAACACCCCCGCCAATACCAATACCACACCTGCAATAAGAAGCTCAGGCTTATGTCCCCCGAGATTCTTTTGGTACGCCGTAACAACTTCCCCAAAATTCGTGGTTCCCAACGCCCCATAAACAAAAGCTATACCCAACATCAATATGGCAGTGGAAAAAGCTCCCAGAAGAAAATATTTCATTGAAGCTTCCACTGATTTTTCATCATGTTTGAACATCCCGGCAAGTATGTAAATAGAAAGAGACATAGCTTCGAGACCGAGAACCAGCATGATTAAATCATAAGCAGTGGCCAGAAAGCTCATACCAGCTACCGATATCAATATCAGTGCATAATATTCACCTTTATGCTTTATCTTTCCGCAAATATAAGGCTCAGAAATAAGAGCTACCAATATTCCAATCCCATAAAATACAAACCTAAACAGACCGGCCACTTCATCAAAGAAAAACATGTTATAATAGCCATACTTCTTGGCACCAAAGAGGAACAAATTCACAAGAAAAGCCAACCCAAAACCAAGCATCGCCAGCATATTAAAATTGGCCTGACGCTCAACTTTACTGAAAGCACCAGCTAATAGCAGCGCGAAGGCGAAAACTATGAGAATTATATCGGGTGTAATCGTAAGCAAATCAATATTAGCCATTAGTTACCCCCTCTGATAAAAGCAAGAGGTTGAGTTACCTCGTCAACATTCAAAACAACACGCTTTTGGTACGAATCCAAAAAAGCCTCTACCGATTTATGCATTTTGCCAAGGAAGTAATTGGGGCACAAACCCATAACAACATACATTATGACTATGGGCACCATGAGCCCAATTTCTCTCGCATTCATGTCTGTAAGATTTCTATTCTCATCATGAGTAATAGGACCGAACATAACCCTTTTGTACATCCACAAAAGGTAAACCGCAGCCAGAATTACGCAGGTTGCGGCAATAACTGTCCAGGTTGGATTTGCTTTAAATGCACCCAAAAATATCAAGAACTCTCCCACAAACCCATTTAACCCAGGCAATCCCACTGATGACAGCACAGTCACCATAAAGAATGCTGCAAATATAGGAATTACTTTGGCGATACCTCCAAAATCCTTTATCAACCTGGTATGGCGACGCTCATAAAGCATTCCGACAAGAATAAACAATGCCCCCGTACTTAAACCATGATTCAACATCTGATAGATAGAACCCTCAACGCCCTGAATATTCAGTGCAAATAACCCAAGCATAACAGCTCCCAAGTGACTTACCGAAGAAAATGCAACAAGTTTCTTAACATCAGGCTGCACAATGGAGACAAGAGCGCCGTAAACGA
>JALXAE010000083.1 GCA_026992355.1 Syntrophobacterales bacterium | reverse complement strand
TTCGTACGTACATATTTTATATGTACACTATCCTGCAGGCCATTTCAATACCAAAACCAAAAATGTTCGTACTACAGAAAGAAATCGTGGGACTTAAGAATATTTTCAGTTATCAACTACTTACAGACACAACAAAGTGATTCAACGCGTAAAAGTGTCAAAGTTGAGTCACAAAAAAACAAGCCATGAACGGAACTTCTTTTCGTTTTCAATGTGTGATGTCCCCCCCTGGTTTGTTTCCTTCCTCGGTCGGATAGTAATCTATAGTAGAACATAGGAGATCAATAAAATTCCTCAAACGCTCTTTGCTTGTCATGATTTTTACCTGCTCAACGAGCCCTTCAGGAAGTGCAGTAGTAAACCTAAGAAGGCATATATCGTCACCTCTGATACCAAGATTTAGATTATCAACCCAGATTGTTGGGACATCAGTTCTCACTGTAATCTGAACGGCTTTATCCTTCTTGATGTCTTCTCTCTTTTTCATGGCATTTTAATCCATGGTCTAAAAAGCAGTTGGACCTGTTCGTTGTATTTTATATTCTGGAAGAACCTGCTCCGATCCTTCTGTAATAAGTGCATAGGTGTCATCTTGTTCCTCATCTGATTGACGAATTAACGGAAATCTTCCATCACCACACTCCCTGAACTTTAGAACGGATTTCAAGTTATAAAGTATTCTCCCGCCTAGTTCGATCGAGTAGATAAACCCCCGCCTAATGCGTCTATGTTTATGCAACGCCTGACGAGAGATCCCAAGAATATCCGCAGCTTCTGACGCCGTAATAAATTCTCTGATGGGACGGTGGCTGATTAAGTGCCTCTTAACTTCCTCCCTTCTTTGTTCTATTTTTCTCGCTGTTTGCTCAGGAAAAAGAAACCTGTCGCACCCTTCGCACTCGAAATATTCTACAGCATGAACTTCATAGTCTCCGATAAATTTATCCTTTAAGACTAATGTCCCTCGACGCATCTGGTATTCCCCGCCACACCTCAAACACCTCATGATCACAACTCCTTGAAGCTATCCACAATCAATTTATCTTCAACAATGTAAAAATGTGTATAAACATTTTCTCCCATGATCTTGGGGGCTTTGTAATAGTCAACCCATATACTATGGGTTGTCATATCGGGGCTCTGATTTATGAAAGTGTTTGGGTTTAAGTTTCAGGAGCGCACTTTTTATGTCCTCAAATTTCCATCCAAAATCTTCTTCAGCCGTACGGAGAGCATTGTCTGTCACATATATTCGCCCCTTTTTAATGAGGCTAACTATTTTATTTCTACTATAATAAGGCTTGCTTCTCATTATTGATAACAGTAATGGTTGATGACTGTCAACCTAAATGTTCAGGTAACTATAGCCTTGATTCACTTTTCTCCAGCAGGCAAAGACAACTTTTATAGGATATGGTTAGGCTCACTTCCCGGGGGCCCGCCGGCGATACTTTTCAAGAAGGTCCTTGATGGCTTCTTCCAGGAGGGAGCCAAGGGATCTGTCAACATCGATGGCCAGGTGCTTGAGCTCTTTAATTAATTTCTCATCAATTCTAGTCGAAAAAACCTTTTTGTCTCCCATAAGAATTCTTCTACATGCGTTTTCAGTTTCTTGCAAGAATTTTTATTGACAGGTAGGTCTGTAATATTGTAAGAAAGCAAGAAAGCAAACAGCCCCAAAATAGGCAGACAGATGAATAAGAAACCAACGAAGTTTGAACGCTCAGGGTTATTTCATGCTTCAAGGCATGGAAGCGGCTGCCTATGCCGTGGGGGATCCTGGGCGTTTTTTGTCCAAGGAGGTGATAAGAATGAAGGAAACATTTATGTCGGTAAATGCGAAGGTGGCCGATGTGAATTGCTGGATTGGTGCATCATTAGAGATGATGGGCTTGCTGAAAAAGATTGCATGCGTTGAAACGGAATCCTGGGAAGCGGGTGCTTTGGGGGACGCTGTTTCGGCTGCCCTAGATGAGCCCCTTCAATTACTGAAGCAGTCAAAGGAGAACTTAGAGAAAATCAAGAGTGAGCTAAGTGAAACCTTAACGGACGGAACAAAGGCAAAACTGGAGGCAAGCGATGAGTAAAGTAAGGCCCTGTGTATTTTTTCTTGATTCGGTAGTGGGGCAATTGCTCACAATAAAGGCATTTTCAAAATACCTGGAGAAATTAGCACAAGAGATCGACATTAGCAGCTTTGAGGAACTTGACCTTATATTTCCTTTTCAAGACAGCATCACGCACATCACGGGAAAACAAATGAAGCACATCGAGTCTCTTATAAACGAGATCAAAGAGCGAATGGAGATTGAAAAGAAGGCAAATGATAGTTGAATATAGCTAGGCCAAGGAACTTGTCGAAGAAGCAAAAAAAGAATGTGAAAAGCTAGAACAGCAGGCAACAAAGTAGCTGCCTCAGCTAACTTGCCGGGTGGGAAACCGCCCGGCTTTTTTATGCGGCACTTGTGGTGGGATTTAAAAAAGCGCTCAGATTGGCCGAGAAGTGTCAAAGACGGCATCTCGAATGGTTTACTATGGGGGTCAACAGTCATTCATGGCCGGTGTTTTTTATCTGTTGTCTGAACCAACTGCAAATTTCATCAGTGGTACTCATCCACCTTCCATCGATTTTAGCGGCCGGGAAGTGTCTTTCATTTATCCACTTCTTGATCGTTTTCCAGGGACGCCCCGTAAATTTCTGGATCTCTTTCCTGCCACTGAGAATAATGTTTCTGTGGCTCATATGCCACATAATATAAACTTCGATATCCTGGGTCAAGGCAACCATGAAACTATCCTTGCGGACATTTAGATAAAGTACGGAAATTGTCGTCATTACCGTCATTGCCGTCAGAACCCGCATTGTTGTTGGCTTTATCGTCTGACGGTCTTATGACGGTCTTTGCGTTTATGACGGCACCGTCGTCACTATCGTCGGCCGCTAGTTCTGCGCTGCTACTACGTTTTGACGGCAATGACGGTTGTGACGATCTTTTTCCTACTCTTTCTAGTCGGAGGATTCCATGAGTAGAACACACCCGTTTCGGAACTAAACTCTAGGGTTGCTTGACTTGCGGTTTCTGTTGGATAAGGTGCCTGATAGTTGGTGGACAGCACTATTGGACTTTGAAATATGGATTTTCGCCATCATTGATACAGCCATACTTCTGCTGGGACCCATTATTTGTTTGATTGGTGTGTTGGCATTGCTGGACAGAAACTAGAGGATCGGTCGTCAGATACTGAAAGGCTACTTATTAAGCCAATTTAACGGGGCATTTGAGCGTTATCTTTGCCCTCCTCCCGGGAACCCCCCTCTTCAAACCGCCACACCGCCACATTGCGCACCACATAAGGGATTGCGGGAAATTCCAAACCGCCACACGAGCAAAAATGTGGCGGTTTTAAATCGGCATAAACCCGCACCAGATAAGGGATGTGGCGGTGTGGCGGATGAAAACCCCTCCCCGGGGGAGGAAGACAAAAGTTTCTGGCTTCTCCGGGGGCTCTTTTCACGAACTTTTGTTTCCATATTGAAAGGGAACTTCAAAAGCATCTCCTCTATCTTTTAAAAATCCAACCTGCCTCCCACCATTATTGTTTCCTGAGATTCGATTGGAAAAAACTGGGATCCACTTTTTTCTGCTAGCCATAAAGGAGGCGAAGGCAGCGCTAGCGAAGTAATGCCACAAGGTACATGACGCAGCCAATAATGCAGAGCAGCAAGACAGCCACGAGGGCAAAGGAGAGAAAGGTTGTGATAGCATTGATGGCTTTGTGAACGAAGCTGGGTGGGATGTGTGGAATGGCAAGCCAAGCTATCGGGCAAACAATGGCAGCGTCACGAAAAATTGTTTTCCAAGTGATTTTCTTCTTTTCGGACATAATGGGTTCCAGTAATGGCGGCTAAAGACCTAGTAATCAAAATTGGCGTTGACCTCGCTAAAAATGTAACAAAGAACCTGGAAACGTTCAAGAAAAACGTTCAAGCCACGTTTTCCCACGCCTCCAAGTCTGCACAAGGCTTAGCGTCCGAACTCTCCAACGTTGAACAAGCCCTCTCAACGATAAACAAAATTCAGGTCTTTAAGCAACAAAAGCGTGAGGTAGAACAAGCCAAACAAGCCTGGAAGGAAGCCGAGCAAAAGGTAAGAGCGCTTGCAAACGAAATAAAAGAAAGCGGCGGAACTACCAAAAAGCTCTCGAAAGATTTTGAACAAGCCAAAAAGTCTCCATCGCGAGGTTGCAGGCACCACCGCCCCGATCGCGGAAACTCCTGTATAGGAAAATTGTTTTCAGTTTTCCAAGGATCTTCTTATTGCCTCCTGGACTAGCGGAGATTTTTCTATTTTCTTCTTTGTCTTTACAAGCCTTTCAACACTTGAGGTCACAGTGCGACGATTTATCTCGGGGGCATTCAAAACAATGTAGGCGATGACAGCAACTATTTCATAGCAATCTTCTCTCCTCTGGCTCCAAAAGTATTGTACCAGGCTTCTTATGAAAAAGGTCCTTTCAGGATTGACTTTCCTGTGAGGCAGTGGTGTTATCCCGGATTCGGATAGGTCACGCGCCGTCTCGACTATGTTCTCTAAATGACCTACGAGCCTTGTCAAAATATCTTTGTAAACATGCACAGTGTCTACCGGTAACAGCTTATCAGGCTGATCTCCTAGAGGACCTTTTGGGTCCGCTTGTGTTTTTCCAATCAGCCGCGACCTGCCAATGTATATTTCTGATGTAACTCTTTTTCTTGCGGCTTTTCTCAATACCGAAAGCAGTTCTGTTAGCTCTTCAATCAATTCATTGGTAGTGCACCTGGGATAACTTAGACCGTTTAAGATTGCAACCAATAGGGGATTGACTTCACGGGCAGAGATCTCTTTCCAGATTTCTTCCGCATCCGGATTATCACGTAGGGCCTCTAGACCCTTCAAGTGAGTGTCTAGAAACAAACCGGAACCCTCTTCTAAATGGCCTTTTACGAATTTTATCTTATCCTTTAAGATTTCTTCACACAGTCTCATGTGCTCTTCTTCAGAGCGTCTAGATAATCTGCCCATTTTTGCATCATCTCCTTTCGTTGTTCTATAAACTTTGTCCTGTTGTAGGCGTTGCCTAGCATATCCGGCACCCTGTGGCCGAGCTGGTGTTCAATTATTTCTGGCGGGTAGCCTAACTGCTCGTGTAAAAGCGTTCTTGCGACAGCACGCCAGCCGTGGGCTGTTAGTTCTCTTTTAGTGTCGATACCCAACCTGCGATAGGCGGCATTTATAGTCATGTTACTTATGGGTCTTGCAGTTGAGCGCAATGAAGGAAAGACCCACCCATCTGAATTGCGCCCGGTAAGGGCATATAGCCCCTCTAAAATTTCACAGGCCTGGCGTGATAAGGGCACAATGTGTTCATTTTCTGTCTTTGACATAACAAAGCGCCATTCTGCCTCATCTAATGAAACATCTTTCCATCTCATTGACCGTAGTTCACCGGGTCGTACAAATACAAGGGGTAACAGCTTGATGGCACAATAAACGACATAGCTGCCCTGGAAAGCGTCAAAAGCACGGAGTATCTGCCCCACAAGCTTCGGATCTGTTGGTGCCGGCATGTGGTTTACTTTTGGTGGTGGTATTGCACCTTTAAGGGCATAAGTAGGATCTATCTCAGCGCGCCCCGTAGCCACAGCATAACGGAATATTTGCCCGATAGTCTGCAATATACGCCTGGCTGTCTCAATAGCACCTCTGGCTTCTACGCGACGTACAATAGTAAGAATTTCGGGTGCCGTTATTTCTGAGATAGGCCTATTCGCAAGCCATGGTAGAACGTCTTTTTCTAGCCTTTGCTTAATACGCTTAGAATGGCTTTCAGCCCAATGGTTTTGATGCTTAAACATCCACTCGATAGCAATATTTCCGAATGTGTTTTTTACCCGCTGCTCTGTTTCCTCCTTAACACGTTTACGGTATGCGCTAGGGTCTATACCCTGTGCCAACAACTTTCTTGCTTCGTCACGTCTTTCCCTCGCTTCTTTAAGCGGTACTTCCGGATATGTGCCCATACTGATGGTTTTTCGCTTCCCCTGAAAGAGGTAATCAAATCGCCACCATTTGCCCCCTTTGGGAGTAATAATGATGTAGAGTCCTTTGCTATCGTGGATTTTGTACGATTTTTCCTTTGGTTTGGCATTACGAAGTCTAACGTCTGACAAGGACATAACGGTAACTCTTCCTCCCAATGACAGAGTTACCGTCATTGTTACCGTAGAGATTTATGGTTATGTCAAGGAATTTTATGAAACGTTAAGAGACCCAGATAAGCGGTAACCAATTGTTTTTTATTGCATTGTGGATATATATGGGAGTTGATGAAACCAATAGCTGGTGGAGGCGGTGGGAGTCGAACCCACGTCCGGAGGCATTCCACTTAAGCTTCTACATGCTTAGCGGCAGATCTCATGTTCGCCTCTGACGTCTCCCTGCCCGCCGGATACGTCAGAAGCTAGCTCGCCTTATGTTCGCCACTGAAAGCGCGAGCTGCATTTCAGCGGCTATCCCACATCCCGACGCCCTTGCCAGCTTCGTGGGAGAAAGCTGACAGGACGGTAGCCGATTAAGCGGCTACGGCGTACGCATAATCGTCTGCGTTTATTTTAGGCCCTTGCGGTTTTACGAGCTGCAAGGAGCTCGGCATGCAACTTAAGCTTCACTACCTCCGTCGAACCCGTTTCGCCCCCTCAAGGTAGAAACCTAGCACACAGGAGAATAGAGTTGCAATTGATTTACAAACTTAGTATATCTTGACCGACTGGCAAAGTCAACGAATACCATGGGTTTCGATCCAACCAACCCGTGTTAATTTAAGCATTATTTGTAAGCTGTCAAGTACGCTACTAATTTATCAAGGCACGTTAATCGAATTATCCTGGAGTCAATAATTATGGACTGGCAAAAACCACCTGGTCACGGAGGCCCTCCCAAGCCCCCCGATCTTTCGGAACTTTTAAACAAGCTGAAATCTCACTTTGATTTCAACTCCCTTAAAAAAGGAGGGGCGATTTTTTTCATTATAATCCCTCTGGTTGCCCTGGTTCTTTATAATTCTTACTACATAGTGCAACCGCAGGAGGTTGCGGTAATTCAGAGGTTCGGTGCGTACAACCGGACGACGGGTCCCGGGCCTCATTTTAAGATTCCTTTCGGTATTGAAAAGGTTAACAAGGTT
>JALXAE010000082.1 GCA_026992355.1 Syntrophobacterales bacterium | reverse complement strand
GGTGCAAGCACCGTGTTGATCTGGGCGAAGACTACACGTATAATGGTACGCTTGAGATACACACAAAAGTATTCAACATTATCGCGGAAAAACTCAAAAACAAAACATTCAAACAACCGAAAGATACTCCTTATCTAGAGGCAATTTGTGAAGAAATCGGTGATATCCAAGAGGAAAGAAAGCTCACCACCGATGAAAAAGTACACCTCAGAAAATACCTTCAGAATTTCATGCATCACTACCTTGACGACAACCAAACTGCAATGACCTGCATGAAGCCTTCCCGATAGCTTCTTATAAGGGCACACTCATGTCTGCAAATTATAAGGAAAATTCTTTCAGCATTGAAAAAATGTGTCAAATTGACATATTATTGAAAATAGCAGTACATTTAAAATGTCGTGCTATTTTCTATTTGAAGGCTTTTTGATGTAGAATCTTCACACAATAAATAGTTATACACAAAAGGAATTTTTTTGGATATTTTGCAAGCACTTATCGCACTTATCGGAGTATTAGTGGGTTCATTTTTTACAATCCTTGGTATATGGATGACAAATAAAGCTAATTTAAAAAGATTTGAAATGCAATTAGAACATGAAAAAGAAACAAATAAAGTAAACTTAACAAGAGATAGATTAGAAGAATTATATATACTTTCAGACCAATATTTTAATGCTCTTGTCTCTCATCAATTACCATTACGAATGGTTATGAAAGGTGAAATATCCTTCAACGATGCCTTAGATTTACATATTGAATGGGGCAAAGAAAAAAATATTGATTATCAGCGTCTTGATATGATTATTGAAATGTATTTCAAAGAACTTCAAGAGCCATATAATGAAGTATTAAAAATTAGAGATGAACTAAATGATATTTCAGAAGGATATAAAGAGCAGTATAAGAATGGCGACTATGACGGAAAAAAATGGCTACTTTTGTTTCAACCAAAACTTGAACAATTAGCACAAAAAACTGAAAATTTTAGAAATAAACTAACGGAACTTATAAAAAATATATAACAAATACGAGGAAACCAATAATTTACTCTAGCGGGAAAATTATTGCTCACGACAACCGTTATAAGCCTCCCTCCCCGAAAATTTATACTTAATTAAGTAACACCTTCGCCATAAAATCGTAATTTTCTTAAAATTATCTCAACCTCAAGCGCATATTTCTTCCCCTTGGGGGCTTCATGAAATAGCACCATCCAAACGGGGCTGAAGTCCCTACTCCTTCACAATGTCCATTCCTGTACAATCTTCAGATGCAGGACGCCGAAACACCATCAATCCTACCAAACAGCCATAGGATAGTTGTCCCGTATTTTTCTATCACGACTCAGCAACATACTGTCATTGCAGACAGCATTAGCGACAATCAATCGGTCAAAAGGATCGCGCGTCCAGTTGTGTCTGGTGGACTCTCCGGCTACGGCGGCAAACGAGAGATTGCACACTTTCAAGTCAATGGTTTGAGACAGAGAGGCAAGTATCGCATCATGTTGGTAGTTGAGTCGTCCTATCTCATAAAGAAACTCCAACTCCAGAACGACCATAGGTGAGACAAGGAGCTCACTCTCCTCTATGATCTCACGTGCTTTGTCTGAGAGTTTGTTTATCTCTCCGCTGAAAAGCCAGACGACAACATGGGTATCTAAATAGACGGTTTCCACTCATGACTCCAATCCATACTGATAAAGTCATTACTATCACCCACTACAGCATCTTCATGTGCAATAAGCTTGTCTAACTTTTTTGTTTTTTTCGGAGGAATGACTTTGAATATGTGACCGTTTCTGTTGATCTCAAGGACTTTCCCTGTATCCAGAAGCATATCCAGAAGGTTAAAAAGGTCTTTTCTGAAATCGGTTGGAGTTATGGTCATCTTCTGCTCCTTTCTCTATAGGAATCTGTACGATTATAACCAAAACGGTGTACACTGTCAAGTCTTGAGTGTACACCTACCTACTCCATCTCCCGCTCACGGTTACGCAAATAATTGGCGATCCCTTCGGCAATCCCTTTGGCAAGGAGATCCTGATAGTGAGAGTTAAAAAGGCGCTTACGCTCCATGGGGTTGGAGA
>JALXAE010000081.1 GCA_026992355.1 Syntrophobacterales bacterium | reverse complement strand
TTGGGAATAAATAAACTCAGTTTTGCATTCATTACTTATTTCTCCAAGATCGAATATTCAGCCTATCGCCTTCACTTCATCAATAAACGACACTTCCTCAAAAGCTTCTTTGGCGGCATCAACATTTTTATCCGGTTTTACAGGTATCTCTTCCATTATTACCCTCTTTAGAGCGGAAAGGTCCGGCACACCAAACACCCTGGCAAAGGCACCAACCATGGCAGTGTTCACTATTGGGTGAGTCCGAGTTCCGAGGCCATGCTTTCGAGCGATTTGCGTAGCATCAACTAAAGCCACACGATACCCGGGGAAATTCACGTTTAGTTCGCCTTGGGGCATGTTAAGAAGAATCCACCCCCCAGGTTTTAATCCCGATGTTATATCAATGTTCTGCAAAAGGGTGGCATCCATGACCACCACATGATTGGGGTTGTAAACATTAGTTCTTACAAGAATTTTCTTCGAATCCCATCTCAGATAAGCTTCGACAGGAGCTCCACGTCTTTCAACACCAAATAGAGGAAAACTCTGTACGTAAAAACCGGACTCAAAAAGCGCCTTCGCCAAAATAATCGATGCTACCACAGTACCCTGACCGCCTCGCCCATGAAAACGTACCTCAATCATGACAAAAACATCCTCAGAGAAAGGTGAACATTTACGCTCTTTTATTCCAGACCATAACTATTGCTTTTGCTGGCTTTTCACTTAGACTTCTGAAGCTATGGCTTTGAGAAGAATCAAAATAGACACAATCCCCAGGGTTTAACTGCTCGACCCTATCTGCAGTTCGAAACTCTAAGGTTCCTTCCATTACATACACAAATTCCTCACCATCATGGCTGGTGAAAACCATTTCATGAGTTTCAAGAGGTGGAAATTCCACATAAAAGGGTTCCATGTGTTTATCGTGCTTCTTTGTTTCAAGAGCCTCGTAAACGTAATCAACCTCCCCTTCCCTATGGTGAGATCTTCTGTCAACTCTGATCCGTTCGTTTACTCTGGTAATGTAAATGCTTTCCCCTCTGACCTCGTCTTGAAAGAAGTAGCTAAGACTAACATTCAGAGCCTTAGCCAGTCTCAAGAGGGTAGCGATGGGAGGAATAACTCGATTATTTTCAATTTGAGAAAGTAAGGCTTTAGACAACCCGGTCTTTGCAGAAAGATCTTGCAGAGTATAATGTTGTTTTTCTCTGAGTTCCCGGATTTTTCCTCCAATTTGTAAAGCCTTTACGGCAAGAGTAACATCCTGTCTGTCCATTATAAACCCCTCTAAAAAAGCTTTTTAAGCTACAAACATTTTGTAGAAACCCGAACAAAATAATCATGACAAAAACTTGTTTTAAGCTAACTTTATCATGAGCTTACCGATGGAAAACCACTTCTTTAAACAAAGACTGATTTCAAACAGGCCATGAAGTTCACTATCAAGGCTACCAACTAAACGTGTGTAAGTCAAACTGAATTTTGTTTATTTTAAACAAACAGATGGGCAGGTAGAAAAATCTTGTCATTGGCTGAAAAGTTTGCATTTTTAGAGGTACGTGTAGTTAAAAAACAATGGAGGAAAAATTATGAAGGCACTGGCTATAAATGGTAGTCATAGAAAGGGCAGAAATACCGCTATCTTGCTTAAAGCAATTTTAGATTATTTAAACGAAAATGGCGTTATAACAGAACTGGTCGAGTTACCAGATTACACGATAAAATACTGTATTGCCTGTAATAAGTGCCTTTTCGAGAGCAAGTGTTCCATTGAAGACGATGATATGAATATGCTGGCAAGCAAAATGATGGAAGCTGGTGTTATTATTATAGGTTCTCCAGTATATAATGGAAATGTAACATCCATGCTCAAAACCTTTATGGATAGAACCCGTTGGATGCATATGAAACAGGAAATGCTGGCGGGCAAATTAGGGGCCATTGTTACCGTGGCGGGTTTGAGAAACGGTGGGCAGGAATTTACCCATGAAGCGATAGAACGATTCTTTGCATCGAGACACATGCAAGTAGTGCCTGTGCGGGATCCAGAAAGTAATATCTTTAATATGGGAGTTATGGGTACCCTGTTTGAATCTTTGAGAGATTCTGAAAAAGGCAACAAAGCCAAAATTATCTGGAAAAAAAGTGTTAAAGATGACAAACTTGCAATGTTGACATGTCAGCTTCTAGCAAAAAATATTTTGGACGAGTTAAAAAATCGGGCCGGTCGTTAGGCCAGAGCACGATAAGTTAGTTGCATTCACTGGAATATTCCTGAGCCTCCTTCAGGATTTTGATACCGCCCTTTATCACAATAGCGGAAATTATGGTTCCTATAAGAAGGTCAGGGATGGGATTGTGCAACAACCTGACTAGTACACCAGAAACAATGACTCCTAGATTCGCAAGGGCATCATTTACGGAAAATATCCATGAAGCCCTCATGTGGATTTCTCCATTTCGATATTTAGCAATAAGAGCAACACAGGCCAGGTTTGCAGCCAATGCCAGAAAACCTACCCCTATCATGACCAGGCTAACAGGTTGACTGCCAAAAATGAACCTGCGGGAAACTTCCGCTAAGACTCCGAACCCCAGTACCATTTGGATGACCCCGCTAATCCTTGCAGCAGTCAACTTAAATACATCCGATTTACCAACAGCATAGAGAGCTGTTGCGTATACGGCAGCGTCGGCAAACATGTCCAGAGAGTCAGCAAGAAGCCCGGTTGATTCTGCCAACCACCCTGCTATGGCTTCACCAACAAACATTGAAGCATTTATTACCAAAAGAACCCATAAGGTCTTTTTCTCACCAACACCACTACTACATATAACCCCTTCACAACCGCAATCACCCATGCCTTTTACCCCTTCACCCAAATAACCAATAAATACACACAATCGGAAAAATATCCGAAAAAGTCACAATTTTCTATTAACTTTTAAAAAGCGGCGAAAAATTATTTCCAGACTTTTGGTTATTGACATGAAATTCAAACTGTTAAATATTTTTTTTCAGCTGTGGACGGAATACAAACCTGAAAAAGACCAAAGCGTTATGAAACGGGTTAGTAGTGTGTTGATGCATGAGATCGAAAGGTCTCATGTATGTTATGGCTTCCGCAACTATCTTAAAACTTTCTTTTTATTTTCAAAATTCCTGATTAACAAATTCGGGATCTTTATAGCATTTCTTATAATATTGACTCCGGCGTGTTCGAAAATCCCTCAGCTGGATTATGAAGAGCTTACCGCCGAGGAGTTGGAAATCCTATACAACGTTGGCCATTCCAGGTTACTGCCACTTGTCTGCAAATCGTATGGTAGACTGTATCTGGAATCAATTGATGAGGAATGGCGTATTTATGGACCCGATTATAAAAAAGAAGTTGAGTCCAAGCTTTTATCCTACTGCAAAAAAAGCTTTGATGTAACTGGATCGAAAAGTGCTGCCTGCAACCTAAAAGCATACTATAAGTCGCTTCTTGAAGAAGATATTGTCAAACTCCCACAATACATACTGTTTCTCACAGAATGCAATTCACCCGATACCGATAAGCAAAATCTCATTAATAACGACTCCAAAATGCTTGCTATCGTGGAGCACGCTCTATGCACAATGGACAGGTTATCAAAGACCAGTGATTTCAGGACCATGCAAGGTCAATTAGGAAAAACGTCGGAAATATTCGGACTTTATCTTACTGATCTAGAAGCTCTGAAAAACAATTTGGCATTTTTAACCGCTCAAATAGACAACACAATTGAAACCTTTCAATACATAAAAACCACTTTGGAATATCTTCAGAACTCCTATAGCAACATGAGTTCAATCCAGTGGGAAAACTCTGATACATTAAAAGAAAATTTTAGATTTAAGTCTGTGATATTGGATTTACATCAAAACCTAGAGGAATTTGTCAGAGCAGTCATAGAAACATCACAACAAATAAATAATTATCTTGAAACCAATCATGCACAATATCCTCCCAAAGTAAGTTCAGTCATTAAAGCTATCATTCTTAAAAAGAAGAGATACCTGAAGGGCTATAATATACGTTTTCAGGAGTTAAGTGGGTAGTGAGTCAAGAAATAGAACGCTCAGAAGAGCAAAAAAAGAAATTTCTGCCGTTCGACCTCACAAAGAGAAACATTGCCAAAATATGTGTTATCTTCCTAGCAATTTTTGCGATATATCTGGCTGGAAAAAACTTTCTTGAGAGACAGGAACGAAGAAGAGAATATCTAATACTTATCTCATCTCTGAAAAAAAAGGGTGATATAGCACTCAATAACAAGAAATATATTAGAGCCGAGATGTTTTACAAACGAGCACTATTTTTTGGACGCAAGCTTAATTTACCAAAGAAGTATAAAAGAATTATTAGCGAGATAAATCGCATTCAATCATCAAATGAATATTTAGGCAAATTAAAGAGAGGATATGTTTTTTATAATGGAAAGTGGGTCAAGAAACAGGAATTGTTGGATGAGTTTACCAGATTAGAAAAGCTAAAGGTCGAAATTAGAAATCTTATAAAAGACGCAGTAATGGCATTTGCCAGAGGCAATTATAAAGACTCTGTAAAGTCTTATATGGAAGTTTTACACCGGTGTGAGATTTTACAAAGAAAGAATGGGTGTCAGATAGATCTACCGAAACTCAAAGATTCATTAAATCGAGTCATTATATATAGCAACATCTCTACTGCTGACAACTTATTAAGATCTAAAAAGGTCTTTCAGGCAGCCCTTCTTTACGAAAAAACTATGAGAATGATGACAAAAGACATCGGCCTACTAAATAGGAAAATGCTGCAAGAACTTTTTAGAAAAACAATAGAAACCTGGATCCAGGCTTATAAATATAAGATGGAGAAAAATGACTTAGATAATGCAGAGGTAGCGTTAACTAAAGCTAACAACTTGCTAACGGAGTTTCCTGTTTTACCGCAGGAAGAAAGTTTTAAATACAAAGAAGAGCTCGAAAAGTATTTCAGCTCTCTGAGATTATTATATGTGAACAAGCTTGTCAGGGAGGTATATAGGCTTGCACGTTCTGCCATGTATGATGAAGCTCTGGATACAGCCAATAGAATAATAGCAATAATTAACCAAAATAAAACTATCTTGCCATCGGATAAAGCAAAGATTGTTAGAAAAATCACCAAATTAGTAATTGAGATTGAAAGACAGAAGATAAATAGAGTGCGAGAGTTATCTAGGGCTATGGCTGAATCCGGCAATTATGAAAGTTCCATTGAACTACTATCCAATGAGCTAGCTAATATAGAGAACATTAAATTTTTGGATAAACACACAAAAGGACAATTGATCAGCTTAATTCAAAAAGAAATTAATATCATAAATCGCAGACAAGAAGTTTATACTAGAGCAAAGCAGGAAGTCTTAGAAAGAATTCGCGTTGCATTAAAAAAAGCCTCTAAACAGGCTCAAAAGAAAGAGTTTAATAAAGCTATTTATACTTTAAACAACCTATTAAACAAAATAAAAGACATTAAATTTCGCAATGATCCAGAAATCCAGGCTGCCACAGCTGAGATAATAAAGTATGTAGCAGAGCTAAAAAGAAAATCATACGTCTATCGAGCTGACCAATTATTTTATTATATCGAAAACTCTCTAAAACAAGGTAATTTAGCCCTATCGGCTAGATTGTGCGATAAATTAATTGCCCATTCCGGAAATAATCCATGGCATGATAATAAATTAGAATTTTACCATAAAAAGGTCAATTTTATAAAAAGCATCCTAACAAATCTGAGATTTTACTTTTCTTCTGCAATCAACAGATCGGCACAAGACTTCTTAACACCTCATGATGGACAAAAAATAGGCATCACGATCGATAATGTAAGGATCAAAAAAGCCAGTATACAGAACAAGACTATAATAAATGTACATTGCTTAAATTTAGCTTTACGCGGGTTAATTGACTTGTATGTGCAAAAGCATAACAAAACGACTTTCTACCCTTTAGAATGCAAAGCCAGAATTAAAGTATGCGAGAATAGTAGTGACCCTGTATTTCAAAACACCCACTGCAAGGAATTGAGAAAAAAGTGTTCTCTTTGTCCCCCCCTGCTGGAATTCGGAAAATAACTACTCTAATTTTCCATTTTTCTGGAGCGTTAAGCATTAATGTTAGTCTCAAGTTTTCCAACAGAGATATTTTTACTAACAATTACAAACTCTTATGTTACGAGAATGCCTCTTTTGGAAAACTTGAGTCAATCTATTCCCCTTCTATTTTTTATATAGCCAGAACGCTTCCCTTGACACAGAACAGGGGCGTGTTTAACTAAAAACTTTGGAAATTAATTCGGTGTTTTCCTTCTTCTAAGTTCAAATGTGAGGTTACAATTCGATGAAGCGAGACTACTATGAAGTTTTAGGTGTTACCAGAACTGCTTCTCAGGAAGAAATCAAAAAGGCTTACCGAAAACTGGCATTTAAGTACCATCCTGATAGGAATCCTGGTGACAAAACAGCAGAGGAAAAGTTCAAAGAAGCAGCCGAAGCCTATGAGGTTCTTAGAGACCCAGAAAAGCGAAGAATTTACGATCTTTACGGCCACGGTGGCTTGAAAAGTAGTGGATACCAGGGCTTCCGTTCTTATCACGATATATTCTCCTCTTTTAGCGACATATTTGAAGAATTTTTTGGTTTTGGGTTCGGTGGATCAGGCCGGAGACAAAGGTCATCATCCCAGCCAGGCAATGACCTCTTGTATCGTCTTACCATAAGCTTTGAAGAAGCCGTACTTGGGACCGAAAAAGAACTAGAAATCCAAACCTTTGTAATGTGTGAACACTGTGGAGGAAAGGGTGCTGCTCCGGGTACTTACGAAGTTACCTGCCCACAGTGTAATGGTACTGGGCAGTTATTTCAATCTCATGGTTTTATCCGGGTTGGCACAACTTGTGGCAGATGTAATGGTGCGGGAGTAATACTCCAAAATCCATGTCACCAGTGTAACGGTACCGGCCGGGTTGAGACCACCAAAAAAGTGAAAGTTAAAATCCCAGCTGGAGTAGAAACTGGAACACGGTTGAGGTTGCGAGGGGAAGGTGAATGGGGCTACAGAGGTGGTACTCCGGGAGACCTGTATGTTCAGTTAAACGTGGAGCCTCATGAAATCTTTGAGCGAGATGGCAATACCCTTTTTGTTAAAGTGCCTGTTCATTTTGTTGAAGCTATTCTGGGGGGAGAGATAGAGGTGCCCACTCTAGAGGGAATCGAGAAGATTCGGCTAGAGCCTGGAACCCAGCCAGGGTCGGTAGTGCGAATACCGGGTAAGGGAGCACCATCGCTCCGTACCGGGATAAGAGGTGATCTTGTGGTCGAAATAGACGTTCAGTTACCTGGTAAGATTTCGGAGAGACAAAAAGAACTGCTTAAAGAGTTTATGGAAATAGAAAAAAGTCGCTCGGAGAAAAAGACTCGTTGGTCTTGGTGGAAAAAAAGACACAAAGAAAAAGATCAAAAAGAAGGTAAGAAGTCGGCCTTTGCTTTCTGAAGCAAGGAGCGGTCTGTATGTGGCTAAGTAGTGATATTGAAAATCACAGACAATACGAAGACTTTAATGCCACAGCTTTGTATTGTTCAAAGTGTAAACAGGCTATGCCGGTACGGGATAGGCTGTTGCTTATTTTACCCGATGGAGAGCTTTATGAATATATTTGTCAGAGGTGTGGTTCATCGGTGGGCACAAAAAAAACTACTAAAAGTCGTAGTGAACTATCAATTTAAGTTGCCTTGAGGGATTCCTATGATTGAAGCAGTTGGTCTCACAAAGTTTTATGGCGATATTCCAGCAATTCAAAATGTAACTTTTAGCGTAGACAAAGGTGAAGTTGTAGGATTTTTAGGACCAAACGGAGCAGGAAAATCGACCACAATTAAGATACTTACCTGTTTCATGCCACCCACTTCAGGAACAGCCAAAATAGATGGTCTTGATTGTTTCGAGGATTCACTTAAAGTCAGGCAGAAAATTGGTTATCTACCGGAGACAGTACCTCTGTACACAGAGATGACGGTGAAACGGTTTCTGCAGTTTTGCGCAAAGGCAAAAGGTATTAATGCTAAAAGCACAAAAAAAGAGATAGAAAGAGTTATTTCCGAATGTGGCCTTGAAAATGTATCAGGTCGTATAATTGGTCATTTGTCCAAGGGTTATCGTCAGAGAGTAGGACTTGCTCAAGCCTTAATAGGCAGTCCACCGGTTATTATATTGGACGAACCAACTATAGGCCTGGACCCAGCTCAGATTGTTGAGATGCGAAGTTTAATAAAATCATTAGCCGGTCAACACACGGTTTTTTTGAGTAGTCACATACTCCCCGAAGTAGCCCAAACGTGCAATCGAGTGGTTATTATCAACAAAGGTGAGGTTGTTGCAACAGACACGCCTGAAGGGCTTACAAGACAATTACAAAAGACCAAGCGAATTCGTCTCCTCTTGAACAATCCGGTTAAATCTCAAGAAATTGAGTCCGCCATTGGCACAATCCCCGGGGTCAAATTGATAACACCAGATAATCAAGAAGGGAGAAGCTGGATAATCGAGACAGATGCATCACTGGAGCCAAGACCGGAAATAGCCGAAAGGATTGTGAATAAGAAATGGGGTATTCTCGAGATGAAATCTATTGATCTCAGCTTAGAAGAAGTCTTCATGCAACTTGTAACCGATGAGGAAACTGAAATACCTGAACCAGAGGAGTCTGCAGCATGAAGGGATTTTGGGCAGTTTATAAAAAGGAATTATATTCTTTCTGGTCATCTCCTATCTTTTATGTAATAGCCTTTGTTTTCTTTATCCTGTCTGGATACTTTTTCTATAGCAGCCTTGCTTATTACAGCATGGTAAGTTTCCAAGCCAGCCAAAACCCCTTTTTAGCTCAACAGCTTAATCTGACAAGTATGGTAATCCGACCCTTCTTTCTGGACCTCAGCGTTGTGCTACTACTCCTGTCTCCATTACTTACCATGAAGCTTTTTGCCGAGGAAAGAAAGTCTGGAACCATTGAGCTGTTACTCACCTATCCAATATCCGATGCTGCCACTGTGTGGGCAAAATTCTGCGGGGTTCTAACAATATTTTGCTTACTCATGTTGGGAACACTTCCTTCTATGATGCTTCTTGAATATTTGAGTAAACCCAACTGGTCAGTAATAGCTGCATGTTATGGTGGTTTAATCCTTATGGGCGCCGCCTTTCTATCTCTGGGGCTATTTACATCATCTCTTACGCAAAATCAGATAATTGCCGCAACCCTTTCCTTTGGGGCACTTTTGGGTTTCTGGATAATTTCCTGGATGAAATCCATTGCCCAGAACTACACTGCCAGAAAAGTATTTGAATATCTATCAATTACTCAACATTTGGATCCATTCACAAAGGGTTTATTAGACACCCGCCATATCATTTATTACATCTTGTTTATAGCCTTCTTTATATTCTTGACACGCCGTCGCATTGATTCATACAGGTGGTACGGATAACCTTCTGCTTTCATTACGCAATAACCTAAAGCCAGGGGGAACTTGCTATGCCGGAGGCAAAATCACGTCGGAGAGTTTTCAGCTTTGGTACTCAGACAATTCTGTCAACCCTGCTCTTTTTGGGGATTCTGGTTCTCATAGCTCTGATTGCCCAGAAACACCCAAAGAGGTGGGATTTAACAAAGAGCGGAGAGCACACACTCACAGAACAATCAATAAAAGTGGTAAAATCCATAAAGGAACCGGTAAAAATCCTCGCTTTTTTTGCATCTGGTGCATCTAAGGAAGAAGCAAAGGATCTACTGGAAACTTATTCTTACTATAATCCTAAAATCTCTTACGAATTTATTGATCCTGACAGGCATCCTGAATTGGCAAAAAAATATGAAATCAAAACCTATGGAACCCTTGTGCTTGAAGGCTATGGTAAAAAGGAAACAATTCAAAGTGCATCGGAAGAAGCGATAACTAATGGATTATTAAAACTAAGCAGCCCGAAAAAGAAAAAAATATATTTTGTAATCGGCCACGGCGAACACTCCATAGACGAATTCGGAAAGGCCGGCTATTCCAGTTTGAAATCGGCCTTGGAAAAGGAAAATTACGAAATTGAAAAGATTAATCTCATGACCTCTAAAAATATACCTTCAGATGCATCTGTTGTAATCATCCCGGGACCCAAAAAGGAACTCTTTCCAGAAGAGGTCAAACTGCTAGATGAGTACTTAAAAAAAGGAGGAAAGATTATTGTAATGCTAGATCCTTACAAGGATGGAGGACTGAAGGACTGGCTAGCCTCATACGGCATCGCCCTTTATAATGATGTTATAATTGATAAGCTTAGCAGGATTTTTGGCGGGAGTTATCTTTTACCTGTTGTCACACAGTACGCCTTTCATCCCATCACGAAGAATTTCACCATTGCCACTTTCTATCCTGAAGCTAGGTCCATAAGAGAGGCAAAAAATAAGCCCGATTATGTTTCGATAACCAAGCTGGCCATGACATCCCAAGGGGCATGGGCAGAAACAAATAAGGAAATGCTGGACAAGGGTCAGGCGAGCTTTGATGAAAAGGAAGACATGATGGGACCTGTTCCCATAGTAACCCTTGCAACCATAGATCTCTCCAAACTAAATAAAGAAAAAGCTCCAAAGAAGGAAAAAGATAAAGAGAAGCACAAAAGTGCCTATATTGTGGCTATTGGCGACTCGGACTTTATTGATAACACCCATTTTGGTCTGTCGGGAAATGGCGATTTCTTTTTGAATATTGTTCACTATCTCGCAGAAGAACAAAATCTAATAACAATTGAGCCCCGTAAAAAAGAAGGTCAACCTCTGGTGCTTACTCAAAACCAAATGATGATGGTTTTTTGGATTAGCATAGTTCTTGTGCCTCTTTTAGTTCTTCTTATTGGCATAGGAGTCTTCACCCGAAGGAGGGCTCAAAAATGAAATGGCGCACGGTTTTGTTGTACGGTGTAATTTTGTGTATTCTCATTGGATATTTTTACTATTTCGAAGTAGTCAAAGAGAAACAACGAAAAGAAACGCTAAAGGCTCAAAAGAAGGTTTTTCAATTGGTACCTGAGAAAATCGTAAAAATAGAAATAACTCCCAGGGATGGAAATAAAATAGTTTTAGAAAAAGATGAAAAAGGCAAATGGATAATCTTAAAGCCTGTTAAAACCTTAGCAGACCAGGCATCTGTAAAAGGCTTATTAAATGTTATGAAAGAACTGGAAACAGAAAAATGGATAGACCTTCCAGAGAATGCTGACTTAAAAAATTATGGTCTGGATTCACCTCGCCTAAAAATACTAGCGGTTGCAAAAAACGCAACTTATGAGCTCACTGTGGGAGACAAGAATCCTGCAGAAACGGAATATTATGCAAAGGCTTCTGGTAAAAACAAAATCTTTCTTGTTGACTCTGGAAGATGGGAGGTATTGAATAAAAATCTTTTTGACCTACGTCAGAAAGAATTAGCATCTTTCGATAACGATAAAGTTGCTAGAATTACAATTTCCTGGAACAACAACACAACCATAGAAGTTATTAAGAAAGGAAATCGATGGTTTGCACCATCAAATGAAAAGATGAAGATAAAAAAGACGAAGGTTGAGAATGTGCTAGATCAGGTTAGATGGCTAAGGGCGAGGAAGTTTCTGAGTGCAGAAAATCCCGACCTTGCTAAATTTGGCCTTGATAACCCAGAGGTAAAAATATCTATCGTTATGGATGACAACACCACCATTCACCAAGTTGCTATAGGTAGGCCTCCAGAAAAAGATAAAAATGCTAAAGATTTTCTTGTAGCTTATTCTAAAGAGTTACCTTTCGTGGTTTATATTGACAAAGATATACTTGATGAAATGCCAAAGACGCTACGGGATCTTGAAGATAGATCCCTCTTTGTGTGGGAAGAAGACGATATTCATGAGCTTGTATGGCACGAAAAGGGAAAAACCTTTGATTTTGTCAGAATTGATGAGGCTAAATGGGGTATCAGGCCTTCAGAAAAGGAAAAGCCACGAGAATTTAAAGATAGCTGGAGAATAAGGTCACTTCTGTGGGAACTTGAAGATCTTGAATACAATAAAGCTATAAAACCCGCCCCACCAGTTCCAGAAAATCCAATGTACGTATTAACCTTTGCAGATAACAATGGAAACGAACTAGGGAAATGGATGTGGGAAAAGGTTTCCGAAAGTGACAATGAAGAAATCACTATTTGGATTGAAGAAAACAAAAAAGTTAAAGCTGTGACTCTAAAAGCCTCCGACATAAAAGAAGTAATTGATAAAGCCCAGAATTTAATTGAAGCTGCTAACAAAAAGGAAAAGAAGAACTCTTCATAAGTTCAAAAAATTCTGAATTCTTAAAAGGAGCAACGAACAACTTCGTTGCTCCTTTCACGGAGATAATCGAGGTGGAAAATCCTAAATTGAGGAATGGTGTAGAAGCATTCCCTGTCGTTTATCAGGGCAAACAAATGATTTTGCTGAAAGACCGATTCCAATATACGGATAAAACATTACTGCTTAGTCCTGAGTGGGCATACATACTGACTTTAATGGATGGTTCGAACACCATAAGAGACATCCAGGCAGATTATATGAGAAGAACAGGGCAATTGATATATAGTGATGATTTGCAAAGATTTTTTGAGAAACTTGATGACTGCATGTTCCTGGAAAATGATAAATTTATTGCTTTTATGGCATCTAGAGTAAAACAGTTTTTTGAGGATCCTGTTAGACATCCGAAACTCTCAGGCACAAGTTACCCGAAAGACCCCGTAGAACTAAAAAAGTTTCTGCAAAGTTTGTCGGGAGAAGAAGTTAATGCGCCAGATTCAGGCACTTTATCCAAATCGTACCAGAAAGTTGTAGGAATTATTCTGCCTCACATAGATTTAAATTTGGGTGGCAAGCTCTATGCTAGAGGGTATTCCAAGGCAAGTGAATACATAAGGCCTCAAACCTGGATAATCCTTGGAACAAGCCACGAGCCATTGGAGAATTGTTTTGCTCTCACCTTTAAAGATTTCGAAACTCCGCTGGGAGTTGTTTCAACAGACAAATCTATATGTGAATTTATAAAAAATGAGGTTTCTTTTGACATTCTGGACGGAGAATTCAATCACGCTTATGAACATACCATAGAATTTCAGACTGTGTTTTTAAAGTTTTGTCAGCCCGAGGCTAAGATTGTACCGATTATTTGCTCCTTTTCAGAAGAAGACTACCGCAACAGACGGGAAATAATAGAAGACGTCATAAAGTGTCTGTCTGCCATTGTTGAAAGTCATGATGTGGGTATCATTGCTAGTGTTGATCTGGCGCATATAGGTATTCGCTACGGAGATTCATTTGTACCAAGTAGATTGGATGTTCAAGAAAACCTATCGGCCGACAAGGAAATCTGCGAAGCCCTTGTATCTCTGGATTTGAACAAGTTCGAACGCCTATTGTGGAGAGATCATTTACGCCGTCGTATCTGCGGCGCCGGTCCTTTATTCGTATTTGGTCGGGTAATACCCAAAGATAGTCAAGGAGAACTATTAGAACTGAGCTATGGTTTCGTTGACAACCAAAACTCCTTTGTAACTTTTTGTACCGCTTTATTTTTGAAAGAGTAACGTCTGGAATTTTATTGCCTCTCCTGGGTCAGCTTTATAAAGATGGATTCAAGGTTTTCCGAAATGGGCTGTATACTAAGAAGCTCAGCATCATAATTTTTTAACCAATCAAGGATCTTAAAGACCTCGGGAGCAGCAACTTTTATCTTTTTCATTGATTCCCCAATATCTTCTATATCAAAATCCGCATGCAATTCCTTGTTTGTTTTGAATACGATTTCGTATGCCCTTATGGATAAAGTTCTGATTTTCTCAACATCCAGAACAGTCAGAATTTTACCCTTGTTGATGACAATCACCTTATCGCATAGATCTTCCACATCGGGAATGATGTGAGAACTAAAAAAGATTGTCCCTCCTTCATTTTTAAAATCCTTAAGTATCTTCTTAAAAATAAATCTGCCCACGGGATCCAGACCACTCATGGGCTCATCCAGCACGATAATGTCTGGCTTATGTACCAAAACGGAGGCAAAACCTATTTTTTGAACCATTCCTTTACTGTACTTTCTTATGGGACGATCGGCCGAATCTTCCAGAAGGAGTTGTTCCAGGATCTCGCGCCCTCTTACCCGCGCCTGATCTTTACTGACTCCATGCATCTTGGCGGAAAACTCAATAAGCTCCCATCCTGTCAGTGCCTCAGGAAAGCTTGGATTTTCCGGCAGAAATCCGACAGATTTCCTAGCTTCGGGCTTCGATGCATCGATATTCCTGATTAAAACCTGTCCCTTCGTTGGATATATTAAACCCATCATCACTTTAATTGTCGTGCTCTTGCCAGCTCCATTTGGTCCCAGAAAGCCATAAATCTTATTTTTCTCTATGGAAAAACTTATCCCATCAACGGCCTTAATTCTTTTGCCCTTCTGGCTGAAATGCTTAACAAGTCCTTTTACTTCGATAACTCCCATATGTTTTACTCTCCAAACAACACTGTAATAAGCAGAAAATCATCTAAAGCTTCCTGACAGATTACACATTTACACATAATGCAAATTGCGTCAGTATTAGTTACGATAATACGACAAAAAGCGTTAAAGAGGCAATCATACATGCATGCTCTTTTAATCAGAAAGGAAGTCCACAATTATTCGTGGGTTACCATAAAGCAAACCACGGAAGAGATTTTTCAAAAATTATGCCCCGCAAAAGTTAGGCCTGGTCTTACAGTTCTGGTTAAGCCAAATCTCCTATGCCCCGCCCCACCGGAAAAAGCCGTAACCACACACCCTCTAATTGTTAGAGCAGTTGTAGGATCACTCCTGGATTTTGGTACCAAACCCATAGTTTCAGACAGCCCAGCCATTGGAAGTTTCTCTCGAGTCATATCTACATGTGGATTGAAGAACGCTTTAAAGGGACTG
Source organism: Syntrophobacterales bacterium (assembly GCA_026992355.1). Lineage (GTDB taxonomy): Bacteria > Desulfobacterota > Syntrophobacteria > Syntrophobacterales > Thermodesulforhabdaceae > JALXAE01. The sequence goes on along the minus strand of JALXAE010000081.1, from coordinate 8,632 downwards.
GACGTCAAAATCTGTGAATTTAAAGAAACCGCATTGGTAGATATTGGATATCCCTTTGGAAAAATAGAAATAGCACGAGATATAAATGAATGTGATATGGTCATTAATGTTCCGAAATTGAAAACTCATTCCCAGATGGTCCTTACGCTTGCCATCAAAAACATGTTCGGTTGTATTGTTGGCGCTGAAAAAACGAGATGGCATTTTAGGACGGGTATTGATCATGATGCCTTTGCAGAACTCCTTTGTCGCATATGCAAATTTGTATCACCGGATATTTCCATTCTCGACGGCGTTGTAGGCTTACACGGGGATGGACCTGGTGTAAGAGGAAGACCAATACAACTGGGTGTCATTGCGGCATCAAATAATCCGGCTATAATTGACTTTTCTATTTGTTCCTTTATCGGGCTGGATCCCATGATTCTCCCGACCAATCGCATGGCAGTCCTTTTAAAAATGCTGCCAGACAAATTAACTGTTATTGGAGATTTTCCCCCAGGTCCTGAAGAATTTAAGCTTCCTGGAACGAAATCCCTCTTATTCGGTCCGCAAAAATTAACGTCAAGAATAAGGCAATTAATCACGGACAAGCCAGTTCCTGATAAAAGCAATTGCATTTTTTGCGGAACATGCGAAAAACACTGTCCATCAAAGGCCATCGAAATCTCAAAAAGTTATTTACATATAAACTATGAAAAGTGCATAAGGTGTTATTGTTGTGTTGAACTGTGCCCCGAAGGAGCTATGGGAATCGAGGAACCCCCGATTTCCCGGGTGATCAAAGTGTTAAATAATCTTACAAGAGGGAGGTAAAATTTATGAAAGGTCTGAGAATTGTTCTAAGTTTTTCTATTCTTTTCTTGTGTTTTTCATTCAAGGCCTATTCACAGGAAATTAAACCGGGCTTGTGGGAAATTACAACCACTGTGGAAATACCCGGAATGCCATCAAATATGAAAAGCATGATGAACAGGCTTACCAACACCTATCAACAATGCATAAGCGAAGAAGATCCATTTCCCAAACCACAACAAGGGATGATGGGAGGGGACGAGTCCAGTAACTGTAAGGTAGTAAAATCCGAAAGTAATGAGAACAACCTCAAATGGATTGTAGAGTGCATGGATAATGGCGAAAAAACTGTGATGTCGGGGGATATAACTTACAATGGCAATTCCTTCGAAGGCACCATGAATGTGGAAGGACAAGAAGCAAACATGACAATTCATATGAAAGGCCGCAGAATCGGCGATTGTAAAGGACAATAGTTTGCTATTTAATTCACATGATAAAATAATAATCCTTGACAGTTAATAATTCACTGAAATAAAGTTTGGAACTGTTTAACAGAAGGGAATTTTTTTGTGGACTTAATAATGTATTAACAGAAAGCATCGAAGGAGGAAGAGCCTATGAAAGGGAAGGTTATTTTTAAGTTTTTTGTACTGTTAGTGGCATTTTGCTTCTGTTTTACAGCTCCTGCTCTTGCTAAAGGGAAGATAAAAATAGGCGTTTATTTACCAATGACGGGGGCTGTTGCAGCTTATGGTCAAATGGAATGGAACGGCCTTCAGGTGGCACATGAAATGGAGCCAAAAGTTCTTGGAAAGGACATTGAGCTTGTGCTTGTGGATACAAAGAGTGACAAGATTGAAGCAGCAAATGCTGTGAGCAGATTAATTGAAAAGGAAAAGGTCGTTGCAATCATTGGTGAGGCTATTAGTGGTAACACAATGGCTGGTAATCCCATATCAGAAGCTGCAAAAATACCGTCCATTAGTCCCACAGCCACTAATCCACTTGTAACTCAGGGCAAGAAATATGCTTTCAGGGCTTGTTTTATCGATCCATTTCAAGGACAGGTAGCGGCTCGATTTGCAAGGAATAATCTTAAAGCCAAAACCGCGGCTGTTATAATTGACATTGCCCAGGACTACTGTGTGGGCCTTGCAAACTTTTTCGTAAAAGAGTTCGTTAAGATGGGCGGAAAGGTCGTCTCTACTACCTACATCCAGACCGGGGACCAGGATTTTACGGCTCAGCTGAGTGCCGTGCAAGCAGCAAAGCCTGATATCATCTACGCTCCCAACTATTACACTGAAGACGCTCTGATGGCCAAGCAGGCAAGAGACCTTGGCATTAATGTACCCATTCTAACCGGAGATGGTGCTCAGGCTGATGAACTTATAAAGATAGGCGGCAAAGCTGTTGAGAATATGTATTTCACCGCTCATTTTCATAAGAAAGCTGCAACCACTGAACTTGCTAAAAAATACATTGCTAAATTCGAGTCAAAGTATAAAAAAGAGGCGGATGCCTTTGGAGCGCTCGCTGCGGATGCCTATTTCTTACTTGTTGATGCAATTAAACGAGCTGGTTCCACAGATGGAACCAAGATTAGAGACGCTCTTGCATCAACAAAGAACTTCCCTGGAGTCTCCGGTGTTATAACCATGGGCCCAGATGGTAATCCAATAAAGAGTGTGGTCATTAACAAGGTCGAAAATGGAAAGTTTGTCTATGTAACTACAGTTAATCCATAGCTGTCTTTCTCAAAACAGTCGAATATTAACAGGGCAGAGGGGCATTTTTAATCCTTCTGCCCTTTTTATGGGTACACTTTAGAAGAAAAACAATGGAGGATATAAACATCCAGTGACAACCAAAATCTTCCTTCAACAGCTAACCAACGGCATATCTCTTGGCAGCCTATACGGGTTGGTCGCCATTGGTTATACCATGGTTTATGGTATACTACGGCTTATCAACTTTGCTCATGGCGATCTCCTGATGGTAGCTTCCTATACCGCGATATACGGCATTGCCATGTTTACTTTGCCCTGGTATATCAGTTTTCCTCTTGCCATAATTGTAACGGGTTTTGTGGGCATTATGCTCGACAAAGCCGCCTATAAGCCTCTCAGGGATGCTCCGAGAATTTCACTTCTTATATCCGCCATAGGAGCCAGCTTTTTACTGGAAAATCTTGCTCTCGTCGTCATTGGTGGTGTTCCCAAGGCTTTTCCCAGGCCCGAAATATTCGCTAAAGTGGTTTCAATTCATGGCGTAAGAATTCAGGTTCTGACCATTTATACTCCCATTATAACCATACTTCTGTTATTCGGGCTCCTCTTTATTGTGTACAGGACCAAAGCAGGAAAAGCCATGAGAGCAGCATCTATGGATTTTGAAACCACTCGACTGATGGGAATCGACCTGGACAGGATAATTGCTTTTACCTTTCTTCTGGGCTCCACAATGGCTGGTGCCGGTGGAATTATGTGGGCACTCAAATATCCTCAAGTTAATCCCTTTATGGGGGTCATTCCTGGACTGAAAGCCTTTATTGCCGCTGTTCTGGGAGGAATAGGCAACATTGTTGGTGCTGTAATTGGCGGTTTTTTGTTGGGTCTTGCAGAGATATTACTTGTGGCCTTTATGCCTGAAGCCGCTCAGTATAGAGATGCTTTCGCATTTGTAATACTCATACTTGTTTTGCTCTTTCGACCAACGGGGATTATGGGAGAACCGATTGTGGACAAAACTTGATCTTGGTAGGTTTGTGAAATGACCAAAGAACGACGAAATCTATTATTGAATATTGCCAGCATAATAAGCGTTTACATAATTCTCTGGTTTTTTCAAAAGTATGGCACTGAATACCAGATACGAATTCTTAACAATATGGCTGTGTTTATCACTCTAGCCGTAAGCTATAACCTGGTGAACGGAATTTGCGGCCAGCTCCATCTGGGACCCAACGCTTTTATTACAATTGGCGCTTACACGGCCGCGTTGCTTACCATGAGTCCTGCTGAAAAACAAATGAGCTTTATCATAAAACCCTTGATATGGCCATTCAGTGTTATACAAGCCCCCTTTCCCGTAAGTCTAATAGCAGCAGGAATTGCTGCAACCATCTTTGCTTTTCTCATCAGTTTTCCTGTGTTCAGGGTTCGTGGCGACTATCTTGCAATTGTGACCCTGGGATTTGGGGAAGTGATACGTGTTTTATGTAACGCCCTTCAAAGTGTTACTAATGGGCCTCTGGGACTAAAAGGTCTCAAGCCATATACTACGATCTGGTGGTCCTGGAGTATCGCCATTTTTACAGTGATTGTAATACAAAAGCTGATAAATAGCAGCTGGGGGCGGGCAATGAAGGCCATCCGCGAGAACGAAATAGCTGCTCAAGCTATGGGCATAAATCCTTTTAAACACCTTATGATGGCCTTTCTCATAAGCGCCTTTTTCTCTGGCGTTGCTGGAGGATTACTTGCCCATCTTATTACAACAATCTCCCCTACCCTTTTCACATTTTTCCTGACCTTTAACCTTCTTATAATAATCGTTGTAGGGGGGCTGGGTAGCACCACAGGTGCTGTGATAGGTGCAATGTTGTTCGCGTGGGGTGGTGAGGCCCTCAGGGTTGTGGAAAGCCCCATGGATATTGGCCCAGTCCATATACCTGGTATTCCGGGCATGAGAATGGTTCTTTTCAGCGTAATTCTTATGCTAGTGATCATCTTTGCGAGACGTGGAATAACAGGAAGAAACGAATTCAGCTGGGATTGGCTGTTCTCAAAACTAAGTGGAAAATGAGGGACTAATAAACATGGCCAATGGGATTTTCTTCGAGGCAAAAAATCTGACCATGAGATTTGGGGGGCTGGTCGCTGTAAACAATTTTTCACTCAAATTGAACGGCGGCGAATTAATGGGGCTCATTGGACCGAACGGTGCGGGCAAAACTACGGTTTTTAATATGATAACCGGCACATTGGTACCTACGTCTGGAAAAGTGATCTGGTTGGATGAAGACATAACAGGATTGCCACCACATGAAATAACCGCTCGAGGTATAGCCAGAACCTTCCAGAACGTCCGCTTGTTTGTTGATATGACAGTGCAGGAAAATGTGATGGTGTCCTTCCATCACAAAATTAAGGCCTCATTCTGGCAGGCCATGTTCGGACTCAGAAAATACACAAAAGAGGAAGAACGCATAAGAGAGGAATCGATGACGCTTTTGCGACAGGTCGGGCTGGCTCATCTGGCTGGAGAAAAGGCAGGAGCATTAGCTTATGGTCAGCAGAGACGACTCGAAATAGCCAGGGCACTCGCCACATCACCAAAATTGTTACTGCTTGACGAACCGGCCGCAGGTATGAATCCTCAGGAAACTATGGAACTTGCCGATTTCGTGAGGGAGATTAGAGACACATTTGATTTAACAATTTTTCTAATTGAACATGATATGAAATTCGTAATGGGTCTTTGCGAAAGAATTAAGGTTCTAGATTATGGAAATACAATTGCTGAGGGAACTCCTGACGAAGTTCAAAACAATCCCGAGGTCATAAAGGCATATCTGGGAGAACCTAAAAATGCTGCAGGTTGAAAATCTTCACGTATACTACGGTGGAATACATGCTCTAAAGGGCATTTCCTTAAAGGTCGAAAAGGGCCAAATAGTAACCTTAATTGGAGCGAATGGGGCAGGAAAAACCACTACACTAAGGACTATTGTGGGATTGGTTACTCCAAAAGAAGGTAGTGTTATTTTTAACGGTGAAGAAATTCATAAACTGAAAACCCATGAAATTATACGAAAGGGAATTGGGATAAGTCCGGAAGGAAGACGAGTCTTTCCCAACCTTACCGTTATGGAAAATCTGGAACTAGGAGCTTACAACCGTCCACCATCGGAGTTTCAAAAAGATCTTGATTGGGTTTTTTCTTTATTTCCAAGACTTGCTGAGAGAAAAAATCAGTTCGCCGGAACACTCAGCGGTGGAGAACAGCAAATGCTTGCTTTAGGACGTGCTCTAATGAGCCGTCCGAATTTAGTTCTTTTAGATGAACCTTCACTGGGATTGGCTCCACTGGTTGTTGAAGAAGTCTTCAAAACTATTCAAGCCATTAACAGTCAAGGTTCAACTATTTTGCTGGTGGAGCAAAATGCAATGGCAGCTTTGAATATTGCTCATTACGGTTATGTGCTTGAAACCGGCAGAGTTGTTCTGGAAGGAGCTGGAAAAGAGCTACTGGAAGACGAAAGAGTGAGGAAGGCTTATTTGGGAGAATGATTAAAGCACGCATCGTTACTAAAATCTTTCCCTTCCTTATCCTATTGTTGATCACTACCATTTCTTTTACTGACGCAGCCATAGATCCTGGTCCTAAAGAAACCGTGAATCACCTTGTAGAAAAGATAAGAAGTATAAAAAGGCCATCAGATGAAACACCTAAACTATCTCCTTCGGACGTGGCAAAAAACAAGAAAATATATTCAGAAATTAATGCCATTATAGATATTAAAGGCATAAGCCGTTACGCGCTAAATGGCAGCTGGAATTCGGTAGGAGCTGCAGGTCGAAGAAAATTCATCAGATTGTTCACGGAACTTCTAGAAAAGGTTGCCTATCCCAATACAGCAAAATTCTTCAAGGACTTGGAACTGGAAATACGAAAGGTCAAGGTCATCGGCAGTAAAGCAATGGTTTACACTTCTGTATATCACGAAGAAGAAGGTAGAGTTGACATTGATTTTAAACTTAAAAAATACAAAGATAAATGGTCTATAATCGATGTGTACCTGGACGGCGTGAGTTTGGTTAGGAACTTGAGAACCCAGTGTCAGAAGATAATAAAAGAAAACTCCTTTGCGGAGCTATTAAGGCGTATGGAGGAAAAGGCAAAAAAAGAAGAAAATGCAGATATTTCGGAGATTACTGCTAAAAACTGAATTATGTATGGAATATAAAATCCTATTGCTTGAGTCGTAACGTCTTCGTAAAAAAATGCTGGTTAAACTTTGACGCCCCACAATAGGGTGGAGAAGGTCAACAAAATGAAAAGAGAATATTTTCCCCAGGACTTGAAAGATTTGATCATGCCATCGCCATCGGGCAAATATTTTTACAGATGTTTAAAGTGCAAAAGTGAATTCGACATAGGACAGCTTCTTTATGTATGCCCGGAATGCAAAAATGTTCTTCTAATATATGACAAAGAATGGGAACGACTCAAAAAAATTCCTGGAAATAAATGGCGCGAGATTTTTGATTACAGGAGCATGTTAAATATTCTTGCCCTTAAAGGAATATATAGATTCCACGAACTTTTGGGATCCGTGTTACCACTTGATGCAATTATCTATTTAGGAGAAGGTCATACTCCTATTGTTGAGTCCAATTCCAGATTGAGAGATTGGGTTGGCAGAAGGTTCTATTTTAAAAACGATGGTCAAAACCCCAGTGCATCATTCAAAGACCGAGGAATGGCCAGCGCATTTAGCTATCTTAACTATCTCATGAAGAAAAATAATTGGAAACAGGTTCTTGCTGTCTGTGCTTCCACTGGTGATACCTCTGCTTCGGCAGCTTTATACGCATCTTACTTTTCCAATGGAATTAAATCGGCTGTTTTACTTCCTAAAGGAAAGGTTACGCCTCAGCAACTGGGACAACCTCTGGGGAGCGGTGCCATTGTGATAGAACTTCCAGGAGTTTTTGACCACTGTATGAAAGTTGTTGAATATCTTTCAGATCATTATCCAGTTGCACTCATGAATTCAAAAAACTCGTGGCGAATATTGGGGCAAGAATCTTACAGTTACGAAATAGCTCAGCAATTCGACTACGATACAGAAGATTTAGTTGTCGTTGTACCCATTGGAAACGCGGGCAATATTACGGCCGTTCTTAATGGGTTTATAAAATTGTATGAGCTTGAAATTATCAAAACACTCCCCACAATAGTTGGTGTTCAGTCTGAACACGCAAACCCGGTATTCTTGTATTACCTCGAGCCGAATCCACAAAAACGGGTGTTTAGACCGGTCACAGTAAAGCCCAGCGTGGCTCAGGCTGCTATGATAGGTAACCCAGTTTCCATGCCAAGAGTTATCGAACTTGTTGAAAAATACCGAGAGTTATTTGGAAACTCTGAAGGATTTATGGTAGTAGAAGTAACAGAACAGGAAATAATGGATTCCATGATTATTGCCAACCGAAATGGTCATATTGCCTGTACACAGGGGGGTGAGTGCCTAGCAGGATTTAAAAAGCTGGTGGATGCGGGAAAAATAGGAAAAGAAAAAATTGGTGTGTTGGATGCCACCGCCCATGCTCTAAAGTTTTCCGTTTTTCAAGACAAATATTTCAACGATTCCTTCGAGCCAGAATACGGAATCAGACCAAAGAAGAACTTGAAAAATTCGCCAGTAACCCTAAGTCTTCCCTCTACGATAGCTCAACCTCAGCAAGGTAAGGAACTCAGCCCTGACGAGCTGAAACTTTTTGTAGCAGAAGCAGCAAAAAAGATAGCCGAAATTCTCGAACTGGAGGGCTAGTACCGAATGAAAAATTTGATTGCTTACAAAGAAAAATTCCCCGCGCTTGGAGAAAATGTTTATATTGCTCCTGGAGCTTTTGTCATTGGAGACGTTACAATTGGGCACAACTCTAGCGTTTGGTTTAATACAGTAGTTAGAGGCGACGTTCATTATGTGAAAATTGGTGAAGAAACAAACATACAGGATCAATCCGTTTTGCATGTAACATCATTAAAATATCCCTTAAATATAGGTAATCGAGTCACCATAGGGCACAGGGCAGTGGTGCAT
>JALXAE010000080.1 GCA_026992355.1 Syntrophobacterales bacterium | reverse complement strand
TTCGCCCATTTTACCTTGCAATCATTGCCCTCATCATGTCGGCAGCGTTTTCAGCATGATTGGATATATTTCCAATGTGTTCCACAAGACGTATAAGATGAAAAGCGGACAATGCATCTTTAAAGGGATAAGCAAACAGGTCAGATAGCAGTTTTCTTTCAACTTGGTCCGACTGAAACTCATATTCTCTTATTTGAGTTATAGTCTCTTTTACTGTTACCCTTGTTTCTTCCGAAAAACTGTCAAAATAGCTTTCAGCTGCAGATACCATGGGATGAATAGCTTTAAGAGAATAAATGGAACGGTCAACCAGGAGAAGCAAATCGTCAACAAGCTCATCAGGTACATGGGTTATCTTGTAAGAAAGCCAGTGCAGGACGTCCTGAACAGAATCCAGAACTTTATCCTGTTCGCGGATGTAGGCGAACAGCTGAAATTTGTCCATCGGGAGAAGAACTCCACGAGGCAGGTGTCCTCGCAAGTTTCGCTTTATTGAATCACCTTGAGATTCTGACACGATGACTTGATTGTGGTATTTTTCGAAATCGTCCATATCGCCGTCGAGATAGGCGAGGAACGCCAGTCTGAAGACTGGGGCTACCTCCCTGATAACATCAGCATGCTTTATCAAAGCCGGAAATGGTGACTGTCTAAAAAGCTTTAAAAAAGCTGTTCTCATTACCCTAACTCCTTTCTGTGTCTATATGAGGATGAATTTTAGTATCTTAAAAATAAGAATAGTAGGCAAGGCAGCAAGCGGTAAAGTTATTAACCAATAAAGTATTATTCTCCAAACAACTCCGAAATCCACAGCAGAAACTCCCCCTGCGAGACCTACTCCTATAACAGCACCAACTGCGGCATGAGTAGTGGATACGGGCAGGCCCATTTTTGAAGCAAGTAAAACAGAAGTTGCTGTTCCAAAGTCTACTGCGAATCCTCTGGTGTTGGTCAAAGTGGTTATTTTACTCCCAACAGTTTCAATAACCTTGTATCCCCAGGTGAAGACTCCCAGAGCGATGAATGCTCCACCAGTTAGCAGGATAAAAAAGGGAACGGGAACGTTGGGAGAAACCGTGTGAGTTTTATAAATTGCGTAAATGCCGGCTACTGGTCCGATAGCGTTTGCAACATCATTGGCTCCGTGAGCAAGGGCTACATAACAGGAGGTAAAAACCTGAAAACGCCTGAACACTTCTTCAATTCCTTCTTCGTCATCAAAGGGGACCGTCTTTTTTATCCATATGTACGCAACGATTCCAATAAATGCAGAAATTAAGGTGGTAACCGCTATTGCCATCCCAAAAGACAGACCGAGTTTCTTTCCGAAGGGCGTTTTTAAGATCAAAGACAGAATTACAATAAAAAAGGTTATGAAAGCAAAGTAAGGAGTAAGGCGAAGAGTTGTTGCAAATCTTTCGCGAGATTGAAGAATTTTTTTCTTTATGAAGAAAAATATGAAGAAAGCAAGCATACCAGCAAAAATTGGTGAAATTATCCAGCTAAGGACAATGGCGCCGAGTTTAACCCAGTTGATTGCCTTAAATCCCCCCTCAATTATGCCGAAACCTACAATTGCTCCTACAATGGAGTGTGTCGTAGACACTGGAAACTCACTCCATGTGGCAAAGAAAACCCAGAAGGCGGCGGCCAGCAGGGCAGCCAATAATCCAAGCATCATAACTTGGGGGTCATGTGTTATTAGATTTGCGTCTAAAATATTTTTTCTTATGGTTGTGGTAACGTGTGATCCGAGTAATACTGCACCGATAAAATCCAACAAACCTCCAATTATTACTGCTTGGCGGAGCGTGATTGCCTTTGCACCAACAGCAGATGCCATGCCATTGGCAACATCGTTTGCTCCAATATTCCACGCCATGTAAATGCCGGCTAAAAAGCCGGCTACTACAATCCAGTATTCCATGATTCGTCCTCTTTCAAAGGAATTCACACTGCAACTAAAGCATCATGACCTTCCGACGGCGGCAATCTTGGCAAAAGGGAGATTGTATGTCAATTGGGTTTTTGGACGATATTTTAGCTTATACTCTGGCATATAGATAGGCTATACGTTTATCAGTTATAAAATATGTATTTCGAAAATACCTTTGCTTTTTAGGGGACCGACGACAAGAAAACTAGACAATCTGAATGGGCTGCAATGTTCCAATCTTTTAAGGCAGCGGGTATAAACACAGAATTTCCTGAGCGAACAATCATTTGGTTACTCCCCGGCCAGTGAATTGTTATTTGACCTTCTACTACCAACAAAATAGCAGGGCCGTCTACCTCCTTCAATTGAAGTACTTCACCTCGAGTTGTTTTCCAAAGATGAACAATAAACTCCGTGGCCGGCACCTTATAAGTAAAAGTTCCTTTGGTTTTCGGGGGATTATATATTTGCGGCTTAATGGAATAGTCCATTATGTCAAGAAGGGTTTTAGTGTCTTTGAATTTTGGTGTAAGGCCAGCTCTGACTACATTATCTGAATTTGCCATACATTCTATAATATTTCCCCTTATGTAAGCATGGGGAACTCCTGCAGGGATAAAAACCCCCTCGTGAGATTTGAAAATATGCGCTTCTAGGACGAAAAGAAGCAGCAATCCGACATCATGTTCAGGATATTTTTGGGCCACGTCGATAAAAAGTTGTTCCTCAAAAGATAAAGAAACGCTTTTACTCTCCAGCCTATGCTTTAGTTTTTTTACTGTAGCTGCAACTTTTTCTGGTGATGAAGTGGCAAGCGTAATCAATGTTTCAAAAATTTTTTTACTTAAACCGTTATTGTTGTGTGCCTTTGTGAGGGTTTCCAGTTCTGGGATTCGTTTCAATATTTCACGCAAGTCCGTTTCATCTTTCAATCCAACAAGTGCATTCAAGTTGTCCAGAGCAATAGCCAACTCGGGCTTATGGTTTGCATCCGGATAGTGCTTTGGATCTTGACGATGAAGCAATTCCGCCTGTTGCTTATTAGGATGAGCTTGAATTGATAATATCTCCGATGCACTCAAGACCTTCATCAAAAAGGGGAGTTCTTTTCCATGAAGTTTGATAACACGTGTTCCTAGGGTTACCTCTGGTTGTGCATCAATGAAATCGCGAAGACTTATTTCTCCTTGGGACGTTTTGACATGGGAAGGCGCTTTGGGGTGAGCTCCCATCCATAGCTCTGCCCAGGGTTCAGATTGGTCCCAATTGGACAAATTTAACAATCTGGGGATGAAAGCTTCTTTACCCCTGGTTCCCCAGGCATAATGCATAACAGGATTTTCCATTAGATATGGTCTTATTTCCATGGCTATTGTTCCTTCGTGAACTTGGTGTTAGTCTTAAGTTTACATACAATAATAGTTGAACGAATATTTTTAAAGGCCAATCTTCACCCAATTTTATTATGGAGGTGCATATGACATTGCCAGATGATTTCAAACAATGTGTAGATTTTCATGGTCATGTTTGTCCAGGGCTTGTTTTGGGTTATCAGGCTACCAGGTTTGGGCTCGAATGGCTAAGGGAGCACAGGGCTGAAGATGAAGAGATTGTTGCTATAGTGGAAAATGATGCATGCTTTGTTGATGCTGTTCAGGTCCTCTCCGGATGTACCTTTGGGAAGGGGAATTTTATTTTCAGGGATTACGGGAAGATTGCAGTCACGTTTTTGAGTAGAAATAGCAATCGAGGAGTGCGTATTTCTCTAAAACCCGATAAGACTCCATCGGACCCCAAGCATAGAGAGCTATTTCAAAAGATTCAGAGAGGAGATGCAACCGAGGAGGAAAGAAAAGAATTTTACAAGCTTCATGAAAAAAGAAGTACCGAATTACTTCAAAAAAAACCTGAAGAGTTGTTTAATATTAAGGAAGTAGAGATGATTCTACCACCAAAAGCAAGGATAGAACCGTCTGTTATCTGTGATGAGTGCCATGAACCCACGATGAAGTCGAAAACTTTGGAGCATCATGGGAGAATTTTGTGTAAAGAATGTGCTCAGGCTATTTCAGGACGTGGAGAATAATATCTCTTGACTATTGAACTGAAATTAATTTACACAGAGCATGGTTTGTAATCTATATGAACATTTACCATGGTTTTTTCGTGATATGAGAGGAATAAAGGTAAGGAAAGCAGAAGAAATGAAGAACTACTACTATTATTACTACGTGTAGCGGTCTGCTTGCGCTACCGTAATTGAGTCAACAAAGGTCGCAGGCAGACCGCTTTCCGGGCTGCCTGCGGCCTTTTTAGTTTTGGCCGCGGGATGGTTTCCGCGGCTTTTTATTTTTGTAGAACATTTCAAAACTTAGGGAGGGTAGCCATGAATCTAAAACAATGGAGCCGAATTACTTTCATTGCGATTTTTTTGCTAATGCTGTCTGTTAATTTTTGCTGGTGCGCATCGGTTTACAAAATAGGAGCGGTTTTTTCTGTTACAGGTGTTGCTTCTTTTCTGGGTGAACCAGAGAAAAAGACCGCTGAAATGATAGTTGATGAGGTGAACGCCTCTGGTGGCATAGACGGCCATAAAATAGAGTTGGTGCTTTATGATGATGAAAGTGATGCTACCAAAGCTATACTTGCGGTAAGACGGCTTATCAAAAAGGATCAAGTATCGATTATTATTGGTCCTACAAGAAGTGGCGAAAGTCTTGCTGTTGCTCCTATAGCAGAAAAGGCTCATATTCCTTTAATTTCGTGCGCCGCTAGCTATAAAATAGTAACCCCGGTAGAAAAAAGACATTGGGTTTTTAAGGTAGCCCCTTCTGATAGGCACGTTGTTCAGCGGATGTATGAGTACATGATTGGTAAGGGTATTAAAAAAATAGGCATTTTAACTGTATCAACTGGTTACGGTTCGAGTGGTAGGGAAGAGCTTTTGCGATTTGCGCCGAAATACGGAATAGAAATTGTTGCAGATGAACGCTATGGCCCCAAAGATACTGATCTTACCGCGCAGTTTACAAAGATTCGCTCCAAAAAGCCTCAGGCTATTGTCAACTGGTCTGTCGGACCAACTCAAATTCTTGCCGCGAAGACATGGAAGCAACTTGGTATGGCGAATATTCCTCTATTTCAAAGCCATGGATTTGGCAACAAGAAGAACATTGAAATGTTGGGGAGTGATGCTGAAGGTATTTATGTGCCTCTTCCTCCAGTAGTTATAGGCTCAATCCTTCCCGATTCTCACCCTCAGAAAGCCGTGATAATGGAATACAAAAGGAAATATGAATCTCGATACAATGAGCCTGTTTCCTCTTTTGGGGGACATGCCTGGGATGCCATGCATTTAGCGCTTGCTGCTCTTAAGCATGTGGGGACTGATAGAGCGAAAATCAGAGATTATATTGAGAATACGCACAATTTTGTTGGTCAGCTTGGTATTTTTAACTTTTCGCCTAAGGATCATAACGGCCTGAGCAAAAAAGATCTTATAATGGTTCAGGTTAAAAATGGTGACTGGACCCTGGCACCATAGATGAAATTTGTTGTTGATTTGATCCGTTATTTTACGGTATAGACATGATCGGTAGCTTTAAGGGAGCGGTGATAAGTGCATTCGAAGTTTGGAAAGCCGATGATGAGGAAATTAGAAGAGAAAACCGCGGGCAGTAAGATGTTTTACTTTTATTTTTACTTTTTTACCTAGGGGTCTGCCTGTAGAGGCCAAAGTGGCCGCGGGCAGGCCCCAGGGGCTTGCCCGCGGCTTTTAATTTTGAAAAGCCGTGGGCTTAAAAACCCACGGCTTTTCTTTTTGGGGACTCATAAAACCAACAACAAAAGGAGGTGCACCATGCGCGCGTTGAATTACATCGGAAAAAGTTTGTTTGCAAGTATTTTAGTTGCGGTTTTTGCTCTTTTTTCTGTTTTTTGTAAAAATCTTCAAGTTTGGGCAGCGGAACCTTACAAAATAGGCGCGGTTTTCTCAGTAACTGGAGTTGCGTCCTTTTTGGGAGAACCAGAGAAGAAAACAGCAGAAATGATTGTCGAGGAAATAAACAAAAAAGGAGGTATAAACGGTCATCCTATCAAGCTGGTTTTGTATGATGATGAAAGCGATGCAACCAAGGCCACTCTTGCTGTCAAGAGATTGATAAAAAAAGACAAGGTGCCGATTATCATTGGTCCTACAAGAAGTGGCGAAAGTCTTGCTGTTGCTCCTATAGCAGAAAAGGCTCACATTCCTTTAATTTCATGCGCCGCTAGCTATAAGATAGTGACCCCAGTAGAAAAAAGGCGTTGGATCTTCAAAACTCCTCCATCTGATAGCCATGCTGTTGAAAGAATCTATGAGTATATGAAATCGAAAAACATTACGAAGGTAGCTATACTAACTGTGTCCACAGGGTTTGGTGCAAGTGGAAGGGAAGAGTTGTTAAGACATGCGAAGCATTATGGAATAAAAATAGTTGCCGATGAGAGATACGGCCCAAAAGATACTGATTTGACTGCTCAATTTACCAAAATTCGCTCTCTGAACCCCGATGCTATAGTGAACTGGTCAATAGGACCGACTCAAATATTGTCCGTAAAAACCTGGAGTAATCTTGGTATGGGGGAAATACATTTATTTCAGAGCCATGGCTTTGGCAGTCGCAAAAACCTGGAACTTGCCGGAAAAGCAGCAAATGGAGTATTGTTTCCTATCTCTCCAGTGATAGTCGGGCCGCTTCTTCCAGAAAACCATCCTCAGAAGAAAGTCATTATGGATTATATTAAAGCTTATACGGAAAAATATCATGAACCCATATCGTCCTTTGGCGGACATGCTTGGGATGCTATTCAGCTGGCTATAAGTGCTCTTAAAGCAGTTGGTCCTGACAAGGCTAAGATTAGAGATTACCTGGAAAATCTAAAGGGGTTCGTAGGACAAAGTGGGGTATTCAATTTTTCTCCTAATGATCATAATGGACTGAGCAAGAAGGATTTGATAATGGTAGAGGTTCAAAACGAGGAATGGACTTTAGCAAAATAGCTGAAAGGAGAGTTGTGTAGTTTTTTATGGACTTTCTTCAATATCTTTTTTCCGGGTTGACGATTGGCGCTATTTATTCGTTGGTGGCTCTTGGCTACAATATTATTTACAATGTTACGGAAATAATTAATTTCGCCCAGGGCGAATTTGTAATGCTTGGGGGACTTTTCGCGGTTTTTTTCTGCGAAGTCCTCCATTTCCCCATATGGCTTGCCTTTGTATCCTCAGTAATTGTTGTCGGTATTGTAGGCTTTTGTTTCGAAAAATTTGTCATCAGAC
>JALXAE010000079.1 GCA_026992355.1 Syntrophobacterales bacterium | reverse complement strand
TCCTTTGAAAGAGACTCAGGGTCCCAATGCATCATTACATCAGGAGAAGAAACCGAATCATACAGTTCCCATGCCTCTTCATTAAAGGGATTCTTTTGAATGTGCAATTTAATCAAATCCTTCGCAATGTCCACGTATCCGGCCTGCACCAGCGCATGAAAACTATTGAAAACTATATCTTTATCCTCAGGCAGAACACTGAAAGCCTTCTGAAAATGTTCCAGGGCTTCATCAAGCTTACCTTCGTTCCATAATATCACACCTAGATTATTATGAGCCTTCGCATGGTTCGGATCATGCTCCAATGCCATTTCAAAACACATTCTGGCACGGTCAACCTTATTCTTTTCGAGCTGAGTCTCACCTTCTTCCGTCAAGAAATCCGCAGCGCTCTTGTCTTCCTTTCCCTCCACAGGAGTTCCAACTTCAGCAGTAGTTGGCAAACTGCCCGACGTAAGTCCGGTAGACTCCCATTCTTTTAACAGATTTTCTATCTCAACATCCCAGGGATTACGTTCAAGGTAAGATCTTAAAACATCAATAGCGTCATTTTTTTGACCAACTGCTATAAAAATGTCCGCACACTGTTTTATGACATCCGGATCGTTGGAATCGATTTCTAGGGCTTTGTTGATTGTTTCTACCGCTTCTTTGAAATTACCCTGTTGCCATAATATTTTGCTTAAGCCGCACAGGGCTTGAGGATAAAAGGGGTCGAGTTCCAACGCTTTTTCAAAAGCGTTCCTGGCCTCTTCAAATTTGCCCTGTTCTAGATTTTTCGCCCCTTCTTCATACCATTCCTGAGGCAGCTTAAAAACATCATTGGTCAACTGGTCCATCTTTACCCTCCATATAAATCTACCACGTTGCAAAAAGTTCAAATTTTTGATGTGCTATTGAGCAAAACTGATACCACTTATCCTTTCAAAATAAAAAAATATTATTGAAATGCTTCATGAAATTGCCTTAAGATTAGAACGCTTCATCTATATCACATCTTGTGTCGTGTAAAAATTTAAAAGCTTTTGTAAAGCAAAAAAACAAATTCAAAGAAAGGAGAAGTCCATGCCCAGGGAAACATTACAACCTGGACTAAAACATGAAATTTCTTTGCAAACAACACCAGATCATTCGGCAAGAAAATTCTTCCCTGATCTTCCAGATGTTTTTGCCACCCCATTTCTAGGTGGCATCATGGAACAAGCGTGTGCAGAACTGGTCCAAAAACATTTGGAGCCGGGAGAACAGTCCGTAGGAACCGCTATGGATCTTAAACATCTAGCTCCAACTCCATTGGGTATGAAAGTCACTGTTAAAGCTGAACTTACAAAGGTCAGCGGGAAACAACTCATTTTCAGGTTAGAAGCCTACGATGAAGTTGAAAAGATAGGCGAAGCCACTCACTACAGGTTCATAATTAACGCCGAAAAATTCAACCAACGAGTTGCCGAAAAAGCCCAGAAAATAGCGGATTGAGCTACCTTTCCCTTAATTGATCATTGTCTTGTTATTTTTCCACGATAGATTGAGTGGGGAGATTGTTGCGTCTGTGAGAAAAGGCTCATGGACGCAACTTCTTTCCAGTTGATAACTTCTTATAAGGAGGGCACCATGTCAGAATATGGTTCCGTAAAACCATTATTTCAGCCGGAAAGCGTTGCCGTAATAGGAGCATCAGATAACCCTGCGAAGCTTGGACACGAAATTCTGAAAAATATTGTGGATGGAGGATTTCAGGGAGCAATATACCCAATTAACCCAAAAAGCGAAAAAATACTGGGATTATCCTGTTTTAAAAGCGTGTTAGATGTACCCGACAAAATTGATATGGCAGTTGTTGTCGTTCCGGCACGATTTGTTCCGAATGTAATAGAAGAGTGTGGGAAAAAAGGAGTTAAAGCTGCTGTAATAATAACAGGAGGTTTTGCAGAAGCCGGCTCCGAAGGTGAAGAGCTGCAGACCAAAATAGTCAACATAGCAAAGGAATATAACCTGAGACTTCTTGGACCAAATTGTCAAGGCATAAACGTACCCTATCACAACCTGTGCGCCTCATGGCCTCTTCTGACTAAAAAAGGGCGAGTAGCAGTAATAAGCCAAAGTGGAACTGTTGGCGCAGCAATGATGGATTGGTTTTC
>JALXAE010000078.1 GCA_026992355.1 Syntrophobacterales bacterium | reverse complement strand
AAAATGAATATAATCACAAAAGAGGAAATCAAAATAGGGTTTTCAAAAAGAAAAAAAATAAGGCTATAATAGCCACAAATAAAATCAAATCCCTTACATGACATCGATATTCATCAGTAAAGAGAATCCCTTTTACTCATGCGGTTTAATCTTCTCCCCATTAAATTTCTAAACAACTCATTTTTTAAACATTAGTGACCTCCAACTTTAAGCACCCCAGAAGCAGCTATACCAAGAACAATTATTTCAGAAATTACTATCGCCACAAATATCCAATCTTTTTGCCTTACGTATGCTGGAATGAGTGTAATAAAGCCCACAAGGGTCATCATTGCAAGAAAGGCAATGCCTAGAAAGTTTAGAAAATCCCCTTTATTCAATAGCTTAATCCATCCCCATCCTATTGGTATTCTGGCCTGTTCTATGTAGCTATGAACATCATGAGACCAAAAATAGGTTATTTCTTGAAAGGAAACATAAGGGGGTAGCAAACCAGCTAGATAAATGAAATAGGTTATCATCATAACAAAAATCCCAATCCAGCATCCGTAAAAGAGTAAATCAGCATATATTATTTGCTCACGTCGAGCCTTGGCTTCAGGTTTAACTTTTTGAATATTTTTCCTATTATTTTGTACCATTTTTTCCTCCAACTTGGGATTCAACTACCCTATGCCTAACCCTTTCAACAGAGCTTTACCACCAGCAAAGAGTAGAACACCAATAACTATGTAGCGTATGACCTTGGGCTTTACCAAAGCTAGCACTCTCACCCCGGCAAAGGACCCCAACATCAGCCCCACAATGGAAGGAACAGCCATTAAAGGAATTATACAGCCCTGATTAAGATATATCCAGGCGGCAGATGTATCTGTAATGGAAAGAAGAAATTTGCTGGTGCCAACTGCAACCTTAAGTGGAACTCCCATGAGAAGATTTAACACTGGAACGTTGGCCCATCCAGCCCCTAAACCGAACATTCCAGCCATAATGCCTATAATTATAAAAAGTGAAAGACCCAAAACTGTTCTATGGGTTTTCCACTCCACCACTTCCTTCGAGGATTCTTCCCAATATGCTCCAGACATACCTAGGGCAAGACCTATTGCATCCTGGCGACTAACAACGGGACGCTCAACATTTTTGGACATTAAAAGGAGCAAAGCAATAAAAATAATAGTGGCACCAAGACATACCTGAACAACATTTCTAGGGAGTGCAAGACCTAGAAAGGCCCCAACGATAGCACAACTGGAAGCAATGAGAGCAACTGGAATGGCCAACCTAAGATTCGCCAGATTTCTTCTGAGAAGCCCGGGGCCAGCAGCTAAAGCGCCTGCGAGAGCAACGAGCAAACCAGCTCCACGAACGAAATCTAGATGAAAGGGGAAAAATCCGCTAACAAGAGGCACATAAAGAACGCCTCCCCCAACCCCTGCCAACACTGCAACAATACCCAAAATAAAGCAAAAAAAGAACAGGATTATAACCCACATCCACCAAGGTTTTCCGGCGTTCATATCTATCTTTGCTGTTTTTTCAATGGCTAGACTTACCGCAGGGTGTGTCAAAACAATCAGAACTAAACCAACTAGCTTCCATAAAAAAGATTTTACAGTCATGGGAGCCTCCAGTGTATAATGTTACAAATTTCAAATGAATGTTATATAATTCACAATCTGCTGTCAAGTGAAATATTTTTCTCTTGACGAATGGGAATTGATTCGGACAATTATTTCCAAATTTTGGAACTTACGATGAAGCCTAACTAAAACAAGGGAGTTACGAAGGAATTATGATTAAATGGCCAATAAGATTAAACATAAGACAAAAAATCGTGGCGGGAATGGCTCTTGCCGCCATTGCCATAACCACGGTAGCCGGTTTTTCCTATTACCTTCTCACTCAGATGAAAAAGAAAATAGAATTTATAGAAATTTTGGATGATCTCCACAATACTATCCTGGAAATTAGACGCTATGAAAAAAATTTTTTCCTTTACAAATCTCCTTCAGCCCTAGAAACAACCCTGCAGTATGTGGAACAGAGCGTCATGCTAATTGATAGCATATCCCCAAAGGTTAAGAGCTTAAAGTATGGTAAAGAACTACAAAAAATCAAATCCGAACTCACCAAATATCGT
>JALXAE010000077.1 GCA_026992355.1 Syntrophobacterales bacterium | reverse complement strand
GTACACCTGTGGAGCAAGATTTCCGCAAAATAATGGACAAGGAAGCACAATCAATCCAGATGGTGAAAATATATGACATCGTCCCTGATGGCAGGGATTTCAAAAAAATATACGATCCATCAAACCCCGATGCCGATGAAAATGGAATGGTTCTTGTGCCGAATATTAATCCTATTGAAGAAATGGCTAATCTCATTGAAGCTTCCAGGGCTTATGAAGCAAATTTAACGGTTTTTGAAACGTCAAAACAAATGGCCCTCAAAGCCCTTCTTCTTGGTAAATAAAACTTAAAAACTGGAGAATACCCATGCGAATAGAAAATTTTTCAGGTGGAGTCAATAATCCGTCATTAGAGAGACCAACGGAAAAAACTGAAGAAAAAAATCCATCCTTTTGGGAAGGTATTAAGGAAAAGATAAAAGAAGTGGACAATTATCAGCACAAAGCAGACACAGCAATGGAAGAAGGAGCTATAAGGGGTGCAGAAAATATCCATGAAGCAATGATCAAACTCCAAGAGGCGGAAATAAGCCTTAGATTTCTCCTAACTGTAAGGAACAAGGCTCTGCAGGCCTATAAAGAAATTATGCGAATGCAATTCTAGCGGAGGCTGGCTATGGCAACAGCCAAATTAAAAACAGCAATATCTAGATTGTGGTCCTTCTTTAAAGCCCTGCCGACTCCTCAAAAAATATTTTTCCTAGGTTCGCTTTTCGCTGTAACCGCAAGTGTTGCTTTCGTTCTATATAAAATCAATAAACCAGAGTACGTTCTTCTTTATGGCAGAATTCCGGAAAAAGATCTAGCCACTGTAGTTGAATACCTCAAACAGCAAAAAATTCCTTACAGGATAGATGCGGATAAGATTTACGTTCCTAAAGATCGCCTGTACGATGTCAGGCTATCTATGGCAAAGGAAGGCATCCCCAAAGGCAGCGGTGTAGGATTTGAAATATTTGACGAACAAAAACTTGGTAGCACCGAGTTTGTACAAAAAGTTAACTACCAAAGAGCCTTACAGGGAGAGCTAGCCAGAACAATTTCTCAGATGGATAAAATAGAGGATGCCAGGGTACATCTTGTGTTGCCAGAAGAAAGTCTATTTGTCGAAGATGAAAAGCCACCCACTGCCGCAGTGGTCATAAAATTGCAGAATGGAGCTCGTCTGTCTTCAAGAGAAGTACAGGGCATCGTTCACCTGGTTTCAAATGCCGTTCGCGGCTTGACAGATGAACACATCACCATCGTTAGCACTGATGGAAAGGTTCTTTACAAAAAAGATGCCCTTCAATCATCTTTTCAGTTAACCGACCTTCAACTGAATTACAAACAGCGCGTAGAAGAAGAACTACAAAGGAAAGTCCAATCCATGTTATCATCGGTGCTTGGAGAAAATGATGCTATAGTCCGAGTAACAGCTGATGTGGATTTTAGCCAGGTTAAGGTAACGGAAAACATCTTTGACCCAGACAGCGCTGTTATTCGTAGTCAACAGCGCAGCATAGAAAAATCCAAGGGAGTTCCTAAAGGCCCTAAAGGAAATCCAGATGTTCCTATAAATATTGAGAGTAAACTACTCGTTAGTAAACCCCCTCAGGGAACAAAAGAAACCGCGGAACAAAGTTTTGAAAAACAGGAAGAAATTACCAATTACGAGATGAATAAAACTCTTCGCCAGATTGTTCTGACTCCCGGCAGCATAAAACGCCTTTCCGTCGCCGTTATAGTAGATGGCCCATACAAGGAAGAGAAAACTGGTAAAAATACTATAAAAAAGGTCTTTGTTGGTAGATCCGAAAAAGAACTAAAGACTATAGAAGATATTGTTAAAAAGGCGGTGGGCTTTAATGCTGACAGAGGTGACCAGATAACCGTTTCTAACATTCCATTCGCATCTGAGCTAATACCCAAACCAGCGCCCCCCAATCGATGGATTGCACTATTGAAAGAGAACCAAAAGATATTACTTAATATATTGCTAGCCATATTTGTATTTTTCTTTGTTGTCAGACCATTCATGAAAAAAATAGACAAAATAGTGGTTGAGGCTCCGCCTAAAGTTCCAGCTGAAGAAGTCCCAGCATTGCCCGAAGAAGAAAAAATTAAAGCCTTGACTCCCAAGCAACAGGCGATAGTTTTAGTTCAGGAACAGCCAGAAAAAGCAGCAGAAATCATAAAAGCGTGGTTAAGTGAGGAAGTTTGAAAATGGCTGAGAAAAAGGAAAAACAACTTTCAGGACCTCAAAAAGCTGCTGTTGTTATGCTTGCATTAGGAGAACAGGTTGCTGCTCAGGTTCTCAAACAGTTGAAAAGCGACGAAATAAAAAAACTGGGCTTAGAAATGAGCAATCTTAGAAATATCGATGCGATGACCACAGAAACCGTTTTGCGGGAATTCACGGAACAATTTGGAGACGAAAGCGCTATAAGAATTCCCGGGGATGAATTCTTTAGGAAGGTTTTACCTTCAGCATTAGGAACGGATAAAGCTTCCGAGGTTTTCAAATCAATAGAAAAAGAGAAAGAAAAAATTCCTTTCAAAAATTTAAGGGATCTGGATCCCAGGGTTATCGCTAATTTCTTGAAGGCAGAACACCCTCAAACCATTGCTTTGGTTCTTGTTCATTTAGGCGAAGACAAGGCTGCTGAGATTCTGGGTTATCTTCCAGAAGCTTTGCAATTTGAAGTCATAACGAGAATTACCTCTATGGAAACTGTTCCTACAGAAATTGTTCGTGAAGTAGATGAAGCACTGGAACAAGAATTGGTGTCGATGGGCGGAGAACTTCAACAAATGCTGGGTGGAGTTCAAAAGGCCGCAGAAATACTTAATAGATGCGACAGAAAAACAAGCGATAGAGTGCTTCAAGCTCTTGAGGAAACTGATACGGAGCTTGCTGAAAAAGTGCGTAAGCTTATGTTCGTCTTTGAGGATCTTGTGGCTATCCCGGATCAAGGTATCAGAGAACTATTGAAAGAGGTAGACAACAAGGATCTCGTTATTGCTCTTAAGACAGCTTCCGATGAGCTAAAAGCAAAAATTTTCAAAAACCTGTCTAAACGTGCTGCCCAGATGCTTGAAGAAGACCTCGCCGTTCTGGGTCCTGTAAGATTAAGCGAAGTAGAAGAAGCTCAACAAAAAATCCTTCAAGTAGCAAGGCGGCTAGAAAAAGAAGGCAAGATCGTTCTGGCAGGTGGTGAGGGTGGTGATGCTTTCGTCTAAAAAGATTATAAAGGCTGATGAAAAAATCCACATTGACCAATTTAAACTTGAATCGTTTGGTGCCGAAAGTAAGGAACTGCCTAAAATCTTCACGGCTCAAAACGGCGAAATTCCATCTTTTGTGTTGGAAAATTTTGACGAAAACGAACGTACCAAAGCTCAACATGTTGACTCAGACATAAGACAATCCGAAGAAATAAGTGAATCAGGTCAAAAAGAGGAAAAAGACGAGGGAGATTTTGCATCTGAAACTAGTGAGGGGAAAGCCCCTAATCCAAACGACTCTGCAAACGACCTTCAACCCCTGGAAATAGCTAATATAGAAAAAATAGTCGAAGAAAAAATTTCTCAGGCGCTAAAAGAAGCCGAAGAGCTAAAAAATAAAGCTATTGCCGAGGGGAAAAATCGCGGTTACGAAGAAGGACTGCAAGAGGGACTCAAGGCAGCCCGGGAACAAGTAGAAAGGCTAAAAAGCATCATCTCCAGTCTGGAATCGTTGCCTCATAAATTGCTTAAGGATTACAAAACATGGATGGTGGACACCGCTTTCACCATAGCCAGTCACATAGTAAGAACTGAACTTACTACCAACAAACAAACCTTTCTTAATATGCTCGAACACCTTGTTAAACAACTCGACGAAGACACTCCCATAACAATATATCTTAATCCAGAAGACATGGTTACACTCCGATTAACTGCTGACCTTGAGGAATGGGCACAAATGCAGGGAAGATCCATAAAATTTAAGGAAGATCCGACCATATCTCTGGGAAGTTGTAGACTGGAAACAAATGTTGAACTTCTTGATGCCACTCTAGAAAGGTGCATTGAAGAATTGAAAAGGGAAGCCCTATCAAGCATTGTCTAACATAGCAGGAAACAAATGAAATTAGATGGCGACTACTTGGAGCTTTCAGGTTTAGTCAACAAAATAGTGAATATACAGCCCTACGTAAAGTATGGAAAGGTCGTTCGGGTGGTTGGCAATCTTATAGAAGTTGAGGGGTTGAACTGCGCTCTCGGAGAACTCTGCTCAATATTTGTCAACGATAAACAAGACATAGTGATAGGCGAAGTAGTAGGGTTTCAAAACAAAAGAATGAAACTCAGCCCTTTGTCTCCTTTGAGAGGCATTCGACCGGGTTGTCTTGTTAGAAGGTATGAATCATCAGATACATTCCCCGTTTCGGAAGCTTTAGTAGGACGAGTTATAGACGCCATGGGAAGACCTCTCGATGATAAAGGACCCATATCCTACAATGGTACCCCCTATCCTCTAAAAGGTGCGACAGTCAATCCCTTGACAAGGCCTCTAATAAACAAACAATTGGATGTAGGCATCAGGGCCATTAACGGATTACTCCCAATTGGCAAAGGACAAAGGGTTGGCATATTCGCTGGCTCCGGAGTAGGCAAAAGCACGCTTCTTGGAATGATGGCTCGTTATACATCAGCCGACATAAATGTAATCGCCTTGGTTGGAGAAAGAGGCCGGGAAGTAAGAGAATTTATTGAAAATGAGTTAGGCGAAGATGGAATGTCCCACTCTATCGTTATTGTAGCAACTTCAGATCAGCCTGCCACTTTAAGAATGAGAGGAGCTTATTTAGCCTGTGCTATAGCCGAGTATTTCAGGGACAAGAACCTTGATGTGCTTCTTCTGATGGATTCAATAACCAGGTTTGCAATGGCTGCGAGAGAAGTAGGATTGGCAGCAGGTGAACCTCCAACAAGTAAGGGCTATACTCCCAGCGTATTTAGTGCATTACCACAACTACTGGAAAGAGCAGGGAATTTCGAAATAGGCTCCATTACGGGAATTTATACGGTTTTAGTTGAAGGTGATGACCTTGATGATCCTATTGCGGACACAACTCGTTCTATCCTGGACGGACATATTGTCCTGGATAGAAGTCTTGCTCAAAATCGGCATTACCCGGCCATAGATGTTTTGCGAAGTGTTAGCAGGCTAACAGACCAACTTCTTGATGATGAACATAAACAACTTGCCAAACGATTCATTGAAGTTCTCGCACAGTACAAGAAAAACGAAGATATGATTCGCATTGGAGCTTATGTTAGAGGATCAAATCCTGAAACGGATTACGCTATAAGCATGATAGACAAAATTAACGCGTATCTCAGGCAACCCATTGAAGAAAAATGTTCAATAGAAGATGCACGCAATTTGCTTAGAGCATTATTCGAATAAATCGGAAGTTACTCGGGAGGTCTAAATCAGTATGGCTTTTCATTTCCGCTTTGAACAACTCATGAAGTATCGGAAGCACCAAATGGAACGAGAAGAGTACGAACATGGCAGAATCCTTAAGCAGGTAAAAGATTTAGAACGAAAATATGCTGAGATAGAACAACAAAAAAGTTTATGTGAAGAACTTCTTAACGAAAAGCAAGTGCAGGGCATACAGGCTCATGAATATTTGTTACTTGTGGAAAACATTCAAGGCCTCGAACATAAACTACTCGAAGTAAAAAATCAGCTCTCCAAAGCCTTAAAAGAACTGGAGCTACAAAGAGAAAAGCTATTAGAAGCCAAAAAAAAAGTGGAAACGCTCGAAACACTAAAATCTTACGAATTTGAAAATTATAAAAGCGAGGAGCGTAAGAAGGAAAGGAAATTTATCGACGATCTAGTGGTAATGCAGACATCGGGAAACAGTTATGAAATATAAGAAGAAATCCCTGCTATTAGTGATACTCAGTATATGCTTGATGCTTACTGTAGCAATGCAGGTAATCTTTTTTCTATCAAAAATGGCAAGAACAAAAAAAATCCACATTGAGCCAAACAAGGCCTTTGCGGAAAGCAACAAACTAAAACAAACAGCCCAGCCCCAAAAACAAACTCAACAGTCCAACCTAAAAGGGACTGCATCCTCAGTTTCTAATTCTAAAGAATATCCAGATATCAATTCAGCAGAAATGTCCATAGCTGACTACAGAGCATACCTGGAAAAGAAAGAGCGGGAATTGGAAATTAGAGAAAAGAAATTAAAGGAAAAAGAAGCCATTCTTAAGGCTCTACAAAAAGATATTGAAGAAAAATTAGCAAAGCTTGAAAAGATCTATCAGGAAATAGAAAAATACAAGCAGGAGCAAGAGCAGTTAGCTAATCAAAAGATAAACACCCTGGTAAAAATCTACACAACAATGAAACCCAAAGATGCCGCCTCACTACTTGAAAAACTTGATCAAAAACTCGTGGTACAGATTATCTCTAGAATGAACACCGATAAAGCCGCCAAAATAATAGCCAATATGAGCATAAAAAAAGCAGCAGAAATTACTCAAAAACTATCCGAAGCAAGAAAGCTTTCCGTTCCTTAAAAGAGGAAAAAATTTCCCTATCCCTATTTTGTTGCTTCATCAGTAATCTATATAACTAACCGTTTTAACGGCACTTTTTCCGACACACATTTTAGGCACAACGATTGCTGATAAAGGATGGTGAAGGAGAATTCTTCACCAATAAATTAGAGGTCAGGGCTATGATTGTAAAAAATACGGACAGACTTCTACTGGAAAAACCAAGGGTGTATAGAAAAGGGCTATTTCAAAGAAATTATGACCATGAAAAATTTTCCCTTTTTTCTATTAATCAAAATATCGAAGAACCCGAGTCTAAAGAAAAGGCCAGGAATATAAAATCCGATTTTGTTAGAACCCACGATGATTCAGACGAAGACAACAGGGCAGCCCAAACAATAGAAAAAATTGTAGAAGAATTAGGTTTGTCCTACTACTTTGTATTATTAGACGAAGCATACCAACAGAATAACCCTAAAGGTATCGGAGTAAAACCAGAAGGTACTGAAGAGGAATCGCTTAACTTGAAAAGCAAAGATGTTGGTACATTGTTAGCCAAATTGGGTTTTAGTTCTCAGGACATTTCAAAACTATGTTCAAGACACAATGAAAAAAACGAAGTAAGCCTTGAACATTTAATAGATTTCTTAAATGAACATTCACCTTTAAGTGATAATAAAAAGATTAGTGGCCGTTTCCTTAATGAACTCTTTGAAAAAACCAAAAACGAAAGTATTCTCTCTTTCTTTGAAATAAGCAAAGACACCAACCTTTCACTAGAAGATATAAAATATATCCTTAAGCAGTTAAATTCAAAATACAAAGAGCTAATAGCAGATGACAA
>JALXAE010000076.1 GCA_026992355.1 Syntrophobacterales bacterium | reverse complement strand
CATTTCCGGACGAGATCGGTTCTGCTGCATGCCCAGGATCCGGCAGTAAAAATCAAGGGAAGCCGACAGCTCCTGAATGACCAGGCTGCCATGATGCAAAGCAATATAATTAGACGACTTAATCATTGGCTTATTCTATAATCCTGGAAAGTCGGAGCATATTTTGAACAAATTATAACCAACATAATAAGGTTGTTTCAGCGTGGCACGGGTAGTGATAACATGTGCATCCTTTATAGTACATTAGATTTTGTTTCTTTATGTTTTTTCTAATGACTGTATTGATTCCATCCTTAAGCAATTTTATGCACTGGCCAATTTGGAAAAGCTTGATTCCATTTATCTATATTAAGCACCTGACAGCTTTCAGCCAGTTTTGTTTGCCATCGTGGAGAAGCTTTACCTATTGGCAATTCATTCTTTAATACTTTTTGCATGACGTTGTTAAGCGCATTATCGAAGCTCAGCAGGCAAAGGTAATGGATCGGCTTATCAACTTTCTGTTCCGCATGACGGTATAAATAGGAATCACGATATTTGTATTTAAGATAATTTTTGAGCCATTTAAAACTATTGCTTATCTTCTTCAAATCCTCACCATCTGCTGGTGCGTTAATATTATAAGTTTCAGGATCGTTGAAATCTTTGATTTCGATAAAAAGATATGCTGCATCCAGTTCTACCACGATATCCACCGCTTTCATGGGGGCTCCATGGTAAGTAGGTTTTGACTTGTCTTTTTCATCAAAAACAAAAGCATTGATAGCATCAGTAAAATCAAAGGTAAAGCCATCGACATCATTCAGGATCACTTGCCAAGCCCTCCCATACTTTTTTCAATTTCCCTATTGATCAAGTTACCAAAAGTCTCATCAATGGCATTCGGAGAGATGTTGCTAAAATCAGAAGTAGAGGCCATGTCGATCTCAGCTGACTCCTCGTTTCTGAAAAGACTATGATATTTGATGTTATCATTAGATTGGGATTGCAGATCGAACTCTTTCAGGATGACATAATCGTGGGTGGTGAGAAAAATCTGCACGCCCATGCGCTGCAGTTCCAGAAGGATTGCTACAACAGATTGCATCAATTGTGGGTTAAGATTGGTTTCCGGTTCATCCCAAAATAGTGCTGAGCCATTGAGCAATGTGCCATTCTGAATCAGTACCCAAAGCAATCCTAATTTGCGAAAACCTTCAGCCAGAAGCGTAAATTCAAGCTCGCCCTGTTTGTTACGCAAAAAGAATTCTTCATTTTTAGCTATTACCTTACCATCCATCGCTTTTTGTAAACGTTCGAGCAACTTCTTCCGTTGTTTGTCAGCAGGTCCCTTCAATAAGGGCAAGAAGGATTTACGAATAATATCTACATAGATTTCTTCAAAATGGATTTCTCGCTCTTCATATAATGAGCGAAAACCTGGCGCATTAGCCATCATATCCTTGACCGGTATATAGGCCGTTTCCATCGGGCTATCAACCCAGAGTTTAGTTGCCCCAGAAACAGTAGCCTTGTCTGGTTTGGTTGTGTGGTTTGACATCGAGAGCCTGATACTTATTGGCTTGTTGTCAGACGTTCTTGTCAGTTCCACATAACCTTTATTACTTGTTGAAGATCTTTTGACCAAACGACCAATTTGCTTCCCTGATGGATAAAAAACATTATTAATTTTCTCAGCAAACCCCTCTTTACTCTTTGTAATATCACAAGCAGCATAGGCTGCTTTGAGAATATGCGTTTTACCGGTTCCATTCTTACCCACAAAGATATTGATACCTTGCGAGAAACTTATCTCCAACTTCTCGAAGGCTGTAAATCTTTCAAACTTGATTTTATCCAACATGTTCCAGCCTCCTAAAGAGTCACTATCGGTCCATTGCACAGAACGACCTTGACTTGAGTTGTTGCCTGGCCACTTCGGACCTTACGTCGATTTTTCATCAGTTTTGATCATTACGGTGTATATTCCGCTTTGAACATCCTCCTGACTCTAGCCCAATCGAACTAAAACAAGTGTAAAATTACTTGGCAAGGAACGAAATGTCAAGATTAGGTTTGTCGTCAGGAAAGAATGATATTTTTGTAAATTAATGATAACAGTTGCTTTATACTGTCATTGGGCATCCATTGGCAGTACAGCTAATATGAAATTTCTGAG
>JALXAE010000075.1 GCA_026992355.1 Syntrophobacterales bacterium | reverse complement strand
TGGAAGAAGCCTGACAGATGAACTTGTTCATCAACAGAAACCAAATATTGGAGCAGGAGCCGTTGAAGCTAGTGTGTACATTGCTCTTTCTTTTTTAATAGGCTGGAGTATCGCTTAGATAGGCCCGTAACCCCGGGATAGCTTAAAAGAAAGAAAAAAGGCACAGCCCCTTTTTGTTGGGGCTGTGCCTTTTTTATTCACAATTTAGGATAGTTTTTTAGTACATATCCGGTCCCATACCTCCAGGTGCCGGAGCAGCTTCTTCTTTCTTGGGGATTTCAGCTACCATGCATTCAGTTGTGAGCATTAGAGAAGCTACGCTAGCGGCATTCTGCAGAGCAGATCTTGATACCTTAGTAGGATCTATTATACCGGCTTCATACAGGTCACAAAATTCTCCAGTCTGTGCGTTGAAGCCGTAGGAACCTTCCCCTTCTTTAATCTTCTGAACAATTATGGAACCTTCTTCACCAGCGTTGTTAGCAATCTGGCGAGCAGGCTCTTCAAGAGCTCTTCTTACAATCTGAACACCCATTTGTTCATCATCGGGGAGATTCAAGCTGTCGAGCGCCTTAAGACATCTGATATAGGCAACTCCACCACCTGGAACGATACCCTCTTCAACAGCAGCTCTTGTTGCGTTCAAGGCATCTTCTACTCTTGCCTTCTTTTCTTTCATTTCCGTTTCAGTAGCGGCACCTACGCTGATTACTGCAACGCCTCCGACAAGCTTGGCCAATCTTTCTTGCAGTTTTTCTCGATCATAGTCGCTTGTGGTCTCTTCAATTTGAGTTCTAATTTGTTTGACCCTTGCTTCCAGAGCTTTGCGATCGCCGGCGCCGTCAACAATGGTGGTATTGTCTTTATCTACTCTTACAGTTTTTGCTCTACCAAGATCGCTAATAGAGGCATTTTCGAGCTTAATGCCTTTTTCTTCGCTTATTACCTGTCCGCCAGTAAGGATAGCGATATCTTCGAGCATCGCCTTTCTTCTTTCACCAAATCCTGGGGCTTTTACAGCACATACCTGCAAAGTTCCTCTAAGCTTATTGACCACCAAAGTAGCCAGAGCTTCACCCTCTACGTCTTCAGCAATTATCAAAAGAGGTTTGCCCATTTTGGCTATTTCTTCGAGAATGGGCAAGAGATCCTTCATGCTGCTGATCTTTTTATCGTGTACCAGAATGTAAGGATCCTCAAGAACAACCTCCATTTTTTCAGCATCAGTTACAAAGTAAGGGGAGATATAACCCCTATCAAACTGCATACCTTCAACTACTTCAAGGGTTGTCTCCATTCCCTTAGCTTCTTCAACGGTGATAACGCCTTCCTTACCGACTTTGCTCATTGCTTCCGCAATAATATTTCCAATCGTAGAATCATTGTTGGCAGAAATGGTTCCCACCTGGGCAATTTCTTTTTCGTCCTTTACCGGTTTGCTGATTTTTTTGAGTTCATCTACAACGGCTGCTACTGCTTTTTCAATTCCCCTTTTAAGGGCCATGGGATTGGCTCCAGCAGCGACAAGTTTGGAACCTTCGAAGTAGATGGACTGAGCCAATATCGTTGCTGTTGTGGTTCCATCACCAGCAACATCACTGGTCTTGCTGGCGACTTCTTTTACCATCTGGGCGCCCATGTTTTCGAATTTGTCTTCCAGTTCAATTTCCTTGGCAACTGTCACGCCATCCTTCGTAACAACCGGACCACCGAAGGGTTTTTCTATGACCACATTTCTTCCCTTAGGCCCCAGTGTAACCTTTACTGCGTCTGCTAACGTATTAACACCTCTAAGCAATGCATCTCGTGCTTTCACATCATATATCAACTGCTTAGCTGCCATATCTTGGACCCTCCTTCTCTCCTTTTTAGATTTTCCTGAAATTTAATTTTCTATAATGGCAAGTATGTCATCTTCTCTCATTATAAGCAGCTCTTCGCCTTCTACTTTTACTTCCGTACCAGCATATTTGCTAAAGAGCACCCTGTCTCCTACCTTTACATCCAGAGGTCTTCGATTACCATCTTCCATTAATTTGCCGCTGCCTACTGCTAAAATTTCTCCCTGAATGGGCTTTTCTTTTGCCGTATCCGGAATAATAATGCCTCCCGCTGTCTTCTCTTCCTCTTCGATTCTCTTAACCACAACCCTATCATTTAGCGGTTTCAACTTCATTTCCAGCAACCCTCCTTCCGGTTTATATGATTACATACTTCCACTCCAAAATAGCACTCACTCTTCGCGAGTGCTAATATAAGCATAGTGGTACGGATTGACAAGAGGATAAGGCGAAAAAAATGAAGTTTATGCTCTTGGTAATAAAATTTTAAAGCATGTTCCTTCAGGCGATGTCTCGTAGGAGATTTTACCGCCGGAGCGAGAAACAAGTTGGAGGGTTATATTTAAGCCTAGACCGGTTCCTCCGGGTCTGGATGTGAAAAAGGGATCAAATATGTGTTCCTTGTAATCGTCAGGAATACCAGGGCCTTCATCACAAATAGTTAATTCCACGTAATTTGATTCCCCGGCTTCTGCTATTTTTACCGTAATCGTACCTCCTTCATCCATTACTTCACAGGCATTATCGATTAAATTCCAGAGTATTATTTCGAGATCTGACGGATCCATTAAGACGAAGTGCTCGGTGCCATCATCGAGAATTTCCACATTAAATTTGCCTTTAACATTAGGTTTGTTCAAAAAAGACTGAACGAATTCTTTCGCTTTTTCTGTAAGATTAATTTTCTCCGGGACAGGTGGAGTAAAAGCGCTTTTTGCCATTTGTAGAAGGGTTCGGACCGCATCATTTAATCTGTCACTTTCTCTAACTATTATCTTGGACAGCTGTTTGATTTCATAAGATTGTGTGTCTGTAATAACTTTATCAAGCATTTGAGCTGCACCACTTATGGCTCCCAAAGGGTTCTTTATATTGTGAGCTATTTCTGCAGCCGCTTTTGCTACTAGCTTAAAATCTTCAAGCATGCGCTGCTGCTTTTCGGCTTTTTTAATATGTGTAATGTCTTGAAACACCACTATATAGCCGCTGAGCTCATTGGCTTCTCTTAGTCCGCATAAGCTACATCCAATAACCTTGTTAATGTTTTTCCCGGGTATTCTGTATATCACTTCGTTTCGCAAGATTAAGGGAAATTCTTGGGAATTGTTAGAGTAGTGTAGGAATGCTTCCTTAAGGTCTGGAAGTAGAGTTAATATGTTTTGGTTAATTAAAGTGTGGAGTTTAGATTCTAATATATTTATTGCGGAGTCGTTTGCGTACAATATTTTTCCTTCATTATCTGTAAGGATTACTCCTGAGGGTACGCTTTCTAAAATCCGTTCATGAATGTACCTTAAAAATTTCAGCTTCTTTATATGGCTGAATAAAAGAGTCTCTGCGGTATGCCATTTATCAACAAAAAATCCTGCTACTAGAGCGGATACTAAAAAGGTTACCGAGTGTACTATGAAATTGTAGAAGATGTCACTTTTCTGAAGATGTAGTTTTAAATTCCTGACAATAAGCCCTTTGCAACACAAATAGCCATTATATTGTAGTAATAAAAGACAAAGATACATGGTGATAACGGCGGCAGCCGTCTTTAGCGCTCCACGAGTACCAAATAAAAGTGAAGCCAACAGTATGACAGGTATATAAAAGGTGGCAAAAGGGCTTAATCCTCCTCCCGAAAGACAAACAAACACGGAAACAGCAATTACATCAAAGGCTATTTGACAAGCTGCATTTATTGATAGGGCCTTATTGTGGAAATATTTGAGAGTTGTTGCGCCCAGGAAGGTGAAAACCAACAGTAGTAACGAAAATATGTAAAAGGGAGCAACTTCTGAGTTAGTGACGGAGACACGATTTTTCCAGAAAAAATAAAAGGTTATACAAAAAAATATTAATCCCAGGAACAGACGAACAAATAAAATTATGTATATTCGCCTTACGATCTGACTGTTTGCAGTGCTATTTGTTTCCATTGGGGCGAAGTTATTACCCTATTACCTGACCCATTTGGAAAATTGGGAGATATAAGGCAATTAGCAGGCCACCTATTGTAACACCCAAAACAATTATAAAGATAGGCTCTATGAGGGATGTTAATGCCTCTACCGTTCTGTCGACTTCATCTTCAAAAAAATCGGCTACTTTGCTGAGCATTTCATCCAGAGCACCGGTGTTTTCACCCACCTTTACCATTCTTGGAACGATAAGAGGAAAAGCATGAGTTTCTTCTAGGGGATCTGAAAGCCCTCTACCTCTGGAGACTTCATCCCGAGCGTATATTACTGCTCTTTCAAGCACCTTGTTACCGATTGTGCGAGACCCTATTGCTAAAGCCTCTAATATGGGAACTCCGTTTTCTATAAGCGTAGCCAGAGTTCTACACATGCGAGCTATGGCAGCCTTTTTTAGCAGCATTCCAAAAACCGGTACCTTAAGTATAATTCTGTCTGTGATCAAATGACCCTTTTCCGTTTTTCTAATCCAGCGTAACGAAGCAAGCAATAATATGAAGAAGAGGAGAAACCAATGGAAGTAATTTCGTGCATAATCACTGATCTTCATTACCACGAGTGTTGGTAGAGGAAGGCTAAGTCCGGCATCTCTGAACATTCCAGCAAAGATAGGGATTACATACACCAACAGCACGGCAACGATAATCATGGCAAAAACAGCAATTACAATGGGATAAATCATTGCACTTTTTATTTTCCTTCTTAAGGCCATCACCTTTTCTAGGTAATCAGCAAGGCGGTTCATTATTGTGTCTAAGGCTCCACCAGCCTCTCCCGCGCTTACTAAGTTGACCATCAGATCATCAAAAACCTTGGGATGTCTTTTCATGGCTCCCGATAATGTCTCCCCAGCCTGGACGGTTTCTTTTACATCCCGAAGGGTCTTTTTAAAGGTTATATTGTCGGACTGTTCTCTTAAAATATCCAGAGTTTGAACAATTGGCACACCAGCGTTAATTAGAGTAGAAAACTGCCTCGTAAATAAAACAATGTCGTTCAGTTTAACGCGAGGTGCTAGAAAGGGTAAATACTCGGAAATATGTTTTGGGCTTGGTTTTACTTTGATAACCTCAATGCCTTGCCTAGTGAGAATACGTTTAACAGCCTCCGGATTTTCTGCTTCCAGTTTTCCCTGAATTTTGTCTCCACTTTTGCTGCGACCTGTCCAAATGTATTCTGGCATTTCTAATTCCCTTTGACTTTTATCCTCTAGATGTTGTTCTAATTACTTCCTCAATTGATGTTATTCCAGCTTTGACTTTGTTAATTCCACTTTGACGCAATGTTTTCATTCCGAGTCTGATTGCTTCTTTTTTGAGTTCTGCAGAAGAAGCTCCGACCAAAACCAGTTCTTGAAGTTCTTCGTACATTGGCATAACTTCGTAAAGAGCTATCCTTCCTCTGTATCCGGTATTATTACAGGCATTACAGCCCCTAGGTCGGTAGCACTTGAAGTCATCTATTTCTTTTTCCGGTACTCCAAGATCTAAAAGTACGTCTGGAGGCACATCGTCCGGGACTTTACATTGGTCGCAGAGTTTACGGACAAGGCGTTGGGCAAGTACAAGATTCAGAGAAGAGGCAATGAGAAAGGGTTCAACCCCCATGTTGATTAGTCTTGTCACGGTACTTGGGGCATCATTGGTATGCAGTGTGCTGAGCACCAGGTGGCCTGTCAAAGCAGCCTTAACAGCAATTTCAGCTGTTTCAAGATCTCTTATCTCGCCAACCATTATAATATCCGGATCCTGCCTAAGAAAAGCTCTAAGAGCGGAGGCAAAAGTTAGTCCTATTGCATCATGTACTTGTACCTGATTTATCCCGGCCAGGTTATACTCAACGGGATCTTCAGCAGTGGATATATTTCGCTCTACTTTGTTCAACTCAGTTAAAGCGCTGTAAAGGGTTGTAGTTTTTCCACTTCCTGTCGGTCCTGTTACTAATACCATCCCGTATGGTTGGTAAATAGCATTTCTGAAATTTTCCAGCTGATCCTTTTCAAAACCCAGTTGAGTCATATCCAGTTGCAGACTAGATCTATCCAGAATTCTCAACACAATTTTTTCGCCAAATAGAGTGGGCAGGCAAGAAACACGAAAATCTATTTCTTTTCCAAGTATCTTTGCCTTTATACGTCCATCTTGGGGTAAACGCCTTTCCGCTATGTCCAAATTGCTCATAATTTTTATTCTGGAAGCTATGGCATTCTTATATTTTACAGGGGGTCTCATGACTTCGTATAAAATGCCATCAATACGATATCTTACTCGAAGCATCTTCTCATAAGGTTCAATGTGAATGTCACTGGCTTTCCTTTTGATTGCATCTGTTAAAAGGGAATTAACCAACCTTACAATCGGAGCATCAACTGCTGCGCCTTCAAGATCGGCAAGGTCTATTTCATCGGTGTCCTCAATAACGCTAACTTCCTCATCATCTGTTAGCATTTTAAGTGCTTCGTCCAAATCTGTTTCGCTGGATTTTCGTTGTTCCAGTATCTCCTCAATCGAGCTTTCAGTAGCTACATGAAATCTTATGGTTTTCTGGGTTAAAAATCTTAAATCATCAGCTGCCAGCCTATTAGCTGGATCGGATGTTGCCACGTGCAGGACATTTCCCGAAATCCCAAAAGGGATGGCCTTATACTTTTCGGCGGATTCCAGTAAAATCATTTCAAGAACATCACTACGGATATTCAACTTAAGGGGATCAACAAGGGGTAACTTCAATTGCTGTGCAAGGGTAATGGCCAAGTCTTTTTCATCAATAATACCACGTTTAACCAGAATTTTGCCTAGTCTTTCACGCGTTTTCCTCTGCTCGTTTAAAGCTTCTTGAAGCTGGTCTTTCGTTATAAGACCACTCTGAACCAAAATGTGCCCTAACTTTTGGTAACCGCCTAATTGAGTCATCCAACGTACCTCACATAAATCTGAAAGGTATGGCAGGATAGCGAAATTCGTCCAGGAAACAGCTCACCCTATTTGTTAATCGACATTTTTGCAGTTTCTGGTAAATCGTTTTTCCAAAAATAAAAAACTCACAACACT
Source organism: Syntrophobacterales bacterium (assembly GCA_026992355.1). Lineage (GTDB taxonomy): Bacteria > Desulfobacterota > Syntrophobacteria > Syntrophobacterales > Thermodesulforhabdaceae > JALXAE01. The sequence continues at coordinate 17,399 of JALXAE010000075.1, read as the reverse complement.
TGTAATAATTTCTTAATAGCTTCTGACAGGGAAACATTTTTTATAAACAATCTTTTCTTTCTGGATTTAACACCAGAGGTAACTGTTACCATAGATTTAGGAACATTAAAAATTTCTGCAACAAGCTGAATGCACATCTTATTGGCAGCATTTTCAACTGGAGGGGCCGTGACTTTTATTTTAAGTTTGTCATCCTGAGTTCCAACAATTTGGTTCTTAGATGACCGTGGTTGTACGAGAATATCAATGTATATCCCTCCGTTACTGGCTGAAATAAAAGGAAAAGAACTATTCATGCCTACGTTCCTTCAGAAGAACCAGTAAGTAAAACCTGGAAACTATAAAGTTGTCACTCCTCTTACCGCTAAGTTTTTTGCCTTATCTAATCTAAGCTTGAACTTCTCTCTAAGCCCTCCAGCCAAGTTTCTTTCGTTTAGCAATACTTGTTTTGCCTTTGATTCTTGTTAGCATCAATTGCATAATTTGTCCATAGGTCAGCTAAATATCAAATAAAAAGTTTTACTGTCCCTTTTTAGGGGTACTTTTGTGAACCGGAAAAATTTTTATTGCATAAACCAAAAAATTCAGTATAGTATCGGCGGTTTTGAGGTGACGCCTCCATTTGTGGCGTTTTGGGGCAAATACCCACCCATGAAGTGGAGGTTTTTTGTTTTTGTAAACTTATAAGTAAAGGTAAAACCATGACATGAGGATGTAGAGAAGAAGATGAAATCACTGGGAAAACACCTGATTGTAGAGTTGTACGATTGTGACCGTGATCTTATAGCCAGCGTCGACTCAGTGGAAAAAATATTAGTTGACGCGGTCAATGTTTCCAAAGCAACCATTATCAAACCTTTATTTCACCAATTTAATCCCCACGGAGTAAGCGGCGTCGTTGTTATAGCTGAATCCCATTTTTCAGTACATACATGGCCAGAGTATGGGTATTGTGCTTTAGATATTTTTACCTGTGGGGAACAAATAGACTCAGATAAAGCACTTCACTTTCTTAAGGAGAAATTTAAGGCTAAAAGTATGTCTATCATGGAATTAAAACGAGGAACCCTTGATGTTCCGGAAGGTGAGCTGAGGCATAAACCGTGACTATACAAATTGAAGCAGTTGGATCATATATCTGGGTTAGGGAACCGTCTTTCAACGGAGTGGCGATAAGTTATCTTTGTGACAAAGTTTTTTACAGCGGAAGTTCTCGATACCAAAGAATTGACATAGTGGAGACACGTCTTCACGGGCGGATGCTTTTTCTGGATGGTGTAGGACAGTCTGCGGAATATGACGAGTTTATTTACCATGAGCTGCTGGTTCATCCGGCAATGTTTAGTCATACCGATCCTGAAACTGTCCTGGTCATTGGTGGCGCTGAAGGGGCTACTTTGCGCGAAGTCTTAAGACACGACAGCGTAAAGCGGGCTGTTATGGTGGACATTGATGGTGAGTTGATTGAGCTGTGTAAGAAATATTTGCCTGAGTGGAATGCAGGCAGTTTTGACGATCCGAGATCTGAAATTGTAATTGGTGATGGGCGTAAATATCTAGAAAGTTCTAACGAGAAATTTGATGTAATTATTGTCGATCTGAGCGATCCATTGGAAGACAGCCCGGCGGTGTTCCTTTTCACCAGGGAATTTTATTCCTTACTAAAGGATCATCTTACCGAACAAGGATGTATGGCCGTCCAGGGTGAAGGCGTAAGCCCACAGGAAAACATTTTACATGCGCGTATGGTCAACACGCTGAAGAATGTCTTTCCCGTTGTCAAACCTTATGCATACAGCCTGCATAGCTTTCATAGACCAGACTCGCATATTTTGGTCACACTGAATAAAGACTGGATGCCCCAGGATATTTCTAGAAGAATGAAAAGTTCCTCATTCAAGCTAAGATATTTAACCCCGGAAATTGCCGAGAATTTGTTTCATATACCGCCATATCTTCAAGAGGCGTATGAGCGTGAGAAGGATAACATAATAACCGATATGAATCCGTCTTTTGAAGGTGTTTACCACAAGGAGCCCTATCGGAATAAAGCGGAGGAATAGGGGAAATGCCGATATATGAATATCGGTGTATGGAGTGTGGTAAGAGAAATGAGTTAATTACCTTCAGGATTTCTGAGGATATTGAACCCAGGTGTAAATTTTGTGGAAGTGAGAGGCTCCAGAAAATGGTTTCTCGGGTCAGAGTAAGGCTTTCTGAAGAAACACGTCTGGAGCGTCTTGCAGATCCTGCAAGGTGGGGTAATATCGATGAAAATGATCCTAAAAGTTTGGCAAAGTTCATGAGAAGTGTCGGAAAAGAAATCGGCGACGATTTTGATGCAGACATAGATCAATTGGTGGAGGAGTCTCTGGAAGAAGCGGGTTCTGAGGCATCCTTTGATGAAAAAAATGAAACTAGCGGCGAACTGGACGAAGGTATTTAGTCTTAACCAAAAATATGTCCAAATCCATTTTTCCCACCTACTGGCAATGGGTCGTTGAGGATTCTGAGACGCGTTTGCCTTTAAAGGATTTTCTCTCTAGAAATACGGGTCTTTCCCTTAGTGATATAGAAGAATTAATAAAATTCGGTTCGGTTCATGTTGAAGGCAAGAAGGAATTTAATCCGCTAAGGAGGCTGAAGAAAGGGCATCTTATAAGAATCTACTGGCCTTGGCATGGGGTTAAGAGGTTTTACGAAGTTGATGAAAGACGGATACTTTTCGAGGATAAATGGTTAATTGCCTACAATAAAGAACCGGGTATTCCATGTCAACAAACCCCGTCGGACAGTTATAATAATGTCTTCAGCGGCTTACGAAGGTGGTTAGAGAAGAATAAAAACCAATCCGCATATCTTGCAATGCACCACAGACTGGACCAGGATACATCAGGTGTGATTCTTTTTTCCAAATCCAGGGATGTGAATAAAGAACTATCGGAAGCCTTTAGAAATAAAAGTATGGTTAAAAAATATTTGCTGTGGGCGAAAGGAAAACTTGATGCATCTGAATGGGTGGCTAACCAAAAAATAATAAGACAGCATCATAGATATGCCTGGACAGATGAAGCTAAAGGAAAAAAGGCTGAAACCTTTTTCAGGGTACTGAAGAGTTATGGAGATAAACACCTCCTGTTGGCCATTCCCAAAACTGGTCGCACGCATCAAATTCGCCTGCATGTTCAGGCGAATGGTTTACAGATCTATGGTGATAAAATTTACGGCGGTCCCCCGGCTGAACTTCTACTTTTACATGCCTGGCAATTAATTTTTACGCATCCAAAGACCGGTAAACTGATTTCTATCACTGCACCAATTCCGGAGGAATGGCCTCCGGAGACCTTTGATGTTCTTCAAAGCTGTCATTGACGTTTAATGCCCGTCTTATATTTTCCAACTCGTCCATTACTGTAGTTAGGACTGGAATCGAGTCTTCCAAAATATTTAGTATATTTTTTCTCGTCTGTTCTTCGGTATAACCTGATTTTATAAGCTGATTTAAATCAATTGTTGCCAGTTCTGCTCGCATCCGAAATTCTCGAATAATGTAGGATACTCCTTCATCTATGAGTCGAAAAAAATACTGATATTTAAAATTTTGCCTGTAATCCCTAAAGGCATACAAAATTTCTTCTTTGGTTTCTTTTTTTACCACCCTTACGGCTTCCCTGAGATTATCTTCTCCTGCGAAGAGTTCATAATTTATGGTTCGTCTGGTTAACCAGTCCTTAACCTTTCTCAAAAGCCTGGAGATCCTTCCTATCCCAAATTTAACGAACAAAACCCCTTTGCTTAAAACTTGTTCACTTGCCATAGAACTAAAACTAGGTGGGATGATATCTTTGGCTGGATACCAGCTTTCCATGACCTCCATTTCAGAGGATCTCAAAGGAATGTTCAGTTTTTTCAGCGCTTTACAATAATCTTCCATGGCAACAGCAAATAGTGTCCAAAATGCCCTTATAGATTGCTCTAGTCGTTCTTGAAGTGCCTGTTCTTGGCTTCTTGCAAAATTAATTATCTTTACGTTGATCTCTTCAATTAGAAATTTTGAAATGGCCTCTCTAAAATCCATATAAAAAGTATAAAGTGCTCCTCCAACTTTTTTTGGGTCTGAAAGAAGCTTTCGATATTCAGATCCTATTTCGTAATTGTCTATCATGTTTATTGTATCTCTGACCACAGGACCATTGGTCAAATCAAAGAAGTTTTGGATGGTTCTATCAAATTCATTCTTGAGGGTACTTCTCAAGCCATTTACAGTATTTTCCAAGGTTTGCAGAGTGGCTGCAAGCGCACTTTTCCGGGCTTCAATGTCTTTTGCTATGGCTTTGAGTTCCGTAAGGTCCTTGTCCATTAGTTGCTGTCTGGCTGTTGAGAAGTCATACATGGAAGATGCGACCATTTTTACCCTATTTAAACCACTGCTTAAAAGTAGCCCGGCTCGCTGAGTCTTCATTTTTTTAGACAAAGCAGAGCAAAAGGACGTGAATTCCTGTCGGGATATTTGTAGGAGTTCTGAGTTGAGTTCCTTCCATAGTTCGTATCGTTTAAGTTCCTGTGAGCGTGCATTGCTGTTCATGCTGGATATGAGTTGAGCAAGGGCAGAGAAAGTGAACAACTTTGGTCTGGAGACTATCCACTCTAGCTCGTTTGTAACTCTTGTTTCTAACTGTTTAAGGTCTGAAAGATCGGGGTGTACATCGATATCGACATTTAAAACGAAGAAAGTATTTTGTAGCATATTAAGGCTTCGTATGAACTCAAGCAGTTTGAAGTCCGCTTCTCTCAAACCCGTTCGGCTATTTATTACATACACGACAAAGTGGGTTTTAAGAAGATATTCCTGGAGCAGTTCAAAGTGCATGGGATTTGGTGAGTCATTACCCTGGCAGTCTGCTATTTCTACAGAGTCTCCCAGCCAGGTAATAGGATAGTATAGTTCCATATCCCTTACAAAGGTAGCTATGGACTCGTCGGCAACGTATCGGCTATGATTGACTAAACTATCTTTGTTAAATGTTATTTTCTGATTATCTTCTGATAGGTGATCTTTAATTTTTTCATATCCGTTAAGATAAGCCTGCAGTAATACAACGGAGTTATCAAAGGCGTTAGATGTTCCCCAGTATCTTTCACGCAGTTTTTTAACCAGGTTTTTGGCCGTTTCTCTTTGCAAATCATCGTTGAGCTTAAAGTTATCAATATGGAACCCATTATCAAGACCGGAAAATTGACTAATGAGGTTTTGTACTTCACGAGATACTTCGGGGATACTTTTTAGTTCAACCCAGCCGGACGGATCTTCCTTACTTATGACTCTGGTTACAAAGGAAGTTATTATACCAGCTCCCCTTTTCAATATATCATTTCCAAGCATGGCGTTGATCAAAGTACTCTTTCCTGATTTTACAGAGCCAACAATACCAATTCTAATGTGAGAGTCAGAAAGAGCTTCGTCAGCCAGTTGTAGTTGTTCCTTCCAGTTTTTGGAAACATTAGCACGGAGGGTATCAAGGGATGAATACCTATCGATTATGCTGTTCAGAGTGTCTATTTTTTCTCTAACTTGTCTTTTAAGATGAGATAGTTCGTCCATAGTGTTTACCTTTTCAGCTACTTACGAGATGTTCCCTTACCGACCAAAGCCTTATTTTGCTTCAAGCTTACTTTTGAGTTTTACCAGATTTTCCCTTGCAAACTCCAGAGATGGATCTAGGTCTAAAGCCATCTCATATAAAATTATAGCTTCTGCTTCATGCCCCATATCTCGTAAATTGGAAGCAATATTTGCATAGTCTATGGCTGAAGAAGGATCCAGTTCTATTACCCTCTCAAAAGCAGCAATTGATTCATTGTGTTTTTTCATATTGAAAAAACATACGCCTTTTAAATGATGTAGTTCCTTCAAAAAGGGGTTTAAAGTTTCAGCCTTTTCAAGAAGCTTCACGGCCTCTGCATAATCACTCTTTTTAGTATAACATGATGCGAGATGCACAAGGATACTGGCTTTTTCTTCGCTGGCTTGGGCTTCCTTTAAAGCTTTTTCATAAATGGATAATGCTTCATTTATTTGTCCAGATTCTTCAAGTGCATACCCTAGAAAGAACCTTAAATCATATCTGTCCCCAAACTGTTGGATAATCTTTTTGATGTAAAAGGATGCTTCGCCAGGGGACATATAAGACAGAAGGACCCTTGCTAAGTGCTGAGGAAAGTCTGTATCAGAGCTTCGGTCTAAGAAATGGGCACCAGGTATAATGGCGTATATGGCCGGAACCTGTAAGGATTCATTGGTAACATTTATTATGAAAACTTCCCAGTTTTTATTTTTCTTTAGCGTACTTACGATATTTTGAATTTCCTTTAGAATATTTTCGGATGACAGATTGGGCAGTTGAGATAGCTTAACTCTTTCAGATTGTGACATTAGGTACTGGGCTTCATCCAGTGACGAATATTTGGGATAAGTTGGTTTATATGATGTTCTGTTCTCGAAGTCTCCAGCCAGTTGTGCAACTTCCGTTAGAGCTCGACAAAGGGATTTTTCCGGATCGGGTGTAGTTCCCACTGTGAAAATAATTTCGCTTTTTTCAGGGAAGGTTTTCGGATTATAGGCCAGAACTCCTACCGATGGAACGCCCGTGTCCAGGCTGAAATCTCGCAAGTAAACCTTGATACCCTGAGCCCTAAATTTTCCAATAAGCTCACTGGCCGCTGAAGATGATACAGAATCTGGATCTATAATAGGAGTCTCAAGGTTACCGTAACTTATTGCTGTTCCAACATGCCTTTCAACGACTTCGCAAATTCCCTGAAGTATAGCTTCTTCTAGTTCATTTCCCGAGGCAGGCCCGTTGTATTCATTGATCAAATAAAACCAGTCGAAAGGTATCCATTGATCTGTATTCTTTGTGAGGTTATGGGCTGGTGCCCACCGAAGAGGAATATCCAGTAGGAAATTTTCCACAATTTCTGGATCCCAATTATGATCATGGATTGAAAGCAAAAGCAGTTTTGGATCAACAGCCCATTGCTTTATTTCTGACAGTTTAAATCGGGGCTTATTTTTTTCTTTAACATAAGAAAAAAAGCTGTAACGTTCGGCCAATTCCATAAGGGCACTGGCTTCAGCTTGATGCCTTGTGGCACCTTTTCCCATTTGTTTTTTTGTCCCAGTTAGTCTTGTTGCATCCTTTCCGCATAGGCTTACAAATACTGGTATATTCAATCTTCCGGTATCTATGCGAATGGTTTTCAACAGGATATCTCGTCCACACTCTTTGAATCTCTTTTTTACCCATTCTATTGTTTCGGCTGGATTTCGCGTTTTGTCGATATCGTACGAATAGTTTTTTTTGACACTGCTAAGGGAAATGTTCGATATTGGTTCCATTAATGCTCCATACCTCCGCCGTTGTTAATTATTTCTAAGAGAGATTGCATAAGTGAGCCTTTTTTGAATCTTTTTGGAACTCCTTTAATACTTTTCAGGTCGGCACATGACGAGGGTTTAATTTTTGCCAGCTTGATGATTGTTTCATTTGGAAGCACTCGAAAAGGTGCACTATCCCATTGCCTGGCAATAACATCCCGCCACATATATAGCTCTTTAGCGATTTTCTTCCCTCTTTCATCAAGACTCAAAAAACCTTTTAATTTGACATAACCGTCAAGGGGAAAAGTTCTATGCTGTGCTTCTAGCTTTGTAATAGACTCACTTAGGCTTTTCGCCTTTTGCAATAACCCTCGATGACTTAACTCATTTTTAAGAATTGACGCTAATGGGATGAGATAATGTACATCCAGAGCTGCATAATAAAGATAGCTATCTTCAAGAGGACGTTTGCCCCAATTATAGTGCTGCCCTTTTTTAGAAATTGAAATTTGGAAATATTCCTGTAGCAAGGAACGTAACCCCCTTTTTTTCTTGCCTAGCAGTCTACAGGCTATTGAAGTGTCAAATAGGTTCGCCATGGATAACCCAAAGTCCCTTTTCAAACCTATAATGTCATTTCTTGCGTCGTGCATTATTTTTTCTATTTGTGGATTTTCGAATATCGACAATAGAGGTGAACAATCCTTTACTGTTAGCGGATCGATGATATAATTGGTTCGATTATCATTAATCTGTATTAGGCATATCTTTTCAAAATAGGCATAAAAGCCATTGGATTCGGTATCTATGGCTATCTGGCGTTTAGATGACAATTCATTTACGAGTTTTTCGAGGTCTTCCCTGGATGTAATAGTGATTATGTGATTTTTATCTAAAGGGATAATTGAAGGTGAAGAAGAAAAGGGAGAAAAATTCTTATTCATCATCTGATAGCTTTTATACTCCATTTGAGTCGCTTTCTCGAGGTTCTAAGCTGAAAAAAAGCAAGACACAAAAATACCTGGAAATCCTCGATCAAATTGAAAAGAAAGGCGAAGATACCTGTAAATCCGATATGGATCTTTTCGTGGAAGCTATGAAAGATGTTACCCCTTTGCATGATGGTAAAGGAGAGCGAGTGCCCCCACCGTCTCCCACGAGGACATTCCCTCGCAACTTCTATAAATCTGAGATTGAGGCCTACAATTGCCTGGCTGACCTTGTGCATGGCGATTCTTATTTTGACCTATTTTATTCCGACGAATACATCGAGGGAGCAATTCACGGTCTCCCTTATAAAGTTTTGAAAAAACTACGCCGAGGCGAATTTAGCTATCAGGATTACCTCGACCTCCACGGATATACCCGAAAAGAGGCCAAACTTAAAGTACTTTATTTTCTTGAGAGGTCCTATGCTAAAGGTCATAGATGTGTGCTTATAATTCCCGGGAGAGGTTTAAATTCCGTTAGTGGAAAGTCAGTATTGAAGCAGGGCCTGATTAAATGGCTAACCCATGGATCTTTGCGAAATATAGTCTTGGCCTTTTCTTCAGCTAGGGCGTGTGATGGAGGCTTGGGGGCTTTGTACGTATTGCTGAGACGTAATAAGCGAAGAGGAAAGTTCTTTGTCCAGAGGCATGTTTATTAGTTCTGCGCTTTCTCGATATTTTTATTATTTGGAGTGTCCAGGAAGCGTGATAGTTGTGCAGGAAGATCCTGGGCTGCAAGATCTTGTGGTTACTGCAGCACCTTCATTTCCAGATGGTTTTACAAAGCTGGTTGTTCGACTTACGACGCGCTCCATTTCTTCACATCCACACTCTTTGCATTTTATTTCTACATTGTCATCGCTGGATGAAAGGAAGAGGAATTCCTGTACATTGCCGCAGGATGTGCATCTAAATTCGTAAATCGGCATAGTTCTGTCCTCCTTATTGAGATGGTGTATGGCTGCTTAACAGACTGAATCGTTGGAGTCAATATGAATAAGGAGGAGTCGCTAAATTTTAATCTGTGTTCTCCCAACGGAGATGTGTCTTGCTTTCGGTGTTGCCCTCCTATAAGACCATGCAACTATGATCACGTATCTTATGTATCAACCCTGAAAAGACTATTAAGAGAAAATACCGAAGTATTCAATAAGTACGGACCTGTATCGAAACCCATTGTAGGTTTTTTTTGTTGGGCTCTCGGTTACATTGATAGGGAATATAAAAGAGTCGGATGCATGCTCCATCCGTTGGTAAACAATGGGTTGGATTTGAGATACATGATTAATTACGGAAACAAGTGTGCCCGGGAAAGCTGCACTGAAGCAACTATCTTCGATAGGCTATCAGAAAAATGTAAAATATTTTGGTTGGAAGTTACAAATGGCCTTAACGCTTTTTATTATTCAAGCGATAAAGCCAATCCTATTTTTCACCTTCTGCGCTGGGGAACGTTTATCCTGCAGTATTTTTATCAACATGCTGTGAGCAGACGATATAATTGTACGGAACTGTTATGGAGATTTCCTTTTCTTATAGATAGAAAGATTGATCCCAAAAAATGGCGATTGCCTGTAAGGTTGTTGTGTGAAAATATTAATGGTACTTCGTTAGAAAATTTCAATTGGTGGGATTATTTTACCTATTTTCAGAAGGTCTTTGCTGAGGATAGAAAAGCATATATGATGACACCAAGTGATGGGGGCTTATATGTTCATCGCATATGTTTAGATGAGGATCTATCAAGTTTTATTAGGTTTTTTATGCGGCGAAACAAGATTGCTCCAGAGTGTATTCCTTTTATCTGGCATACAGCAAAGAGAATCACCTTGGAGTCCCTTTATAAGAGTAAGGCAGTAAAAGGAAATGTTGATAAAAGATCCGATCATTGATTCCAGAACGTTACGCGTTGATCGCAGGACCATAGAAGAATCGCCTTTTTTCCATCAGTTTGAAACTGTTTCAGTGGAAGACGTGCCCTTAAATCAATTTTTGTCTTTCGATGTATATTTTCCCATGACGTCTGACTCGTCAAAATCTGGAGTTACTTTTAAGAAAATCGTTAATAGAGGCGATGAGTTTCCGGCGAAATTGAGAAATTTCTTTTTACAAAACGAAATTAAAGCTGTTTATGTAAAAAAAGACGAGTATGAAGATTTCCTAAATGCCACATTAAAGAGAATGGCTCAGATAATTGAAAATCCCTATTTAAACCCAGCGAAGAAGCTTGAGATAGTTTACAGGAATGCAGGTTATGTAACGCGAATGATTATTAATGATCCTAAAGCTGGAAAAGGTATAGAACATGCTCAGTTTATTGTTGAGTATTATACAAGATTTGTCATAGCACACCAGGTTTCGGCTTCTCTGATTTCCAAGTTTTTTTCCAAGGATTACAATTTGTTTGCCCATTCCGTTCAGGTTGCTTTTTTAACGATAGGCTTTGCCCATTTCATAAGGCAACCCGTCAATTTGATTCCGGTCATAGGCATTGGAGCCTTTCTTCATGATGTTGGTAAAGCTATGCTGCCGGCTGAAATAATAAATAAACCAGCCCAATTGACTGAGGAGGAGTTTAAAATTATTACACAACATCCTCAGCTTGGCTATGATATTTTAAAACACCATAAATCTCTCAGAAAAGACAGCTTAGATATAGTTATCCAGCACCATGAGCGGGCAGATGGAAATGGATATCCAAATGGATTAAAACTACACGAAATTAATCCAGCAGCTCAGATTACTCATATTGTTGACTGTTATGATGCCATGACTATGTCAAGACCTTACAAAGAGGCTTTAAGCCCTTTTGATACCCTAAAAATTATGTGTACCGATATGAAAGAGTCGTTTAATAGCAAGTTGCTTGAATTGTTTGTCATATTTTTGGGTTATTAAAATCTCACCCTCATAAATACTTTTCCATCGTCCAAAAGTTCAGGTCTCTAATGGACATTGAGAAACATTAATCTTGCCACTTCATCGTCTTTTCCAGCCATTTTGTAAGCCTGGGACGCAAAAAGGTACTTGTTCAATTTTTCAGCTTTTTGAGCTAATTTAAGCCATTCACCTGTCGTGTAGTTCCTATTAAGAGCTTTTAGGGCACAATCTACCAGAAAGAAGTCACCTTCTTCTTCAGCAAATTTTAGAATTTTTTCCAGTCCCTCCATATTTCCAGCTTTTTTATAAAACTCAAAAGCATCGTGTATTAAACCTGCATCTAGACAAGCATCAGCCCATTTTTTTGCTTCAGCCTGTGGAAGTTCTGGATTGTTCAGAAGATCTCTTTTTTTCAAATAATCGTGAATTTTCAAGGCAGCCATTTTTAACTCTCATCAGAGGCATTCATCTCATCAGAAGTTTGCCCTTCCAGTTGACTTTCAGGAACTGTGGAAGTTGCTTCATCAAAAGCCTCTTTAATCTCTTTCTGCTTTTTCAGAGCATCTTCAGCAACTTGTTCATCCGCAACCGGAAGACCAAGAACCTGTTCCTGTTCAAGTAGGTCAATGTTTTCAAGAGTTACTTTTCCAGCAGCTATTTCTCTAAGTGCTACAACAATTTCCCTATTTTTAGGGGCTTCTATAAGAGGTTGGGCACCACTACGGAGTTGTAATACTCGTCTTACAGCAAGATGTACAAGAGCAAACCTGCTATCAATTTGTTTCATGCAATCTTCTATGGTTACTCGAGCCATTTCTCCTTTCCTTGTGTTCTGTCTATTTTTTGAAACCGACCAAAAAACAGGCCGTAATCCTTCATGATTACGGCCTGTTCCCTCTTTACATGTTTGTGACCAGAAATGGTGCCGGAGGAGAGATTCGAACTCTCACGGACACGAGGTCCACTGGATTTTGAGTCCAGCGCGTCTCCCAATTCCGCCACTCCGGCATCCACTATTTTGATTACCAGAACATTCCTATAAGTCAAGAGGCTTTCGATTTGGCCACCTTTCTTATCTCAACGCTACGCTTACGAACCTTCAAGTCTTCATAAAGGATAAGAAGCGGGCTTGCTATGAATATTGATGAATAGGTTCCAACTATCACACCAACCATTAACGCAAAGGCAAAGTCCCTTATAACCGTACCACCGAGCGTGAACAGGGAAAAAACCACAACCAAAGTTGTACCAGAAGTGAGTATTGTTCTGCTCAGTGTTTGGTTTATACTTCTGTTTATTAATTCCCTGAAGTCTCGAGTTCTTTCCTTTCTCAGGTTTTCTCTAATTCTGTCAAAGACAATTATGGTGTCGTTAAGTGAATAACCAATAATGGTGAGCAACGCGGCAACGATTTGAAGGTTGAATTCTTTGTTAAGGATCGAGAAAACACCGACTGTTATCAGAACATCGTGAATCAAAGCAATAATAGCAGCCAGAGCGTAAGGTAGTTGAAATATCCAAAACAATATAAGCGTTAGAATTAATGCTCCAACAGTAAGATAAACGTATCCGACACCCAAAGCTTCTAGAAGTTTTAGAGTTACAATGAGCACCGCGGCTATTACGCCGCTTGTAACCCATTTGAGTTCAAATCGTCCGGATATATAAATAGCTATAAAAAGCAGAGAATAATAAATTGCAAGAAGGGCTTTATGTCTCAGGTCTTTTCCCACTTTGGGGCCAACCATTTCTATTCGCCGGATGACTACCTTTTTTTTGCCGAAGACCTTTTCTAATTCCTGCTTTACCTTCTTGGAAAAAGCCTGGATTGCTTCGTTTTGTATGTTTGTTCTGATTAAAAACTCATTATCTGACGGGGATCCTATCTGTTGAATGCTGCTGCTTGCGACACCAAGAGGGGCAAGCGCTTTTCGAATGTCATCTATTTTGGTTTCCCCAAAAAATTTTACCTGGATTATTGTTCCGCCGGCAAAATCAATTCCCATATTGAGACCGCCTCGAACTGCTATGGAAGCAAGCCCTACAACTATGAGTATGATGGAGCATGTTATAGCCACGTATCGCTTTCCGACAAAATTAACGTTTACATCAGGTTTTATCAGATGCATCATTTTAAAACATCTCCCTCCGGTTCTCTCCCCTATTTTAAATACTCAGAGTTCGAATTCGTCTTGTGGCCATGAGATAATCGAATATCAATCTGGTTACTACAATTGCTGTGAACATACTTGCAATAATTCCAATAGACAGCGTTACCGCGAAACCTCTTACAGGCCCTGTGCCAAATTGGAACAAAACAACAGCAGCTATCAATGTCGTTACGTTGGCATCAAGAATGGTAAGAGTAGCCCGGCTGTAACCGGTGTCAATAGCCGCCCTAGGCGTTTTACCCAATCTGAGCTCTTCCCTTATCCGTTCAAATATCAGCACGTTTGCATCGACTGCCATACCAATTGTTAAAATAATACCAGCAATTCCGGGAAGAGTTAGAGTAGCCTGGAAAGCTGCCAATCCGGCGAGTATCAGAATTATATTCAGCAACAAAGCCACATCGGCAACAATACCCGAAAAGCGGTAGTAAATAGCCATGAAGACGACCACAATAATTCCGCCAACCAGCATAGCCATCATGCCCTTACGAATGGAATCTTTACCAAGGGATGGCCCAACAGTGCGTTCTTCCAGGATTTTTACAGGAGCAGGCAATGCCCCGGCTCTCAACACAATGGCCAAATCCCTGGCCTCTTCCATAGTGAAAGAGCCTGTGATACTTGCACGACCTCCGGATATCCTTTCCTGAATTACAGGAGCTGAATAGACGACCCCATCAAGCACTATAGCAAGTCGTTCTTTTACATGTTCGCCTGTGATCCTTTCAAATATTCTTGCCCCTCTGGCATCGAATTCCAAGGCAACATAGGGAGTATTGTATTGAGGATTAATTCTGACCCTGGCATCCGTAATATATTCGCCTGTAAGAAGAGTTCTGTCCTTCAATACAATTTGAGTCATATAAGTTCTTTTTGTAACCGGGTCAAACCTCTTCATCGGGTATATTTTGGATCCTGGAGGAAGTTTCCCCTTTTTTGCTTCTTCTAAGCTCACCCTATCGTCAACTAGCTTGAATTCCAGACGGGCCGTTTTTCCTATTATCTTGATTGCTCGGTCGGGATCTTTAATTCCAGGAAGCTGAATTAAAATCCTGTCTTCACCCTGAGGTCTTATATCAGGTTCTGTCACTCCGAACTGATCAACTCGATTACGAATAGTTTCAAGAGCCTGTTGAGCTGCCAATTTTTTTATGTGAGCAATTTCCCTAGGATCCATGGATAGAGTGAGTTTAACTTCCGATTCCGTGATTTCTCTGTGGCTTTCTTTTAAAGTGGGGAATTGATTATCTATTATTTCTTGAACCTTATCAAAAGGGGTATCTTTTGGGAAGGTTACAATTATGTCACTCAACCCTCTACGAGCTACTTCAAAAAAAGGAATAGCCTTCTTCCGGAAGGTGTCCTTTATTTCATCTACCAGGCGGTCGGCGGTGCTTTTAACGGCTTCATCTGTCTGAACTTCGAGCACGAGATGCATACCACCTTGCAAATCCAGGCCCAGGTGCAACCGTTCTTGAGGCAAAATGCCCTTCCACCATGAGGGTAATTTACTGCTTACTGTCGGTATTAGATAAATTATTGATGCGAGAACTACACAGAGCACCATCAAAAAGCGCAGTTTCAGGTTTCTCAATTCAACTCCTCCTTGGATTTGTAACTATTCCTCCTTTTCTTTTCCTGGAGTCACCAGGCCAGCAATATAGCCTCTTTGAACCTTGACCTTCACGCCATCGGCAATTTCAAGGGTGACTACAGAGTCGGTCAGCCCGGTTATAGTACCGTGAAGTCCGCCCTGAGTGATTACATGGTCACCTCTCTTTAGGTTAGCCAGCATCATTCTGTGTTCTTTTTGGCGTTTTTGCTGCGGGCGAATCAGGAGAAAATAGAAAATCAATATCATAAGAATGAGAGGTACAAAGGCCGCTAATCCCCCGCCAGCACCCTGGCTTCCGCCCTGACCCGCTGTTCCCATTGCATAAGCAACACTAATAAAATCCATAGAATCTCCTCCTTCTTAAAATGTCCGCACGAGTTTCAAGCTTAAATCCGCCGCGGGAGCAGAATGTGTTAAAGCGCCGCAACTTATGAAATTCACTCCCGTTTCGGCAATTTTCCTTGCATTCTCGATGTTTATTCTACCAGAGGCTTCGCACAATACTCGCCCCTTACAAATTCCGACCGCAACCTTTAGCTCATTTATACTGAAGTTGTCCAGTAAAACCATATCAGCACCAGCGCTTATTGCTTCTTTGAGTTCCTCAACACTGGTAACCTCAACTTCTATTTTTAAAAGATGATGAATATTTCTCCTTGCCCTGGAAACTGCTTCCTTAATGGAGCCCGCCGCAACAATGTGGTTGTCCTTTATCAGAACACCGTCAAATAATCCAAATCGATGATTTGTTCCACCTCCATGCCTTACTGCCGCTTTCTCCAGTTGTCTCCATAGTGGTGTTGTTTTCCGAGTGTCCAATAGTTTGCAGTTTGTCTCTTTTATTTTTTCAACTATTTTTCGAGTGTACGTTGCTATACCGCATAAACGTTGCAATATGTTTAATAAGACCCGTTCCGTCTGAAGTATGTAGGACACGCTTCCTTTAATTGTACAGATGATTTCGCCGTTTTTTACGAAATCTCCATCGGAAAAGCGTAAATCAACCCTCATGTTTGCTGGATAACATTTGAAAATATTTTTTAAGACTTGCACTCCAGAAAAAATAAGCTCACTTTTAGCTACTATAATGGCTTCTCCATTTAGATCGGGAGGAACCAAAGCCTCGGTGGTTACATCACCCGATCCTATATCCTCCTCCAGAGCGCTCAGAAGCAAATGCTTAAGTGAGAAATTCATCTATTGACCTTCTACGAAAGAAGCTATCTGATTGTAGTGCTGTTTGAGCTTTTTAATTTTATCAGTGAGCCTCTCCGCTTTTTCCTTTTCTCTCAATATGACTTCTTCAGGAGCTTTGTTTAAAAAGTCTTCGTTGTTTAGCTTCTTTTTGGACAGCTCTAATTCTTTTTCAACCTTCTTTATTTCCTTCTCTAGACGCCTTAGTTCAGCTTCGAAATCCAACAATCCTTCCAACAAAACAAATACTTCAACTCCTGCGGCAACGGTTCCTGCAGCGACTTTGGGCTTCTCGCTTTCTGAAACGTCCAGAATTCTGAGTGAATTCACTCTGGCAAGCTCTTTTATAAGGTAATCATATCGTGAAAGAATCTCGAAATCTTCCTGGTTGTTGTACAAACATACAACATCGACTCTTGCGCCCGGAGAAATATTCATTTCTCCTCTGATATTACGTATTCCGGAAATAACATCATGGAGTAGTTGCATTTGATTTTCTGCTTTTGGGTCAAGTCTTGAATTTTCCAATTGTGGGAAGGAGGCTTGCATTATACTCCCTGTTGTATGAGGAAGCTTTTGCCAGATTTCTTCAGTTACGAATGGCATTATGGGATGAAGCATTATGAGTATCTTTTCCAGAATCCTAGCGGCAACAGATCTTGCAATTCTTTTTTTATCTATGTCATCGCCATACAAATCAGGCTTAATCATTTCTAGGTACCAATCGCAGAATTCATGCCACATAAATTGATAAAGAGTGTTGGCGTGCTCGTTGAAATGATAGTTTTCCACAGCGTCTTCTACTTGCTTTATGACTGTTTGTAACCTGCTGAGTATCCACTTATGTACAAGGCTTCCCGGGTCGTCTGGAATTTCAGTAAGCGACTCAGAGGGATCGAGATTCATAAGAAGTAATCTTGCAGCGTTCCATATTTTGTTAACAAAATGTCTGTATCCTTCTATCCTTTCTTCAGCCAGCCTAATATCTCTTCCCTGAACAGCAAAAGCCGCAAGGGTGAATCTGAAGGCGTCCGTTCCATACCTTTCCATCATAACCAAGGGATCGATAACATTTCCCCTGGACTTACTCATTTTCTGGCCTTGGGCGTCTCTCACGAGGGCATGAACATACACATCATAAAAAGGGACATCCTTCATGAAATGGAGCC
>JALXAE010000074.1 GCA_026992355.1 Syntrophobacterales bacterium | reverse complement strand
GCCAGATACATAGCCAAGATACTCGGTATTGGAGAAAAGATATACGATATAAAACAGCTTAGAGGTGAGACTTACGAAGAATACACTGTCTTAGCAGAAGTCATAGCAAAAGCAATTTATAAAAAACTAAGTCCACATGTAACCGAAAAGGAAGCTGAGAAATTTGCAGAAGAAATCGCCCAGTTGGTAGAACAGGAACTTGAAAGAAGAAAACTACCTTCTGGAATAGTTAAAAGACACGAATCAGAAATTATTAAAATCATTGAAGAAGCAAACGGTTTTGCACAGGTGTTTCCAGAGGATAAATACTTTATTGTGGATAAACTTCAAAAAGCAGGGCATATCGTTGGAATGACAGGAGATGGAGTTAACGATGCACCAGCTCTCAGAAAAGCTGACTGTGGTATTGCTGTGGCAGGGGCAACCGACGCTGCAAGGGCTGCTGCTGATATTGTTCTTCTTGCACCTGGTCTAAAAGTGATAGTTGATGCAATCAGAATCTCAAGAGAAATCTTCAGAAGAATGGAATCTTACACTATTTACAGAATTGCAGAAACAATCAGAATAATCTTGTTTATGACCCTTTCCATCGTGATATTTAACTTTTATCCAATCACAGCTCTTATGATTATCCTTTTAGCATTATTAAACGATATTCCTATACTCACAATTGCCTATGACAATGAAAAAGCTTCTCCAAAACCTCAAACCTGGGACATGACAGAGATTCTTGTTCTCTCATCCTGGCTTGGAGTGGCAGGAGTTATTTCCTCGTTCACACTGTATTTCTTACTTGTAGAATACTGGAAACTTCCTATGGATATGATTCAATCAATTATCTTCACAAAACTAATTGTTGCAGGGCACAACACTATTTTCAACACACGAAGAAAAACATGGTTCTGGATAAAGCCTTGGCCTTCACCTGCTTTATTCTGGGCAACAATTGGAACGAGTTTTATTGGAACGGTTATAGCAGTTTACGGATTTGATCTTATTACTCCAATTGGCTGGGGATGGGCTTTATTTATGTGGGGATATGCTTTAGTTTGGTTCCTATTTAACGACGCTGTAAAAGTATTTTTCTTCCACATTTACAGAAATAAAAGATTTGCTTTTGGAAAATTCATAGGATTTAAAAGAAAAATAAAAAATCATGAATTTTGAATAATAGGAGGAGTTTATTATGGCTAATTTTGAAATACCAGCGGATGTTCCAGAGGATAAAGTAGAAGAATATGTTTCAAACATGAACAGAATAACAGGTGGAAGCGGAAGGCTTATGCTTTTCGCCGGTGACCAGAAAGTAGAACATTTGAACAATGATTTTTACGGAGAAGGAATTCCGTTAGACGATGCCCATCCTGAACATCTTTTTAGAATAGCTTCACTTGCAAAAATCGGTGTATTTGCAACTCAGATGGGATTAATTGCAAGATATGGAAGGAAATACCCTACAGTCCCTTATCTTGTAAAAATAAACTCAAAAACAAACCTCGTTCCTTACGAAATAAGAGATCCGATAAGCCTTGCATGGTATTCATTTGAACAGGTTTTAGATTTTAAAGAAAAGTCTGGACTGAAAATCTACGGTATCGGTTATACGGTTTATTTAGGAAGTGAGTTCGAATACAAAATGCTGAAACAGGCTGCACAGCTTATCTACGAAGCACATCAACAAGGTATGGTTGCAGTTCTATGGATGTATCCAAAAGGAAAAGCCATAAAAGATGAACACGACCCTCACCTTATAGCAGGAGCGGCAGGCGTAGCAAACTGTCTTGGAGCTGATTTTGTAAAACTAAAAGTTCCTTACAAAGAAGGGCAGAAATCTGCAGAAGCTTTGAAAGAGGCTGTTTTAGCTGCAGGAAATACGGGAGTTCTTTGTGAAGGAGGTAAAAAAGAAAATCCTGAGCAGTTTTTGACGGAACTCTATGAGCAGATACATATCGGAGGAGCAAGAGGAAACGGCACAGGAAGGAATATTCATCAGAACACGCTTGAAGACGGTGTAAAAATGGCCAATGCAATTTATGCAATAACCGTTGAAAACAAAACTGTTGAAGAAGCATTAAAAATTTTAAAAGGCGAAGTTTTATAGGAGGAATTGGAATGACACCTGATCCATCCACTGCAAATATAGCCCTTCCCCAATTACCTGATAGGATCAAAGGATTATCAG
>JALXAE010000073.1 GCA_026992355.1 Syntrophobacterales bacterium | reverse complement strand
AAAGGCTTTGAACTCGGGTGTTCCCAGTACCGTAATGCGCTCAGTTTTAGCAGGCATTTGCTCTTTATCCAGACTAGTTGTTGTAATGCTACTATCATGATGATATCTTAAAGTGTCAATGCCAATTCCCCTTGACAAATCCTAAAAGCGGATTCACACTTAAAATATATACAAATGACAAAAATAGAGATCACGTGCCCGATCCATATAGTTTTAGATATACTCCAATGCAAAATTTGCGGGGGAATCAATGCCAACTCCGGTGAAAAAGAAAAAGGGATATACGTACTCGGATTATCTCACCTGGCCTGATGAGGAACGCTGGGAAATTATCGATGGTGAAGCCTACGATATGACACCGGCTCCAAGTGTGAAACATCAGAGCATTGTGGGTAATATTTTTTTGCGATTTAAAAGTGAAGGCGGTACCTACTGCTATGTTGGAATAGCTCCAACTGATGTCGTCTTTGACGAATACAACGTCGTTCAGCCCGACGTGTTCGTGGTGTGCGACAGAAACAAAGTGGGGGAGAAAGCTATCAAGGGAGCTCCAGACCTGGTTGTTGAGGTAACTTCTCCAACCACTGAACTGAAAGATAAAAGAGAGAAAAAGAACCTCTATGAGCGTTTCGGGGTCGCGGAGTACATCCTGGTGTTTCCGGAAAGAGAATACATAGAGCACTATGTTCTCGAGGAAGGGAAGTATGGAGTGCCGGAGATCCTTAACTGGGACGAGACGATCAGGGTAGTGACCCTGGGCATGGAAATTAATCTCTGGGAGCTTTTTGAGAAAGAGAAGCCCGTGGAAGAGGAAACTCAAGAAGGGTAGGAGATCAGAGAAAATAATTTACTTTATCGCGGAGCACTTTCGAAAACCGGGTCAAAGGTTGTGATATTACGCCAGAATGTCATATCACGACCACAATTCCAATTCGGAGAAACCGCGACCAGCACGAAGAACAGTTTCTTTGTATCGTGGTTTTCATCCCATCACCCTAACGATACCGCTTCTTAATCATTTTCCTGGGACTGCTTCAAAGCCACCTTTAGTTTAGGGTGGAACCCTGAAGATAATCGTCGCTTCGAAATGCTGCACAGGACTTTTGGATGGCTATCCGGGCAAAATTGCCTCCATTCGTGATCCTCCACTATTGAACATCATTATCAGGATTAAAATCTATGTGTCCCAGAAGGTTCTACGTCCATGGCAATATATAAAAATCCTGCGGAAACCACGCTGCGCTTTTTTCTCGTTTGTTATGCGATTATGAATTTCTCATCTTCGTAGAAGCTCTTTCCTTCACCCGACACCACGACATTCTTGACGCACCTGTCGCATACCAAGTAAAAACGGACACTGTCTTCCATGTGATCTATTTCGTCATCGATCCTCTTTTTCATAGCCGCAAAATCCGCCGCTTTCAGGTGGCATTCAAAAACACTGTACAGGACTCTTTCCCCGTAGTCTTTCATTATTTTCCCGACCCTCTGCAGGCGTTTCGAATCGTGAATATCATAACTTACAATGACGTTGTGCCATCTGCTTGCCATTTTATACCACCTCAAATCCTTCGTCTTCTTTTACCTCTCCCCACCCGGATATAATCACCCTTCCCACGCACTGCCTGCAAAGCGGATAGTATCGAACCCTGTCCTTTTTGGGATCCATGATCTTTTCTACACCTCTCATCATGCGTCTCAGTTGTTCCTTTGTCAGGTGGCACTCAAACACGCTCTTTTGCACCGGCGTTCCAAAGTCTTTCAGGTACTTAAAAAGCCTGTTGCGTATCCTGTCTTCCACGACATCATAGCTGACTAGCACGTACATCTCTTTCACCTGATTTCCATGGGACGATATTCCTTATCTTCTTCCCTCACCACCCTTGCGAAGTGCCTCACCTGCTCCCTGATGCAATCCCGGTAACTCAGATGTTGATCCGAGAGCCAGTACTTCAGTTTCTGATTCATTTTTCTCTCAAACTGCACGATGAACTTTCTGAAGCCGTTATCCGTTAACCTCACAGGGAGGGCACCACTTCTCGGCTCCTCGTTCCCATGCGCTTGCGCTCCCGTGTTTATCTCCTTCCCCGGCAGCGTGTTATCACCGGGGTCTGTGCTCGTGTGAAAATCGTCCGGACCCAGCACTTTCAGGTTAAATACACCGAGCACCAGGGTATCCACCACCACGGGACGCCATTCTTCCATCAGGTCGAGCACCAGAGAGGGACGGCCATATTCCGGAGTGTGAAGGGCCCCAAGGTAAGGATCGAATCCCGCCATGGATACTGCGCTCATTACGTTGTTCAGTAAAAGGGTGTAACCGAGGCTGAGAAGCGCGTTTACGGGATCGGTTGGAGGTCTTCTTACCCTTTTTTCAAAGCGGACATCGGATCCCAGGAATCCTCTGGAGAAACCTTCGAAGTACGCCGCGGATCCGGATCCCTCAAGGCCTCTCAGGCTGTCTAAATCTTCGGCCTCTTGGGCTTTTGCCACGCTCCTCTTAAGCTTTGCCAGGGTGCCATCCAGGGATACGTCCTGCCTGCTTCTTTTTATTCGCATGATCACTGCCCGCATGTTCGAAAGTTTACCGCATACTATGGCTCTCGCAACTTCCAGGCAAAACTTTTCGTCTGACATCTTTTCAAATTGCTTGCGGCGAAGGGTTATGTTCTTGCTCAAGGGGGGCTGCAGGCGCCCCTGGTACCTGCCGTGTCTGCTCATAAAAACGGTGTCTATGCCCTGGGCGAGGAGCCTCGCTATTACCGGTGGCGTCAGAGACACGTTCCCGTAGATGACCAACTGGGAAAGCTTGTAGAGGTGCAGCGTGTGTACTATGTCCTTTTTCCTCTGTACCACGAGGCGCTGCCCTTCCAGCCTGATCGAGGTATTTTGCTCCAGAATATAGGCGACCGTCATCTGATCGACTCCAGGATCCAGTTTATCCCTTTTTCGTCTCTCTTTCTCACGATCCGAACGTTCTCAAGCGTGTACTCTTCAATACCCTTCCTGGAAAAACATTCGTCCAGTGCCTGCTCGAGCCCGGCAAGCATTTTTCTTTCTTCGTTCATATGTTGAAAGAGCCGCACGTATCTTTCCGCCACATCCCTCAGTCTGCGCCGTGCGGGAATATCGAACTGCGTTGACCTCGGAACAAGGTGGGGAGATATGTGCAGCAACGGAGACGGATATTTTTCCCCTCTCAGGTCAAAGACACAGTTGCAGTCGACAGAAGCTGTCAACTCGGGAAGAAGAGTACGTATCTTCACGCAACTGATAGGGTTCTTTTTGAGTCTCGCCCACTGGTTTTTCACTTTCCTGTAACTGTAGTCGGGTGTACATTCAAGCAACCGGTGGATGGTGTTTCCGTGCTCGTCCAGAAGGCCCACGGAATAGAAAAGCACCACCTTTTCATCGTTTTTAAGCATGTGACCTGAAAGGGCCCTGGTCATGATGGAATTGACTACCGGGCATCTGGAGCGTAGCCGCTCGATGCTCGGGGAAAAGGTCCCCGGCGGTTTTTCGCTCGCGTTGCCGGATTCTTTGTGTCGGAGCCTATCCAGCGCCCACTGCAAGGAAAACGGACGCAGTTTTTCGAGATGTTTCAACTGGTTCTCATATGGTTCTCCGCGGGAGTCAAGGAAAAGGGAGCGTTTCCCGGTTGCCCGGTCTATCCCCAGGGGAGCCGCCACGGGATGTTCTTTCCACCCGACTCCCAGAGGCTTGGTGGGAAGAAGAGGTTCGATAATAAAGTCGGTGGGAGTTTCCCGAAACGTTGCGAGGAATTTTCCTAGGAGTCTTTTTGACCTGAGGAAATGCTCAAAGCGGTCAAAGAAGAACCAGAGCCTGTATTTCTGGTGTCCCCACATCTCAGGATAAGCTGCAATACCCAGGGACGACGCGAGCCTGGACGCCCTGGTCGCGCTCGTTTTCATTTTCTCGTCCACCGTGGCAAGGTAACTTATCTGCCCCGCGTATTTCTCGCGAACCCTTGACGGGATGTAGAAGACCAGCGTTGCAAAGCGCACGGTATTGTCTGATCGCAACGGGTAGAGCCCGAGGGACACCTTCCCCAGGAGATGTTTTTTAACGGTATCCCGACTAATAGGAGAAGGACAATAAACGAAGCGGGTTTCCCCGGTCGCGGAATCAATCTCTTCCAGCGCGTACCCGGTTTCCCTCGCGCTGAAAAGTGTCATAAAAATTTCGATGTGTTTTTCCGGGATAGAAGGGGGAAAATATCTCTCGTGAGCACAGGATTTAACGTCGCTTTCGGGGTCAGCCAGGTAGTTGGAAATTCCCTTGAGCCCGAGCTTTTCGAGGTTTCGTCGCAGAAGTTCTCTTGCCTCGTGGTGCCCCGGTACTTTTTTCAATAGTTTTCTCAGGTAATGCACCGATCTTTCGTGGTAGCCTGATTCGAACAAAAGCACGGCGAGCCGGAAAAGTGCCCCCTCGTGCGCGGGATTAATCCTGAGAGCCCGGGCATAGCTGTCCATTGCAGGCCGTATCATCTCGAGCTCTTCGCAGAGTTCACCCCACTGGTAATGAATCTCGTCCACCATCGGAGAGCGAAGTCGCCACGAGAGGACGGTCTTTCGGGCATCTTCTTCTTTCCCGATATCCAGGTAGTGCCGGGCAAGTCTCACGTAGTGATCCTGGAGTTGCATTGGCGAATACTCCTTTTCCATCCGTTAATAGCTTTTTGACTTTTACCGTATTCTTCCACGTCGAATGGATTCGGGCAACTTTTGCAACGTTGCAACGTTTTGGAAAATCAGGGATGATTATGTGTGACCCCGCAACAAGGATACTCCTTTTAAGGATGCCTTTATTTTGGGATGATTAGGCATTGTCAAAGGAATTTTGGTGCTATAAGGATTCCCACGCGGCATGGAAACATGCTATTTTTTTTGAACCATACGAAAACCTAAAATTTGAAATGCCTTAACTACTCCCCCCTTTTGGAGCACCAATTGGAAATTTTGCCATCAAACTTCTATCCCTGCCTCGGTGACAAAAGCGTCAAGTACTTCTTCGCCAAACGTTTCGATATGAAATTTGATTGCCGATTTCACATCCGACAGGGCTTCTTCATAAGTCTCTCCTTGTCCGACTACAACACCCTTAATCCCAAGTGGATAAGCAACAAACCCATTAGGGTGTTTTTCTACAATAATTTTATACTGTTTCATAGGGAGCGCCTCCTCATCATATCCTTTTTGTGGGTTTATTTTAGCATGGTTTGCTGCTTTTAGGGTGTTTTTTTACATATAACGATGTGCTAGCTCACCTGCCAACATGGAGCGCCGTCGTGCTGAGCCTGTCGAAGTAGGCGGAATGGCGGTCAAATGCACCCACCTGTTGACGAAGCCGCTACGCGGCAGTTTTCCGAAAGTCGTATTGACCTTTTTCTGTATTTCGGTGCGGCTTGATGAAAGGGGTGGCATCGATTTTATATACGGTTTGTTTCGAACACATTAGTACCAATTCTTTTATTCTGAATATTTTATGCTATTGTGCGCCTGCCGTGGCAATCCTATCTAAATCCTGTACCCGACTGAATTTATATGAAATAAATCGCCTCGAAGCAATCCCACTAAGGCAATGTACATGCCAAAGCGGGTTCTTGAAGCATGGATTAGTTCCTAGCTCTTGTTCCTCAACCCGGAACTAATCCTTTATTTGTTGGCTCTTATTGGTGATTTTTCTCCTGGCAAAGAGAATCCCATAGCGACCAAGCTTCCTCTTGATATTGAAGATTGTGATTAAAACCGCCATGTCCTTCTTTGCCTATTCGCAGTATATCGACAATGCCTCCCAATTGCTCAATGATTTTCTTGGAGCGGCGCATTTCGTTTTCGCCATGCATACGATCTCTTTTACCGCCCCATAGATAGAAATGCTGACCTACAAGGGGTTTGGCACCATGTTTTCCGGAAAGTAATTCATGCATAATAGGTTGATGTTTTCCAATGCCTCCGGAGCTCGCTATGAACAGGGCAAAATAGCCTTTCCCCTCGTTTTTGTCCAAATGCGCGAAAATGGCGCATTGAGTGCTTGAACGGCTGAAACCCAGCCAAGCGCATTCGCTCTTTGTAATGGAATACCGGCGATCCAGATACGTTAAACCAGCATCAATCAACCTGTAAATATTGCGAGCATCCCGAATATATTTGTATTTGGGAGTACCTTTCGGCGTGGGTTTGGTTATGGGCCAGCCCCATTGGACCGAAAGGATTCCAAAGGTATGCTTCTTTGCTGTAACCAGATAATTCGAAAGATGGTGGTAGGCATTGCCGTTGGTTCCATGCATGACGACGAGAATTCGCCGTTTTGAAAGCCCCTTAAAACCATCTGGTATCCAGTAGACAAGAAACGGCTTATACCCTTTCAGGATCAGTGTTCTCGCTCCAGAGTCAACCATTTGCTGGTAAATCTTGGGATTGCTCTCCGCAATACCCGCAACATCCTTATCACATTCGAATAGCTCGTTTGCATCTACGGGTTGCAAACCTGCACAAAACAATAAGAAGAAAATTTGTGAAAAGATTAATGCAGTAACTTTGTTCATTGCATTTTCCTTTGAGCTAACGAGAAAGGTTACCGGCTGGCTGTGAAGCGCCGTAGTGCTAAGCCTGTCGAAATAAGCGGAAAAGCGGCCAGGTGCAGCGCCTTGCTGGACGAAGTCGCTACGTTGCAGACAAAGCGAACAGATTCTCTCCCGTTATCAGACATTGTAATATCCTCTATTCTCTAATAAAAGCAAGGACACAATGCAAGGCCATTCATCGTTCGGATCAATCACTACAAAGATGAAGGCACAATGAACATCAACATGCCAAATGATCCAAAGTTTATCAACTATTACCAAAAATACCTCAAATGTCTGAGGCTCAAAGGGTTCCGGCCCAGGACCATTGAAGAGTACTGCCATCCAGGAAACCCTTAAGGCTTTTACCAGGAACGACAAAAAACTCCGGGGAGAACGGGATTTATCTCAATAGTCCATACCCATTCAAGAGCCCTTGACTGCCATCTGCACATATATGATATGGTCATCCCAGCAGCAGGGATCAACATGAAGACGAGATTGTGGCGGGTTAGATCCTCCGGTTATCTCTTCAGTGAAAAGACGCCGGCAAAGGTCTTCCGGGCAAAAATCCCGGAGGCATTCCCGCCCGAGGCGGATCTCCGAGGTTGACAATGACCTCAAAGTGCCTGAAAATTGCACGAAAAAGTAAGTTGTGGACTGAAAAGCGTCGGAAGCAGAAAATGTGCTGCCTCCCGGGATCTTGATCCGGCAACTACCGCCCAAAAAGAGTTTTCTATATACTGCTATTCGGGCTTCTCCGACAAACGGTTCAGATTGCGGCTCGTTTCACTCACACAATCTAACCTCATTCGACACATAATAGTCACATTTTCCTCGAAATCGGGTCGTTGCTGGGAGTGGGTGAGTGGGGGAAACGGCGAGTGGGGGAGAGGCGAGTGGGGGAAGCGGTGAATAGGGG
>JALXAE010000072.1 GCA_026992355.1 Syntrophobacterales bacterium | reverse complement strand
TTGCGTAACGATTTCTGGAGGTAGTCCAATACCTGAGACTATGGATCGCAGAGAGGCCTGGAGGTTATTTGTGGCCAATATGTTCCGAGTATTATCCGTTGCGGAGAAACTAGGAATCGAACTGTTACTCAGGCCTTCTCCAGATTATCTGATAGAAACATCAGACCATTTATTGTCCTTTTTAAAGGAGATGGAATTTCCAGAGAATTTAAAAATAGACTTTGACGTAGCGCATATTCATTGTGCTGGTGAGAATCCCTGTGAGGCTTTTGAAAAAGTAGCACCTCATGTTCGAAATATCCATCTTAGCGATGTCGTCTGCAAGGACGTTCATTCTCACATTATGGTAGGTGAAGGACAAGTGGACGTGCGAGGCTTTTTTGAGAGTGTTGAACGCTGTAAATATGAAGGGTATGTTGTACTCAATATTGATACTGAGGAAAGTTCTGTGAAACCTATTCTGGCGAATACTGTTGAAAAGCTGAAGGAACACGGGGTTTGGACTTCGGAATAATCATAAGATATTAAGTCCTTTGTTTGCTTTTAGAGAAAGGTCTTCCCACAGCTTTGATGTTTTAAGGAGCGGGATCGTTGGAATGGGATAGCTGTATAGTTTCCCTTCACTAGACTTTACGCCACCTCTTATAATGCAAAAGAGGTCAAAGAGTGCAATCGCCCATAGAGCTACAAAAGCTATAAATCCCCCCAACAAGTATCCTATAATTGTTCCAATGGCGGTTAAAGTAAACTGAAAATTGAGTGATTGTCTGCCTGCCAAATCTACAAAGGGGGAGATTTTTCGCTTCATGACCCACACGGCAAAAGGTGCAATAATTTGTCCACATGGGATCCAGGCGTTCCCAATGGGAATCCACCAAACGGCTCCTAAAAGCGCGCTAAAGTGACACAAGGAAGCCCAAGTAACGATGTGTTCGTCCTTATTGTTTGTGTTTTCCGCCATTTATCATTCCTTTTTTGTGGTTATACGCATCAGCAGAGTTATATTGGAGTAAAATTTAGTAACTGAAAATTGGAAATCGGTAAAGCAAAGTTCTATTTTATTTTTTGAGATAGCCCGTAAAGTGCTCTTTTGTTATCCTGGTTAAGACTATATTTGGGTAATAGAAAAATTCACAGGAGGACCTTGTGTGATGAATGATGCTCAGAAAATGCAGTTTACCGGCACTGACAGATATTATCTCAATCCCGAGTTGAAGGAGATTGTAAACATAGCCATTTTAATGGAAAAACCATTATTACTTACAGGAGAGGCTGGCACAGGAAAAACACAATTGGCTTTCGAAATCGCCAGAGCCCTAAATCTAAAAATGGAAGAGGCCAGGTGTAAATCCACATTCAAGGGCGAAGAGCTTTGTTACGTTTATGATACGGTCTTGCGCCTGAACGATTCCAGGTTTGGAACGGGAGACACTGGCCGCGACGTGGATAATATCTGGGATTATATCAGGTTTGGACCAATCGGTAGGGCCTTTATTGCAGAAGACCGTCGGGTGCTATTGCTGGATGAGATAGACAAAACAGATTCTGATACTCAGGACAATCTTTTAGATGTGCTCGAGGATGGATCTTTCATCATCAGGGAAATTAATCATAAGATTGTAGCTAAACACAAGCCCATTATCATTATAACGAGCAATGCAAAGCGTGAGTTGTCAGATCCTTTTCTGAGAAGGTGTTTTTGTCATTATATACCTTTCCCGTCACCGGAAGAAATGGCAATAATAGTCAAACTTCACTATCCTGACATCCCCGATTCCTTTCTGGAAGCATGTCTTACAGTTTTTTACAAACTTAGGGACAGGGATTTTGAAAAACCACCAGCCACGGCGGAGTTGTTGGATTGGATTGGAGCGATGAGGTCGGCCGGTATAAAAGGGCCTGGCGGTGGAAAGGAAATACCCTTCATTGGTACCTTATTAAAAAGAACAGAAGACATACTCAGGTTTAAAGGTCTGAAGAAGCGTGATAGGTTTTAGAGAAGGGGTCGTTTATGTTAGGCTTTTTCTATGAGTTAAAACAGGCAGGAGTTCCGGTTACGGTTCATAACATTATGGACTTTTACAAAGCCTTATCGATGGGATTAGTCACTGACATCGATAGGTTGTTTCTTGTTCTACGTCTGATTCTAATAAAAAGGGTTGAGTACTACGATATTTTTGAGCGGGTTTTTCAAGAGTACTTTTTGAAGGGTGGTTCTGGCTTGTCTGCTCAGGAATGGGAAGAGCTTTTACTTCAGAAACCTTTTCAGAAATGGCTTGAAAGAATGATTGAAGAAGGGAAACTTTCAGCGGATGAAGTTCACAATATGCCCTTGGAAGAGCTTGTTAAGAAATTCTGGGAGACTGCAAACAGGCAAGAAGGGCCTCATCATGGGGGTAACCGCTGGGTTGGAACGGGAGGGCGTTCCCCCTTTGGACATAGTGGTTACTCCAGTGGAGGAATCAGGGTCTACGGGAGAAGCCTTCACGGCACAGCAAGGAAGGTTATAGGAGAACGGAGATTTATAAATTATAGCGATGATGCTCCTCTGACAAAAGAAAACATAAAGCAGGTACTTGCTTGTATGAAAAGCCTTCAACCAATTGGTCCTCCGACTGAGCTGGATGTGGATGAAACCATATACAGGACAGCTAAAAACGGTGGTGAAATTGAATTGGTGTTCCGACGAGAGTTAAGAAACAAAATCTCAATTGTTGTTTTGCTGGACAATGGTGGCTACTCCATGACCCCCTACATACCGCTTGTAAAAATTCTTTTCAGACGTATCAGAGACACCTTTGAAGACGTAAAATATTTTTATTTCCACAATTGTATTTATGGGGTTGTGTATAAAGATGTCTATCGTACTGAACCTTTGGAATGGGGAAATCTTCTCCAGATGGGACCTCAATCCAGGTTAATAATAATAGGTGATGCCAACATGGCACCATCGGAACTCATGGCCTCCTTTGGATCTATAGATATGATGTCTACGGTTAGAAAACCCGGTTATCAATGGCTTCAAGAATTAAGACGGGCATTTCCAGCCAGTGTGTGGCTCAATCCAATACCCAAAAGTATGTGGAAATACGAAAGCATTACCATTCATAGAATAGCATCAATTTTTCACATGGAAGATTTGACGTTGGGCGGGCTGAAAAATGCTGTAGCTTATTTGAACGCTCAGAACACAAAGGCGGCTTAATGGTTTTGCATGACTAACTCACAATTTACAAAATTTAGGAAACCTGGTTGTAACAATGGCTTTTATCGAAAATCGTGTGAAACACCTGTTTGGAAAGGCTGTTCATTGTTATAGACTGATCCAGAATGGTGATAAAATTGCTGTGGCGGTCTCAGGTGGTAAAGACAGTATAGCTATGCTTCATCTTTTGATAGAGCGATTGAAACATGTTCCCATCGAATACAAACTTATGGCAATTCATATTGATCTGGGGTTTGGTGGTGAGAATTCACGACATCTTGAAGAATTCTTTAAAGAGATAAATGTGGACTACAAAATAATAAAAACCGACTTTGGTCTGAGAGCTCACAGCAAGGAAAATAGAGAACATCCCTGTTTCCTGTGTTCAAGGCTTAGACGAATGACCATTTTTAAAACAGCTTGGAAAGAAGGATTTACAAAAATAGCCTTCGGTCATAACCAGGACGATTTTATAGAAACATTTTTCATGAATATCTTCTATAGCGGTCAGACGTCATCAATCGTTCCAAAGCAGACTTTTTTTAAAGGTAAACTCACGGTTATTCGCCCCCTTGCGTTACTACCTTCCCGAACAATTGAAAAATTTGTGGAACTTAAAGGTTTGCCTGACTTGCCAAATTTCTGCCCTTCATCTGGTAAAAGCAGTAGAATTCATATCAGAAAGCTCCTACATGAGCTTTATAAGAGGAATGATAAGATTCGAGGTAACATTTTTCGTGCGATGAGTCATGTAAATCTCGAATATTTACCGCCTCAGCTTGATTGTAGGATGGAAAATTAGAGGTGACGGTCTATGGGAGAGGAAAACACAATTTATCTAATTGACGGAAGTTCATACATTTACAGAGCTTTTTACGCGATAACTACCCCGCTTAGAAGTCCGGATGGCTTTCCAACCCAGGCTGTATTCGGATTTGCTCAGATGTTGCAAAAGGTTCTTAATGAAAAAAAGCCAGAGTATGTTTGTATTGTTTTTGATGCACCTGGCCCCAAGTTCCGCCACGATATTTATCCCGAATACAAGGCCACCCGTGAAGTCATGCCTGATGATCTCGTTGTGCAGGTTGAATATGTGAAAAAGCTGTGTGATGCTTACGGTATTCCTCGTTTGGAAATGGAAGGCTACGAGGCAGATGACATTATTGCTTCGATAACCGAGTGGGCTAAAGAAAAAGGTTTTCGTGTTGTTATAGTTTCTGGCGACAAAGATTTACACCAGCTTGTGGAAAATAGGAAAATTGTTCAGTGGGACCCGCAGCGGGATGTTTGGTACGATGATAAAAAAATAGTTGAAAAGTTTGGGGTCCCTCCAGAAAAAATGTGTGATTTTCTGGCCCTAGTTGGAGATTCCAGCGACAATATTCCAGGTGTTCCAGGGATAGGGGCCAAAAGGGCTGTCTCCATATTAAAGAAAGTCAATTCTATTGAGGAAATATTTACAAAACCAGAAGTAATTTCCTCCGAAAGCCTCAGGAAAAAGCTCATAGATCATAAAGACAAGGCAATTCTTTCTAAACAATTGGTTATGTTGAAGAAAGATGCATTAAAAGAAATTTCTATTGATTTGTTAAAGCCCAGAGAAAGAAATTTTGATGAGCTAGTTAGTTTATACAAGCGGCTGGGCTTTAAAAAATTTCTATCTGAGCTGGAAAAAGAAAACAGCAAAATAGGGGATTTCCATTTAGAAGAAGCGAAGATTAAACGCACTGTGGAGATTGTTGATAGCGTTGAGATTTTGGAGGACCTACTGAAGCAAATTCGAGAATCGGGATGTATTTCAATAGATTTGGAGACAACCTCTGAAGATCCTGTGAATGCTGAAATAGTAGGTATTAGTTTTTCCTTCCGTCCTTACAAAGCCTACTATGTTCCGATAAAGCATACTAAATCTGCGAATTGTAAGAAGCAAATTCCCTTAGATAAGGTGTTATCGCTCCTGAAAGATCTTCTGGAAGATGAGAATTTTCCCAAGTACGGACAAAATTTAAAATATGAACAGGTGGTTTTCAAAAAATACGGTATCGAATTGAAAGGAATAGAATTTGACACCATGTTAGCAAGCTATTTACTTGAACCTGGTCAACATGCTCACCGCCTTGAGTGGATTGTGGAGAAGTATCTTGGGGAGCAAATGACTTCCTATAAAGACCTAACTTCATCAGGCAGGGGTTCCAGGAAAAAAAATATTTCCTTTGCAGAGGTTCCTGTTTCTAAGGCTGCGGAATATGCTGGGGCGGATTCTGAGGTTGTAATTAGGCTGGTTCCAATACTTAAAAGGAAGCTAGATGAAGAGGGTTTGTTTAAACTATACCGTAACCTGGAAATTCCCCTGATAAGTGTTTTAGCCAGTATGGAGTATCGAGGAGTCAAACTCGATTCTGAAACCTTGCTGAACCTTTCAAAAGAGCTGGAACTAGCCCTTCAGCAGTGTGAGCAACGAATTTATGCCCTTTCTGGTACCGAGTTCAACATACAGTCACCCAAACAACTGGGAGAAATTTTGTTTCAAAGGCTTGGTCTTCCGGTTATCAAAAAAACCAAAACCGGGCCATCCACGGATATGAGCGTTCTTGAGGCTCTTGCATCCCATCATCCCATTGTTACCGAAATTTTAACCCACAGATCCCTTTCCAAATTGAAGAACACTTATGTTGATGCTCTACCAAAGATGGTTAATCCCAGGACAGGCCGAATTCATACCTCCTATAATCAAACAGTAACGGCCACAGGAAGGTTGAGCAGTTCTAACCCAAATCTTCAAAACATTCCGATTAGAACTGAGGAGGGTAGAAAGATAAGAAGAGCCTTTATTCCCGATGAAGGATATCTATTTCTATCTGCCGACTATTCCCAAATAGAACTCAGAATTCTTGCCCATTACAGCGAAGACCAAAAGCTTATTGATGCCTTTCTTGCTGGTGATGATATTCATGCTCGTACGGCATCCCGGATTTTTCAAGTGCCTCTGGAGGAAGTAACACAGGACATGAGAAGATTTGCGAAAACCATTAATTTTGGAATTATTTACGGTATGGGACCCTACGGGCTTTCTAAGGCGTTAAAAATAGGAAAAAGTGAAGCAAAAAAGATTATTGATCAGTATTTTTCGGAATACGAACATGTAAAAAAGTTTATTGAAAACACTATAAAGGAGACCACTGAAAAGGGTTTTTGTACGACTTTAATGGGAAGAAAAAGGTACATACCTGAGTTAAAGGATAGATCCAGGGTGATTAGACAACAGGGGGAGCGTTTGGCAGTCAATACAACAATTCAGGGTTCAGCCGCGGACATTATAAAAAAAGCAATGATAGATATTTATGATGAATTAAACAAAATTTATAAGGAAACCTTTCTCGTGCTTCAAGTTCACGATGAGCTTGTTTTTGAAGTTCCAGAAGACAAACTGGATGAAATTTCAAACCTGGTAAGGGACATGATGGAAAATGTTTGTACATTAAGAGTTCCTCTTACCGTAGATATTGGATATGGAAAGAACTGGGCGGAAGCGCACCCATAGTTTTTATTCTTCGTAAACCTTCTCTTCCTTTACAGGCAATATAAAATAAAAGGAGTTTCCATATTCCTCAGGCTCGCATCCTACTCTGCCGCCGTGTATTTCTACTACATTTTTTACAAAGTTTAATCCATGACCGGAACCGGAAGCCTGGGAACTATTAACATTTGCGCGGTAACCTTCCTCAAAAACTCGTTCCGCTTCTTCTTTAGGTAAGGGCTTTCCCGTTGTAAAAATAGAGAACTTAATTCCATGAATGCCCTCTCCAAAATAGTTTTTAAGTACTTGGCGATCATAAGAAACGAGTTTAACCTTATTTCCAAGAGGGTCAGTAATTTCTTGAGTATATTTCAGGGCATTTGAGAAGAGATTGTCGAAAACCTGAGACATTAAGCCCTTATCGACGAGAAGTGTTAGCTCTTCATCAAGCTCGGATTCTAAGGCCTTGTTAATTTTTATGCCCTTCTTTGCAAAAAGGGGCTCATAGCGTTCTAGGACAGGCTGTATAATTTCCGTTCTGAACTTGCATGGTTGTTTCCTGAGCACGTAGGTTCCGTGTACAAAGTGGTCTTTTCTAAGGAGTGTTTCCAAAAACAAGCTTGTGTGATTGTAATGCTTTTCTAAAGCCTGGGTTTCTTCCTCAAGTTTTTCGTTGTTGGATGCCAGAGAATGGTAAATTTCACAAATTTTTTTAGTTACATGCAAGGTTTGCAATTGTTCTTGAGAAAAAATTATTAAATCTCTTATGTGTTTTTGAATTTTTCTGTATTCTTTAATTATCTTTTTCATTCGTAATAAATACAGTTTATAATATATATTCGGGTATATTACATTGTGTTATATGTCTGCTACTAGTTGGTTT
>JALXAE010000071.1 GCA_026992355.1 Syntrophobacterales bacterium | reverse complement strand
ACCTGCTGGTGTAACAATTGTCATTATCCGCGAGGATATGCTATCTCGCATCCCCGAAAATCTACCCTCCATGCTCAAATATTCAACCTTTGTTGAAAAAAATTCCCTTTTTAATACTCCTCCATGTTTCGCCATATATGTTGTCAGCCTTGTCATGAAATGGCTCGAAGAAGAAATAGGCGGTGTGGAAAAAATGGAACAAATAAATAGAGAAAAGGCTAAACTGTTATATGAATGCATAGACGATAGCGATTTCTATCGAGGTACTGCAAATCCAGAAGACCGTTCCTTCATGAACGTTACTTTCAGGTTGCCTACAGAAGATTTGGAACAGAAATTTCTCTCCGAAGCTTTGGAAAATGGCCTTGGAGGACTTAAAGGTCACAGGTCTGTTGGGGGGTGTAGAGCTTCAATATACAATGCCGTTTCGATGGAAGCAGTTGAGAAACTGGTTGATTTCATGAAAAGCTTTGCCAAGAAAAATTAACGACCGTAATAACCGAAAAATGTGGATAACAAAAAGAGGGGTTTTCAAAAAACCCCTCATTTTCTTCTTATGGTTCTCATTTGTTCTTTGTCTATCCTTTACACCACAAAGCAAATCTTCTGTTATCTCACCGGGAAAGTGCATTTATATCCCTTTAAAATCTCTAAACTTTAATAATCTATCCTTCTGGTTTCCCGGAATCCGCCTTCTTAACACATCAGTTAATATTGATATCATCGAAGACGATAAATGCACGAAAGCAATAAAAGTCACAAAAATTAATATAGGAGATTTAAAACTAAAGTTATTACGCAAGTGGCTCACAATAAAGAATGTCAATATTAGTGGTAATATCTCTTTTAAGCAAGATACCAAATTCAGTTCACTATTTTCAATTTCGATTCAACGGTTTGGTAATGTAAAAATTAAATCTAGTGGAAGTACAAACGATTATATTTATATACAAATCATTTCAGAAAATTTGGACATTTTTCCCATTGTAAAACAGCTACTTCCTGCAAAATTAGCCGATGGGAAGCTGAACTTATCTATGAACACAAAAGTCGTTTTTAACGTTAGCACTCGCGAATCCACGTTA
The DNA here is from genome assembly GCA_026992355.1 of Syntrophobacterales bacterium. Taxonomy (GTDB): domain Bacteria; phylum Desulfobacterota; class Syntrophobacteria; order Syntrophobacterales; family Thermodesulforhabdaceae; genus JALXAE01. The sequence continues at coordinate 1,136 of JALXAE010000071.1, read as the reverse complement.
CTTTCCAACATCAAAATAAGAAACGGATCCTGGGAAGATGAAGATTTTGAATATGCAGGGGAAAAGGTAAACATGAATCTCACCATTTCCGGCAGAACAAAAAAGAACAACTCGTTTTTTTGGGGTAAAGGTAAAGCTATCATAAACGTTGGAAATATTATTTTCAAAGACCTTTTTCTAAATTTTACGAAAACCCCTCTCACGATTAAATTTTTCACGAAAATTAACAAAGGAAGGAACAAAGTAGTTTTTGATCCCTTAAGTGTTAACCTGAAAAATACAATAAAATGCCTCGTAAGGGGCCCGTTAATTGAAAACATGTCATTTGAGCTACAAACGAAGAATCCCGGCGGAATTATGCAACTCTTAATGCCCGATATGGCAAAAAAGGTAAAAGCTGAAGGTTTTTTGCAAATCAAAGGTTCTCTCGGTTTACGGAACGGTAATAAATTATTCTTTTTAGGAAGAACAATGGGGGATATAAATCTGAAACTGAGTAATTCCTCTAAAATGCACCTTTTAGCAGATTTACCTTTTAATTTGTCAACACTTGAAGATGAACAGCCACAAAAAGCAAAACAAAGAGCTGTGCCTGGGTACATAAAGATAGAAGATTTACAATTTGATGACCTTTATGTTCAAAAAACGACTTTTCATCTATTGGCTATAAAAAACGGATGGCTGCTAGAAAAAAAGGTCAACGTAAGATCCAACAAAGGAACTGTTTCCATAATAGGGGGCAAGCTAAAAATCTTTCCCAAACTTAGTGGATTATTGAAAATTTCCACTCCAGAGTGTTTCAAATACAGTATCAACAAGGATTTCCTTTCCTTTCCTTTACAAATGAAAGTTTGCCTACCGCGATATGAAATAAAGTTAAATGGCAATAATCTAATAAGTAAGGGTTCTTTAAAACTGCATTTACTTTCGGGTGAATTAATAATTTCTAACTTGAGAATCGAAAAGGTCTTTAGCAATGAACGCAGCATAATTATGAACGCAAATTGGAAAGACATCGACTTGCAACAACTTTCATCAATAACCTCATTTGGTCTTATAACCGGTAAGCTAAAGGGAAGCATAAAGAATCTCCGTATTGCCTACGGCGTCCCAGTAGCTTTCGATCTAACCATTGA
>JALXAE010000070.1 GCA_026992355.1 Syntrophobacterales bacterium | reverse complement strand
GTATTAGTTCAGCTTCCCTGGGGGTTAGAAAAGGATTTTAAGGGTGTTATAGATCTCATAAAGATGAAAGCGTTTAGTTTTGAGGGTCCCTTGGGAGAAGAGATTGTAGAGCATGAAATACCCGATGAATTAGTTGATCTAGCCATTGAAAAACGTGAGGAGCTACTTGATACAGCATCTCTTTTTTCTGATGAACTTACGGAGGCAATTCTTGATGACAAGGTAGAAGAAAAATTAATACATGATGCGATCAGAAAAGGAGTACTTTCGCTAAAATTAACGCCTGTATTTGTGGGTTCTGCCTATAAAAACAAAGGAGTTCAGCCTCTTATAGATGGTGTTGTACACTATCTTCCAAGTCCACTTGACGTAACATCGACAGCCTATGACCTTGATAATAATGAAGAAAAAGTCATACTCCAACCAGATCCAGAGCGCCCATTGGTTATGCTAGCCTTCAAACTTGAAGTTAGCCCTTACGGTCAATTGACTTACTTCAGAATTTACCAAGGAAAAATTTCCAAAGGTTCTACTATTGTCAATATGAGAACTGGCCAAAAAACGAAGGTAGGACGCCTCGGGCGGATGCACGCTCATGACATGGAAGAAATTGAGGAGGCATCTGCAGGCGAGATAGTTGTTTTGTTTGGTGTGGACTGTGTTTCCGGTGACACCTTTACTGATGGAAGTATTAGATATTCTATGGCTTCCATGTATGTTCCGGCTCCTGTTATCTCACTTGCAATAAAGTCCAAAAATCGTAAATTTGATTCAAAGATAAGTAAGGCTCTTAACCGTTTTTGTAAGGAGGATCCTACCTTTCGTTCCTACGTGGATGAAGAAACGGGTGATACCATCATTGCTGGTATGGGGGAGCTGCATCTTGAAGTTTATCTTGAGCGGATGAAAAGGGAGTACGGCATTGACATAGAAACTAGTCATCCCCAGGTGGCCTACCGCGAAGCCATTACTCGAAGGGTTCGCTTTGATTACACCCACAAAAAGCAAACCGGAGGTGCCGGCCAGTACGGAAGAGTTGTTGGTTACATTGAACCTCTCGATGAAGGAGAGTATGAATTCGAGAATCGCATAACAGGAGGAGCAATTCCAAAGGAGTTTATACCTTCATGTGATGCCGGTTTTCAGGCGTGTATGAACAAAGGGACCCTGGCTGGTTATCCTGTTGTGGGGGTAAGGGTCGTTTTGGAAGATGGAGCTCATCATCCTGTAGATTCTTCTGACTTAGCCTTTAGACAGGCCGCTATAGGTGCTTTCAGGTCAGTCTATAGGAAAGCCGAACCAATACTTCTGGAGCCCGTGATGAGGGTGGTTGTAGAAGTTCCGTCGGAATTTCAGGGAGCTGTATTAGGGACTTTAACTCAGCGTAGGGGAACCATTATAAGTACAGCCGAGGATGGGACGTTTTCTAACATAGAGGCGGAAGTACCTCTTTCGGAAATGTTTGGATATGCCACAATCCTAAGATCCGCAACGCAGGGTAAGGGTGAATTTACCATGGAATTTGCAAGGTACAGTCCGGTTCCCAAGAACCTTGCTGAGGAGATAATCAGGCAGAGGAATGAAGAGGTTAATAAAAAATAGTTGAGTTTACAGCCAAGTAATTTGTTATGATATTTTAAACGAAAAAATTGCAGGTTTTTCTTAAAAAATTTTAGGAGATGCAAATATGGAAGGAAATCTTATGCCTTATATATCCACCGGATTAAATAAAGTGTTGTCGGGTCCCCTTAACGGTGGTGAATTAGGGGTTATTATGGCACGAGCAGGTGTCGGCAAAACAGCATTTCTGACCTTACTGGCTCTTGAGGAAATATATAATGGTGGACAGGTTTTACATGTATGTATTGATGAGCCTCCTGACAAGATTAAGGGGTGGTACGAAGAACTTGTAAGGATAAATGCTAAAGAGGTTTCGCTCACAGTTTTGAGGTCTCTTTTAAAGGAGTTAGAGCCGAAGAGATTTATTGTTTCTTTTTTACACAATAGTTTTTCCATTAAGAAATTGCATGATGTTTTTGCCAATATCACAGAACAGGCTGATTTTTTTCCGTCTCTTGTTGTGTTGGATGGTCTGGACTTCGAGCGGTATGAAGTGGATTTCTTCGAATCTTTTAAAAATCTTATTAGAGAAAAAAATATGCCGGTATGGACTTCGGCTAGAACTCATAGGCACATTGATAAAAGGGGTAGAGCTGGAATTCCTTATCCTTGTGATAACATTGAGGATTTAGTAGATGTAGTTTTGTTATTGGATCCTGAGGATGATGGAAAGATTTCTATGAGGGTTCTAAAAGACAGGTTAACCCTAGGGCTTCAGGAACCAGGTTTGAGGTTCCATCCTCAGGTTTTTACCATTTGCGAGGATTAGGCTGGTTCGGTGAGGTTTAAGCCATGGAAGATGATTTGATTGCAAGTCTTACCAGGCAAGTTCAAGAAGAGGTAATTGAAAATTATCTCAATGAACGAAGATTGATTGACTTGCAGCTTGAAGAACTTTCTGAAAAAGCCCAAAAGGTCCGGAAGGGAGCAAAAAAGACGGGCAAGAGAATTACCAGAATCGGCTATTTACTACTTGATGATTTCTTCAGGAAAAAATGGGCTAATTTGGTGAATCTCCCGGAAAATACCTATTGGTACGGGTGTTTGATGGAAGAGTTTTCCCAGGATGTTAGGTTTATAAGGGTTACTGCCCTTACTAATAAGGGAAAATTTAAAAAGCTACTTCAGGAAGCCTATAAAAGACTGGTGCATAGGATGGCAGAATATATGGAAACTTATAATGAATTTTGTAAGGATTGCGAAGCAGTAAATCTAAATATAAAACAGTTCCATTCTAACTATGATTTATTGACAATAGTTCGCTTTTTAAAAAGTCTGGATGTGTGTGGTATTGAGAGAAAGAAAATATTAGGCGAGAATTTTTCCCCTGATGAATTGATGTCAATTGATAAAAAACTCTATTTTAAACCTGTGAAAATTGAGTCCTGGGATTTGCCTATTCCCCTTACATTGCCAGAGCCTATGTTGGTAGAAAGGGAATTGGAACGTCTGGCTAACGAAGTATATAATACTTATGGAAATAGATTAAAGACTATCGTTAGGTAGTTCTTTAGTTGATGATTTTCTGCTCAAAGTTTTTCCACTCCTGGTCTGAGAATAACATTTATATTGAGTTTGCTGCACTCCTTTTTATAATGTTTTTATCAATGAAATTTTTTAATGCGCCCTTAATTAACGGTTTTTTGCGAACTTTATCTGTAGTAATAATTTGCATTGGTAGAATTTTGGTTTTTGTCCATTATTAGTAATATTTATATTGGTTTGCGATGTGCCAGGTTAGTAGAATGAAGAATTAATTATTTCTCTAGCGAAAATGTGGGACAACATCTGAAAGGAATAATTATAGGGTGTGGAGGTTTTAGTTTTGAGCGTTAGAGAAAATCACAAACTTGAGTTGCTTCTTGGATATAAGTTTAAAAACGAAGATATGCTTATGGATGCATTAACTCATAGGTCTTTTGCCTACGAAAATAGCGACTTACCTAACGTTGAAGATAATGAAAGGCTGGAGTTTCTTGGAGATGCTGTTATTGGCCTGGCTATAAGCCATTTTCTATGGTTTAAGTTTCCTCATTACACTGAAGGAGAATTGTCCCGCTTACGGTCGGCATTAGTCAATGAAAAAGAATTAGCTAGGGTAGCAGAGCGATGGAACTTAGGGGAATTTATACGTTTGGGCAAAGGTGAAGAACAGACCGGAGGACGGAAAAAATCTTCTATACTGGCTGGCGCCGTGGAAGCTGTTATAGGGGCAATATACCTGGATGGTGGCTGGCAAGCTGTTCTGGACGTTGTGGAAAAGCAAATTATTCCCCTTTTACCTGCTTTTTCTTTGGATGATCCTATAAGGGAGATTAAATGGGACTACAAAACTAAACTTCAAGAGTGGATGCAGGCTCAATTCAAAAAAACGCCTGTTTATCGCCTTGATAGAGAAGAAGGTCCTGATCATGATAAGGTGTTTTATGTCAGTGTTTTACTTGACAACGAAGTGCTGGCACGTGGTAGAGGGAGATCCAAAAAGGAAGCTCAACAAAATGCGGCACAAGTTGCCTATGTGAAACTCACAGAGAAGAAAACAAGATGAAAGCAAGAATATACCCTGTTTTTATACCTTTTCTTGGATGTCCTTATAGATGTGTTTACTGTAATCAGTATGCAACGACTTCTGTCAATCTGTCTCAAAATGAAGTGGAAGGCTATATTAAGCAGATAATTGCTCAACATGTCGAGACGGTCTTTAGGAGCAAAAAGAGCGGTGAGATAGCTTTCTTTGGTGGGACTTTTACCAGCTTACCTAGAGATATGATGAGATTTTGTTTGGAGACAGCCACTAAATGGGTTGAAAATGGAACATTTAGCGGGATTCGCTTTTCTACTCGTCCTGATTGTTTAGACAGTAATGTTTTGGATTTTCTTTCTAATTATCCCGTTAGTACGGTTGAACTGGGAGCTCAAAGTTTTGATAGCATGGTTCTTAAGGTGAGTGGTCGGAGGTATACTCCCGACGAAATCATACGGGCTGCTTCTTATGTAAAAAAGCGCGGATGGAGGCTCGGTATCCAGCTTATGCCTGGTTTGCCTATGGACAATAAAAAAATTTTCATGACCGGTATTGATAGGCTGAAGTTAGTTAAGCCCGAATTTGTAAGGTTATATCCGACAGTTGTTGTCAGGGGTACAGTACTTGAGAAGTGGTACCGAAAGGGGATTTATGTTCCTCTTACCCTTAAAGAAGCCATTAACTGGTGTGTTGATGCCTTGAACGTCTTAGAAGGTTCTAATATCAGTGTAATAAGGATGGGTCTTCAAGCAACGGATGAGTTGAATTCTCAAGCCGTGGTTGCTGGTCCGTATCATCCGTCCTTTGGATATTTAGTAAGGGTTCATCAGTGGAGGCGAAAACTTGACAGGATTTTGGAAGCAAAGAGTAAAGTCTATAATATGTTAACGGTTTCAGTACCTGAGAAATATTTCAGTGAGTTTACAGGGCCATCCGGGATAAATTTTAAATACTGGCGAAGACGCTGGGGAATAAAAGACATTCTCATTGAAAAAAATAAAGGAGGAAAGGTCAGAAATATTGAGGTGATTACCAATTGACTTAACAATATGCGTTTTTTTGTTATAAGTTGATTATATTAGAGTTCGATATGCAATTTAGTGTGGGAGTCAATCTTACGTGTTAACTAAAACTAACGGAAGTTATAACGTCGTTTGGACATTATATGAAACACTGAGCACTTGATTGTTGAGAGGTAAGCAATGATTAAATGGTTATTTGGTAAAAGGAAGAAAGATGATCTTCCATCCTTTGATCCAACTAATTTAACCCTAGATCAGTTGCAACCGGGATGGCTTGTAGACTATGACTTGAAAACATGGCGAGTTGAAGCGAAAAACCGGTATGATATGGGAGATGGCTTTGAAATGTTGGAATGGGAACTTCGTTCTGGAAACGAAATTAGGTTTCTGTGCAGAGAGGAAGACGACGATATTTACTGGACATGGATGCGAAAAGTTCCAATTGGCATGATTGATCCCAAATTAAAAGATCACATTCTAAAATATGAAGATCCTCCAGAAGAGATAGAGTTTGATGGTATTTCCTTTGAAATGGAAAGTTACGGTGGTGGGTATTTTTATAAAAATTGTGAGGGGCCAGGTATACCTTTTCTTTACTGGGATTATGAAAGTAGTGATGAGAAATATGTTATGACCATTGAACAATGGGGCGATACAGATTTTGAGGCTGCTGTTGGAGAATATGTAGAGGAGTATCAATTTAGTAACATCTTACCTGCTTGATAATTAGCTTTTTATGGGCGGGAGGCCGAAGTAGTGAAGAAAAAAAGCTACTGTTTTTTGTTGATGGCTTTTTTTGTTTCTTTGATAGCTGGATGTGGTACCTCTTCTCGAAACCCTCTCGAAAAGATAAAGAAAATTTATGATAAATATCCTGAATATTCGGTAATACTTGCTGATATGCGAGAAGAGGGCCTTTTCTTCAAAGATTATTATCATCTTTATCACATAATTTATTTAAAAGATAATCCCAAGGACCCCAACAGTCCCATTGTTCAAGAAAAACTCACTCCCTGGTATCAAGTGGATGAAAAACTCTACAATAAATATCGTTCTTGTCTCGGAATGACTATTTTATCCAAGAAAAAAGGTGTAGTTTCGGATGTTCCTCAACCTCCGGGTTATCAATTTGTAGGAGATCCTCGATTCGGACGATGGGTGACGGACCGTTCGGGAAATCGTGTATGGGAGTGGTTTGGTAAATATTTAGTTTTGTCAGCGTTAATAGAAGCAACCGGGAATATAACTGAGGGTTTGCTTAGAAGACGTCGCATAAGATATGACGATTGGCATACATATACCATTTATACTAGTAGAGGAAGGCCTTACTACGGACCTAGAGATATCCACGGTCGCCCCACTTACGGTACAAGAGGAACCTTCACTCGGAAAAAGTATGGTTCCTTTTTTGAGCGTCAACGAGCAAGGATGGCTTCCAAGAAGTCTTCCTTTGAACGGAAGGTTGCAAGCAGGGTAGGGCGTACAAGAACTTCCAGGGTTTCAAGAGGAGGTTTTTTTGGAAAGTAGACAATTTTTACTGGAGGTACTGTGATGGCTTCATTGGCTACAGCATCTTTCTTTAAAATCTTTGGTTTATGGATTGCTTTGGCTTTTGGATTGCTAGTGGGAGCCTTGATATTACTTGTAATTGGTAGAGGGGTGTTCGTTTTGGCATATCCGAGATGCAACGTCCGAGAGGAATTGGTTGAAAAGGATAATCTTGCTTTGGCTCTCGTTTTTGCAGGATATGTGCTAGGAATTTCAATAGCTCTTGGAGGGACTTTGGTAGGTCCAAGTCTTACAGTTAGAAGTGCCTTTATAGACCTTGCTATATATGGAACCCTGGCAATTGTTCTTATGCTAATTTCTCATTTTATAAATGACAAAGTTATATTGAGGCATTTTGATAATATTAAAGAAATAATAGTTGATAGAAACTGTGGAACAGGGATAGTAGTTGCTGCTAATCATGTGGCAATGGGTCTTATTGTTTTTGGCGCTATATCTGGTGAAGGTACGATTCTTACTGCTCTGGTTTTTTGGATGTTGGGTCAGATTGCATTGGTATTGGTTACACTCTTTTACAATTTTATACTACCCTTTGATTTACATAAAGAAATAGAGCAAGATAATGTGGCAGTAGGAGTATCATTTGCTGGAGTTTTAATTGCTACTGGAAACATTGTTAGGTATGCCATCCAGGGGGATTTCGTCTCGTGGTCTCGTGATCTCCTGTTCTTTGTCGGGGTAATGATTTTTGGTGCAATAGTATTGCCCATAGCAAGGTTTGTTGTGGATAAATTCCTTTTGATTGGAAGAAGCCTGACAGATGAACTTGTTCATCAACAGAAACCAAATATTGGAGCAGGAGCCGTTGAAGCTAGTGTGTACATTGCTCTTTCTTTTTTAATAGGCTGGAGTATCGCTTAGATAGGCCCTTAACCCAGGAT
>JALXAE010000069.1 GCA_026992355.1 Syntrophobacterales bacterium | reverse complement strand
TTGTAACTATTACTGACAGATATGTGGTATGCGCCTTTAGCTCATCTATTATCAGTTTTTGTGCTTTTTCAGATTTAGTCCATATAACCCTAAAGGTGTACATTCCTGTCCCAATAAGAGGATGTTTTTTAAATGCGTCAAAGGCTACTGGAATATAATCTGCCCGCCTTTCGATTGAAATATCGGCCCTTCTTCCAAGTAGCAAGGATTTTTGTCTTTCAATATAACTTTTTGGAATCAAAAGACTCAATGCTACCGCGATTATGAGAAAGACCGAAAGAATTATGCCGAGGTATCGAATTGCAAAGAAAATACGTCTATATTGAATAATGAGCATAAATAAAATTATATTAAAAAGCAAAAATCCTGATCTCGAGAAGGTAGAAACAAGTCCGATGAAATTCACGACCATCAGCAAAAATGCCATCTGTTTGGAAAAAAGAGTGGACGAATAGAGAAATCGATGCCATAAAAGTGGAAAGATAAACACAATCATAAGTGACATGTTGTTGGCACTGACAACCACACCTCTTCCTGCTCTGACCCCAGCTGGAACTTCAACTGGCGCGGTCCAGGCTTCTATCTTGAATATGAAACCAATTATTGCAGTTAGAGCGGCAATGGTAACGCTGATAATCAATATTTGTGGCAAGGTATTCTTGAATCCATTATCTGTAATCATTAAAAGATTTAAGGCAACATATACTGCGATAAGAACTACAAACCTGAAACCCCTCCATGCTGCATGCGGATAAGGAGAAAGGAGTGTGGCAATAAAGGTTACCAATAAAAATAACAGTAGCCATTTCCAGACATTGCTTTTAATGTATTCAAAAAATTTTTTTTGTGTAAACAGGTAAGGTAATAAAACGATGGCAAGCAATATAGAGAGCACATAATCAACTTTTATAAATGGATATGCCTCACTCAAAGTGCGCCACTTATAAAATGGAGAGACAAAGATGATGGCATAAAAAAGAAATTCTGTAAAAGGATTTATGTATGGACGATTTGATGTAACTTCCACCTGTTATATTTTCCTCGGTTAATCCATGTATCTTACTTATGACATTGAAGTTTAACCAAAAAACTCATCTTTAAGCTCACTAACTACTGAGCTAGGTGCACGCATCTCATTCTTCTATATCCTATTTTTTATCCTATGGGAAGTAGTATCTATCTTTCAATTAAGTTATTCTATTCACTGGAAAGTAATCCGCCAATGCGCACCAAAACCAAGCACCCTGTATGCCTCGTAGGTAACGATGCCCACCGAGGTTGAAAGATTAAGGCTTCTCACCTTCCCCCAAATTGGAATATAGTAGGTGGAATTTTTCATGTTCTCGAGAAGCTGACGTGGAAGCCCTTTTGTCTCACTGCCGAAAAGGAGAAAGGCACCATCCGAATATGGCGCCTCGGTATATGGACTCTTACCCCTTGCAGAAAAGAGCAAAAGCCTCTTACCTTTGGAATAGGCAAGGAATGCATCGAGAGACTTGTGGTGCATGATCTCCACCTCCTCCCAGTAGTCAAGACCAGCCCGCTTCAGGTGCTTGTCATCCACTTTGAATCCAAGAGGATGCACCAGGTGTAGAGTGGTTTGGGTGGCACCACACAGGCGAGCTACATTACCTGTATTCGGTGGAATCTCTGGATGTACGAGCACGATGTTTAGATGAGGTTGCGAAGCGTTTGAAATCTTATCCAATTCTCTTCTCCTATGGAGGAATAAATCCTGAAAAAGACCGTGTTGTTTGTCAAGAGGGGATCAATATCCCTATGAATGACACCACTACTTATTAACATTTCCCACTCCTTGGTGCCTGGGATGGGTGAGTATTCCGCTAGATATGGTTTGACTCTCAAAGATGTTACGAATTTGATGGACTCTTCCACCTCTTCAACCTCTTGGCCAGGAAGACCACAGAGGAGATAGATTCCTATTTTTTCTCTTTCGATCCCAGCAGATACGAGATTTTCTACAGCCTCTACCACTGCACGACTCGTAACCTTTCCCCCTGTGGAGGCCTGTCTTTCAGGAGACGTTGTCTCAAGACTTATCCGTATGGTCTCGAAATTGTGTTCTTTAAAGTAATGCGCAACGCATTGGTCGATATACCTTGCATGAAGTCCGTTGGGTGTGTGAAATCTGAAACGAATCCCCCGTTCCTTGAGCTCATCCAGGATTGGACTGAGACGGCGATCAAAATCCACAAGGAGTGCATC
>JALXAE010000068.1 GCA_026992355.1 Syntrophobacterales bacterium | reverse complement strand
ATTTTATCTTAATATCCCTTTTCATTTCGTTCGCGAATGAAGATACTCTTCTATCCTTTGCAAACCTCTCTCGATTAAATCCAGTGAATTTGCATAGCAAAACCTTAGAAATCCTTCACCGTTACTTCCAAAGTCTATTCCTGGCGTTACTCCAACATGAGCATTTTCCAAAATTTCAAACGCCAGTTCGAAAGAGTTTTGAGAAAATTCTTTTGCGTTTGCAAAAACATAAAAGGCCCCTTTAGGCTCCCGAACTATTTTAAAGCCGATTTCCTTTAGTCTTTTTATCATAAACTTGCGTCGTTTATCATACATGTCAACCATCTTGTTTACTTCCTGGGCAACCATGGGGTGTGTGAGAGCCGCAAGGGCGGCTCGTTGAGCAGGTGCATTTGCTGATATAAAGAAATTTTGAGCCATACACTGGACAGGTCTTACAAAATTCTCAGGCACAATTACGTAACCAAGCCGCCATCCCGTCATGGCAAACAATTTGGAAAACCCGTTGAAAACGAAGCATTTATCTGTAAATTCCAAAATAGAATGGGCCTTTTGACCATCATAAACCAGTCCGTGGTAAATTTCATCACTGAATATCCATAAATCCATCTCAGCTATAGCCTGTAATCTGTCAGCGTCAATTAAATGCCCAGTAGGATTTGCGGGTGAATTTATCATTATGGCTTTAGTTTTATTTGTTATAGCTTCTTTGATTCTTTCAGGCTGAAACTGGAATCCATCATCTTCTTCTACATTCACGTATACAGGTCTGGCCTGTAGAAAATGAGCAAAATTTGGATAACAGGCATAGCACGGATTTGACAGGATAATTTCATCTCCTGCATTCATTAGTGCACCAAATGCTATTAAAAAAGCAGGAGATGAACCTGATGTCACAACAACACGATCTGGATTAAGATTTTTTATGCCATAGTTTTGCTCATAATATTCACATATTGCTTCTCTTAGTTCTCTAATTCCCAAACTATGGGTGTAGTGGGTTTCTCCATCTATAAGGGCTTTAATTGCTGCTCCTTTTATGGGCCATGGTGTGTCAAAGTCAGGTTCACCAACCTCGAGATGCACTATATCAGCACCCTGTTTTTCTAACTCCTGAGCCCTTTCCAGGACGTCCATCACGATGAATGATTTAATGTGTTCCGTTCTTTTGCATTCCATCGTTCAGCTACCTTCATCATTTATTTCCACATGCATTTTCTTTAAATACTGCCTTGCGGCTTTAGCCAGATCTGAATCTGGTGCCAATTTTAAAACTTCCTGGAAGGAGTATCTCGCCGATACAGCCTTTCCAAACCTATAACACAACCTTCCATAGTGAAACTGGGCTGCCGCCCATCTTGGGTTGTATTGTACTGCCTCTTTGTAATGCAACCAGGCACCCTGTAAATCTCCCAATGCTTCTAGGACTCTTCCCAATTCAAAATGAGCTGGAGCATAATTTGGTGCGAGTTCAATGGCTTGCTCGTAATATTTTTTTGCTTTGTTGTATTTTCCTTGTCGGTAGTAGATATTTGCAAGATTATATGCAGCAAAATGTGGCGTTTCGTAGAGAGGGTCGTTTAAAGCTATTTCAAATTCTTTTTCTGCTTCGGTTAGTTGACCTTTTTCAGCTAAAAGGGCTCCAAGGGCATTGTGTGCTTCAGGATAATCACTTTTTATCTTTAATGCTCTTTTTAGATATTCTAGCGCTTTGTCCTGGAAACCTCGTCCCTGGTAAGCTAGAGCTATGTCGTAGTACAATTCGGCCTTATTGCCTCCTGCTTTTTCTGCTGCTGCAAGATATCTTAGTGCTAGAGCATATTTACCCGCTGCGAGATAATTTTCCCCTATAGTTTGAAGCTTTGTTGGATTTCCCTTGGGATAAATGGAGTTTTCTGACGCTGTCGTAGCGCATGACTCGCACAAAGTTACGACGACACCAACAGCAAAGAGCAATTTCACAAATTTAACCAGGTTAAGCTTTCTAAAGGGCGTCATTCAAAATCTCCCATCTATATCACTTTGTTAAGGGAATACTCTATTATGCCCTGAGCACCTCTTTTTATGAGATTAGGTATCAATTCTCGGACTATTTTTTTTGAGACAACAACTTCTACGGACAGCCAGCTGCTCTTGTAAAGATGAGCTACTGTTGGTGAATTAAGGCTTGGAAGTATTTCCATTACATCGTTAATTTTATCTTCAGGAACGTTCATTTTTAGGCCTACAAGATCGTCTGCTTTCAAAGCCCCTTGGAGTAGAAGGGATATCTGTTCAATTTTTTCTCGCTTCCACGGATCCTGCCAGGAGTTTTTATTGGCGATAAGTTGAGGGTTGGAAGTCATGAGTTCCTTCACAATTCGAAGGCCGTTAGCCCTCATTGTGGACCCAGTTTCCGTAACCTCAACAATAGCATCACACAAACCCGAGATAACCTTTGCCTCTGTAGCTCCCCACGAAAACTCAACCTTTACATTTACACCTTCCTCTGCAAAGTACTTTTTTGTAAATTCTACGAGTTCTGTGGCAATTTTCTTCCCTTCAAGATCTTTTACATCTTTTATTGGGGAATCAAAGGGAACTGCCAGCACCCATCTGGTAGGTCTATTGGAAACCTTTGAGTATATCAGGTCACAGACAACTATCACATCTGAGCCGTTTTCTAGAATCCAGTCCTTTCCCGTTATACCGGCATCGAAGGTACCGTTTTCGACGTACCTTGACATTTCCTGAGCTCTACATATGGAGCACTTGATTTCGTTATCGTTTATCTCAGGAAAGTAACTTCTTTCCGACATAGAAATATTCCAACCCGATCTTTTAAATAGACGTATTGTGGATTCCTGCAGACTTCCTTTGGGTATCCCTAAAACAAGCTGTTTCACTTTTTGTATACCTCCTCGGGATCAAATCTTTTTACATCAACAACCTTCCATTCACCATTTTCATAACGGCGATAAAAACAGCTTTCATATCCCGTGTGACAAGCGGCTCCTCCTTTTTGTACGACTTTAAGAAGAATTGTATCCATATCGCAATCTACAAGAATTTCAACCACTTCTTGTATATGCCCGGAGGTTTCTCCCTTTAGCCACAGCTTTTGTCTGCTTCGACTCCAATAATGAGCCTTTCTTGTTTTTAGGGTTTTTTCCCATGCCTCCTGGTTCATGTATGCCAGCATTAGCACCTTGCCGGTGGAATAGTCCTGAACAATTACAGGCAATAAGCCTTTTCCTTTTTCAAAATCTGGTTGCTCCATTTTTGATAGCTCCCGTTAGTTGTCCACATGCTGCCAATATATCAGCTCCTCTACTGGTTCTCACAGTTGCGGTAATATTAGAATCCAAAAGAATTTGTTTGAATTGTTCTATTTTTTCGTCAGAAGGTCTGCGATAGCTCGTGCCAGGAAAAGGGTTAAAGGGAATAAGGTTGATTTTACATCTTATGGGTTTAACCAATTCTACCAACTCTTTTGCCTGTTCTTGAGAATCATTGATGTTGTCTATAAGAACATACTCAAATGTTATCCTTTTTCTTGGTGGTAAGGGATATTCCTCACAGGTTTTAATAAGTTCTTCCAGGGGGTATTTCTTATTTATTGGCATTAGCATTGATCTTAGCTCATTGTTCGGTGCGTGCAGGCTGACAGCGATATTTACAGGATGGGTTTCACCAAGCCGTTTCATTGCTGGAACGATTCCCGCCGTAGAAATAGTTATCCTCCTGTGAGAAAAGGAGGGACCAAGTGGATCTAGTAATATCTCAATTGCTCTCAGCACTTCGGTCTCGTTTAATAAGGGCTCTCCCATTCCCATAAAAACCACATTCGTTATTCTTGCTTTGGACCCAATAACCCTTTGGACCTGACAGTACTGTTCAACGATTTCACCTGCTGTCAGGTTTCTCACGTAGCCGAGAGTTCCAGTATAGCAGAATTTACACGACAAGGGGCATCCTACTTGGGTGGACAGGCACAATGTCCGTCTGGGTGGATCGGGTATGAGAACAGATTCTATGTGGAAACCATCTGGCAATTCAAAGGCAAACTTTTCCGTTCCGTCAGATGATAAGAGTCTTTCCTTCAGCTTAATCCCGTTTAATGTAGTCAAGAAATTTAGTTTTTTTCGGAGTTTTTTGCTCAAGTCTGTGCAAAGATCCCATGAATCTACATTGCGCAAAAATATCTGACGGAATATCTGGCGTGCCCTAAAGCGCTTCTCCCCAATCTGCTCAATCCAGTCCTCAAGCTCTTTTAAAGTAAAATTACGGATATGGACCTGCTGTATTTTCATTATTTTCCTGGCTCATTAACAAAAAACTGCTTGTTTTTTCTATCTTGTAGGAAAATTAAATTAAGGTTTTTTCGTGCCGAGGTTTCATAAATTTTATAACCAAGGTCTTCACATCTACTACAGGCTTTTCGTGGGATATGAACAGCCAATATTCTTTTTCCTCTATCAGTCCACGATTCTATTGAATACATCCCAGGGCAATCTTTGCATAGCACAATTTGTTCTTTCTGATTTTCCAAAATATTGTCAGTATCATAGTAAATTGTGCGTTCCCTTTCTTTGATACTGCCCGATGCTAGCATTTTTTCCTTGATAGACGGAGCTTTTTCCCAATATTCCATTACCTGATCACAGGTCTTACGTATGTACTCCATGGATTCTCGAGATTGTTTAAGCATGTTGCGATCGTAGTCCGGTTCTTTTACTGAACTATAGTCTATACCGGCAAGGGCCAGGATTATACCAACGTTTACATAAGGAAGGGCTCCCTCAATTGAATATCCCCCTTCTAGCACGGCAATGTCAGGAGATATTTTCTCCGTGAGTTTTGCATAGCCCTGGGCAGAGAACTGCATGTCTGTAATGGGGTCTGTGTAGTGGTTATCTTGCCCAGCTGAATTTATAATTAGTTCGGGTTTGAATTCTTCAAGCAGGGGCAGGATTACGTTGTCTACAGCATAGAGAAAACCCTCTTCTGATGTACGTGGCGGAAGGGGAATGTTGATGGTGGTTCCGAAAGCTGTGGGCCCCCCAAGTTCATGGGTAAAGCCTGATCCTGGGTATAAGGTTCTTCCGTCTTGGTGCAGTGATATAAAGAGAGTATCCGGATCGTGCCAATATATATCCTGAGTTCCGTCACCGTGATGACAGTCGGTATCTACTATTGCAACCCTCTCAACACCGTAAGCGTCTCTCAAATACTCTATCATGATTGCTTCTATGTTTATGTTACAAAACCCCCTTGCTCCGTGAACTACCCTCATAGCGTGGTGCCCTGGAGGGCGTACCAGTGCAAAACCTTTTTCGACTTTTTTTTCCATAACGACAGAACCAATTGTTTTTGCTCCGCCTCCACTAACAAGGTGGGACTCAGTGACCACGCTCCATTCATCTGGCACGCAAAAATGCACCCGCCTTATATCATCCCTTGTTACCATATCTGGCTTGAATTCAATGATTCCCTCTATGTCAAATAAACCTTCCTCAAATACCTGGTCTCTAGTGTAAAGAAGTCTTTCTTCTCGTTCTGGGTGAGTTGGAGATATTGCCCAATCGAATGCCGGGAAAAATACAAGGCCTGTCTTCCTGGTAGCTTTTATCATGATATATCTCCATGGATTTAAACAAATTTGCTAGTTATATTATCGTAGTTTTTTATTAATCCGGGTTTTACTTGTACTTTTACGCGTATGTTTTTGCCTGTAGTATAAAATCCTCTAACCATATTGAATTGTTGTTCTTCTAAAATTTCCATTTCAATTTCATCAGTTGCGCTTCCTTCCCGGATTACTTTGTTTCTGAGTATGGAGAAAGCAAGTCTTTTAGCATCCTCTAGCGTAAATTCTTTATCCACAGGTTTATAAAAGTCCTCCTCCGGTGCCGATGCTATGCCGCGTTCGGTGTCTACGAAAAGGGTTATTTCAGAAGTTGCCCTTGCGAGTGCAGCACCCAAGGCATTTGCTACGTTCCAGTTAGGAACTACGCGAACTGGAAGTCCGGACATTTTTTCAAGTTGTTCAGCAAAATAAGGTGCAGGTCCACCTAAAACTAAAATTTCCGAGGGCTTGACCTGATGGCCTTCTAAGAACTCGTGAACGGTATAAACCGGTCGTTTATTTATTTCATTTATCATTTCATTGGCCGCAGCAAGAAGCTTTTCACAAAATTTTATATGTACCAATTGCGCAGCTTCCATATTGGAGCATCCCAGCTTAGATGAAACCTTATTCATTGCTTCTTTGGCTTTGTTAAAATCTCCGCTTTTCATGATTTCAAGAAATATCAAGGCATCTGTGGGGGTGGGCTCACTTCCCCCGAAAGCCATTGCCGGTCCCGTCCTTTGAGGTCCTATAGCCAAATTTTTGTTACCATCGACTGATACTGCGCTATCTCCTCCCAGTGGTATGGATTTGGTTTTAAGGGCCCGAATAAGGGTTTTATAGCCGCCAAGTTCTATTCCAAGAGGTTCCAGGAGGGGAACTTTATTTACAAGAATTGCCATATCAGTTGTAGTACCTCCGATGTCCATGACCAAGCTGTCACCAGAGCTTTGTGCGTAGGGAACGGCTCCCATAACGCTGGCGGCTGGTCCGGATAAAATTGTCTGACCAGGGAATTGCACCGATGTCTCAACGGACATAGTGCCACCGTCGGCTTTTAAAATATGTATGGGAACTTTTATACCCTTGGATTTGAGAGATTGTGTGACAGCGTCAAAGAAGTTCTTGTGAATTTCATAAACAGCTGAATATAGGTATACTGTAGCGATTCTTCTGGGAAAGTTCAGATTGCCAGATACCCTATGACCGGCCAGAACGTAATTAAAGCTTCCATCCAGAAGTTTAACTATTTTATTTTCATGGGAGGGGTTTCTTACTGAAAATTTTCCAATAACCCCAACTGATTTTATACCCTCCGATCTCATTCTCGATGCAATAGCTTCAATTTCAAGGGGTTCGATGGGTTGAACTTCGCGTCCTCTGTGGTCTATTGAGCCCTTAACGCAGAAAAAATGGTCGCCGATTCGATAGTGTTCTGGATTAATGCCAGGTCCACTGGAGACAATTAGGCCAACCGGCTGCAAAGTATTTGAAACCACTGCATTGGTCGTTAGAGTTGTGCTTAGAACTATCCGTTCGATGGCATTAACATCGACGTTTTTTAGTATTTTGTTCAATCCATCGAGAACACTGTTGTACAGATCGTCGGAATTGGTCGGAACTTTTATTTGATTCAGCAGACCGCCTGAACTTATTAATACCACGTCAGTATGTGTTCCACCAACATCAAGACCTATAATCATTGTGTACCTCGCATTCGCTTTATTTTGATGTGTTTTCAACTTTTTTCACGAAAAAGGAATGCTAATGTAAAGGTGTTTTGCTGTCAATTCAAGTAACTAAGTAATTGATATAATTTTACTGGTTATAATTATGCATATCTTTGTTAAAATTTTTTAGCAAATAACTTTTGAAAACATTGATGTTTTGGTCGTGCCTGAAAGGGGATGATCATTATGAGGTTTTTAGTCATAAGGAAGATGGATAGTAATTTGACAGCACGTTGGAAAGAGGAATTTGCGAAACATGGTCATGAGGCTTTGGTTTTTCCTTCGTTGAGAAGTCTGATGGATCAAATGAGAAAATACGCAGACGATTCTACCTTGTGGGCTGTTGATCTTGAAAATATTGAGCAAGAGTACGATGTATTCGTTGAGGCGCTTAAAAATGGAACAGTTAAAAAGTTAATGGTCATTACGGGCGTTCAAGTTGGTGAGGTTAATGAAAAATGGGTGATCCAGTTGAGTCCAAGCATTAGCAAAACTGTAAGGGCACTTGTAAATGCCTCAGACCAATGTTTAGAGCCCGTGAAGGGTAGCAATATATACGATTTTATATCGGTTCTTTTGAAACTCTGCCGAGCTTATTCAAGGGAGCTTTTAAGAGAAAAACAGGAATTGTCGATGCTTGCAGAGGCTATACCTACAATCTTGTACAAAGGTGGCAAAGACTGGACCGCACAGTTTTTTGGTCCTAGAATAGAGGAAATTTCAGGTTATTCAGCTGAGGATTTTGAAAGTGGAAGGGTGGTGTGGAAAGATCTCATTCTTCCAGAAGATTATCGTAGGGCGAAACAAGCTATCGTCGATGCATTGCATAGTAATTTTACATATGAGAGAGAATACAGGATAAGAACCGCCAGTGGGGAGATAAAATGGATTAAAGATGTTGGTAGGATTATACTGGATGAGGTTACCAAGGATTTGATGTTCTATGGTGTTGCGCTGGATATTACTTCCGAAAAGATATTGCGGGATCAAATAGATAAAGCCAGAAAGGAATGGGAAAGCACCTTTAACTCGGTGGATAATTTGATTCTGGTTTTAGATCGAGATTTTGTCGTTACCCGAGTTAATAAGGCCTTCAGAGACAGAGTGAATTTGAGCGAGAGGGATATTATTGGGAAGAAGTGTTGGGAGATAGGCTGTGAAAAGCGGGAGTATTCTAACACATGCCCTTGTAAACAGAGAATCTCTAATGGTGTGATAGTCAAAGAGGAGATGTATTCGGATAGATTAAAGGGATACTTTCTTAGGAGCTTTACTCCCATAATGGACAATGAGGGAAAGTTTTCCGGCGCCGTTTTCGTTTATACTGATGTAACCCAGCTAAAAGAGATAGAAAACGAATTGACACTTATCAATAAGGAGCTCAATACGGTTATTGATACCGTGGAGGCTATTGTAGTTGCTGTGAATGAGAATGGCGTAATTTATAGGTGGAACCGTGCCGCGGAAAAGATTTTCGGTATTGCCCCTGACAAAGCAGTTGGTAGTCATCTGGATGCTGTGGATGTGCTAAAGAGCAACAGGGTCATACTTAGTGAAACCTTTAAGACCATCCAGGATGGTGTAAGGAGAAATCTTAAAGACGTTAAAGTTACGCTGTCCGGCAAGAGAGAAATTTTTCTGGATATAATAGTTCAGCCCTTTGATAAGGGTCAGAATGACAAATATCATGTGTTAGTGATTGCTTTTGATATAACCGAGAAAAAATATATGGAAATGAAGTCATTACATGCACAAAAATTACAGTCCATGGGAATTCTTGCTGCTGGAATTGCTCATGAAATTAATACCCCGGCACAATGCTTAGCCACTAACCTCCCATTTGCACTTGAGGGAGCACGTCGTTTCATATCAATTATAGAAATGTATGAGCAACTAGAAAGGAATATTTCGGACTATTTGCCCAAAGATAAAGAATTAATGTCTATGGTTAGCGAGATTGATGAGTACAAAAATCAAGCTAATCTCAATTTTCTAGCAAGTGAAGTTGTATCAGCACTGACTGAGAGTATAGAATGTGTAGGACATATAACAAAGATTGTTAATTCTGTTCAGAGTTTTTCCCATGTCCGATCCTCGGAATTGAAGAAACTTGTGAATATAAACAAATCATTAGAGGATATAGTAACAATGACAAGGGGGCTATGGAAAAGAATTGCCAATGTGGAGCTTCAACTTGATGATTCTTTGCCGCCCGTTAAATGTAATCCTAGCGAGATGAGACAAGTGCTTTTGAACATTTTCATGAATGCTGTTGATGCGATTAAAGAGAAAAAAGAAATTGATTCGAACTTTAATGGAGTAATCTGTATAACGACCAGGAAAAAAAATCATTGGTGCGAGATAATTATTTCTGATAATGGCATAGGTATTCCTGACGAGATAAGGGACAAAGTTTTTGAACCTTTTTTTACAACTAAAGATCCAGGGATCGGAACGGGACAGGGGCTAGCTATTGCCCAGTCTGTAATTGTGCGAAAACATAATGGGCAAATCTTTTTCGAGTCTGATGTGAATAATCAAACGGTTTTCGTCATAAGGCTACCATTGAATATTTCTGAAACCGGACATGGTGATTCCTATATTCATTAACTGGTTGGGGAGGGGTTGTAGTTATGAAAGTATTGGTAGTTGATGACGAACCTAAATTGCTTGCAGCTATTAAAAGGACCTTGCATGGTAGGTTTTACATTGATGTGGCTAGGAGTGGCAAAGAAGGTCTTGAGAAGATAAAACAGAGCCAGGATTATGCAGTTGTTGTTTCCGATTTGAAAATGCCGATTATGGATGGCATTCAGTTCTTGAGTCGAGTGAAGGAAATTTCTCCAGACACAATTCGCATAATGTTGACCGGTTTTGCGGAATTGGACACGGCGATAGAAGCTGTAAATTCGGGAAATGTTTTCAGATTTTTGACGAAACCCTGTTCAACGGAGACTCTAGCTGCGGCAATAGAAGCCGGTCTGGAACAGTATAAGTTAATAAGAAGCGAGAAAGAACTTCTGGAAAGGACATTGAGAGGTTGCATTAAACTGTTGACCGAGGTTTTGTCATTAACAAATCCCGAAGCCTTTGGTAGATCTTCCCGAATAGCAAGGTGGGTAGTATGGATAGCGAGAGAACTTGGATATAAAGAGCTATGGAAAATTGAAACAGCAGCTTTGCTTTCTCAGCTGGGGTGTCTGTTGGTTCCGGAAGAGACAATTTTAAAAGTTTACAAGGGTAAGCCACTATCTGATGAAGAACGTCAGCTCATGGATATGCATTCTTCTGTTGCTGCGCATCTTATAAGACACATTCCGAGACTTGAATCTATTGCTACAATCATTGAGTATCAGGATAAGCACTTTGATGGTACGGGATTTCCTGTTGATGGCGTAAAGGGAGATAAAATACCCCTGGAATCCAGAATACTCAAATTAGCGGTAGATTTTGAACAGCTTTTAACAGTTGGTCATACAGCTAGTGAATCCATGCAAATCATAAAAGGGCGTGAAGGAGTATATGATCCAGGGCTGTTTCCTGCACTAGAAAAAATTGTTCACATTTATGAGAATTACAAAAAAGTGGAAGTAAATATAAATGGACTTAAAGAGGACATGATTGTTGCCGAAAACGTTAAATCAGTGGATGGTAGGTTACTCATCAGAGCAGGACACGAAATGACGGAGAGTCTGATTCAAAGACTGAAAAATTTTGCCCTGACTGTTGGAGTGGTTCAGCCTATAATGGTTTATATTCCGGTAAAGCATTAAAAATCCGACGCCAACCAAAGAGATTCAATATCGTTGTCATTTCCAGTTTCTTAATCGCTTTTTTCTGTTGCAGGTAAGATAGGGCTGTGCTAGATATACACGGCTTTAAAATCCGCACACCCTCTGGTTCTTTTGGTGCCCATAGAAGGTGCGTTGGAGGGTGGAGGCAAAACCAAAGGAGGTAAGTTATGGCGGTTGTTACGATGAAAGAGCTTCTGGAATCTGGTGTTCACTTTGGACATCAGACTAGGCGCTGGAACCCAAAAATGAAGCCTTACATTTTTGGGTCCAGAAACGGCATCTATATTATTGACCTTCAAAAAACAGTTCGTTTTTTCCAACAGGCCTATAATTTTGTAGTTGAAGCAACATCAGCCGGAGAGACCGTTCTATTCGTCGGCACTAAGCCGCAGGCTCAGGATATTATCCGTGAAGAGGCTGAAAGATGCGGGATGTACTATGTAAACCATCGCTGGCTTGGTGGAATGTTGACCAATTTTAAAACCATTAAGCAAAGGGTAGATCGTCTTAAAGAGTTGGACGCTATGTTTGAAGATGGAAGTATTACGAAATTTCCCAAAAAAGAAGTGTTGAGATTGGCAAGACAGCGTGAAAAGCTTGAAAAAAATTTGGGTGGTATAAAAGAGATGAAACATCTACCCGGTGTGCTTTACGTAGTTGACACGCCTAAAGAGAAAATAGCTGTGGCTGAGGCAAATAAACTTGGGATACCGGTTGTCGCCATTGTGGATACCAACAGTGATCCTGACCTCATTGATTATCCTATTCCCGGTAATGATGATGCCATAAGAGCTATTCGTCTCATTACATCACGGATAGCCGACGCGTGTATTGAAGGACGCAAGAGATTTGAGGAATCTTTACAGGCTGAGACTGACAAAGAGATTGAATCTGAAGTGGCACCTGGAGAGTTGCTCAAGGAAGAAGGTCTTGAAGTTGAGATTGTGGATTCTCGGGAAGAGAAGGACAAGTCTCCAGAAATAGAAGACACTCAGCAACAGGAGTAAAAAAACAGCTTCAAGGAGGGATAAAGTTGGGAGTATCACTTGAACTAGTAAAAGAACTTCGTGCTAAAACAAACGCCGGCATGATGGATTGTAAGCGAGCTTTGGAAGAGACAAATGGAGATATGGAAAAGGCAATTGATATCCTTAGGCAAAAGGGTCTTGCAACAGCAATGAAGAGAGCCGGAAAAGCAGCTAAAGAAGGGCTCGTTTGTTCTTACATTCACGCTGGCGGGCGAATCGGTGTTTTGGTAGAAGTAAACTGTGAAACAGATTTTGCCGCTAAAAGTGAACCTTTTCAGGAATTTGCGAAGAATATTGCCATGCAGATTGCAGCAACTAGTCCTCTGGGGGTGGAAAAAGAGGACATCCCTGAAGAAGTTATAGAGCGTGAACGGGCAATTTATGAAGCTCAGGCAAAGGAATCCGGTAAACCTGACCACATAATTCAAAAGATTGTAGAAGGTAAACTGAAGAAATTTTATCAGGAAGCTGCTTTAATGGAGCAACCCTTTATTCGGGACACTGATAAAACTATTAGAGATTACTTGAATGAATTGGTGGCTCAAATTGGTGAAAAGATCGTCATTCGCAGGTTTGTTAGATATCAGCTTGGTGAAGACTAAAGTATGAGTGAGAATGGAACTGGCTATAGGCGTATTTTGTTAAAGCTCAGCGGCGAAGCCTTAATGGGCGATTGTGCCTATGGCATAGATACTGGCATTATTGATCGTATGGCTCGTGAGATTGCTTCTGTGCATGCCATAGGCGTTGAAGTTGCGATTGTCATTGGCGGTGGCAACATTTTTCGAGGAGTTTCTGGAGCGGCTCAAGGGATGGATCGTGCTACTGCGGATTATATGGGTATGCTGGCTACGGTTATAAATGCCCTGGCCCTACAGCAAGCGCTTGAAAAATATGATGTGGCCACAAGAGTTCAATCTGCGATTGCAATGAGAGAAGTAGCTGAACCTTATATAAGGAGAAGAGCTATCAGGCATCTTGAAAAAGGGCGCATTGTAATTTTTGCAGCGGGGACAGGGCTTCCTTTTTTCACCACTGATACGGCTGCGGCTTTGAGAGCTGTTGAAATTGGGGCGGAAGCATTGTTGAAAGGAACCAAGGTGGATGGAGTTTATGATTCTGATCCCATAAAAAATGGAAATGCTCATCTTTTTAAAAACCTGACTTATGATGAAGTGTTGACCAAAAATTTGAAGGTTATGGATGCTACTGCCATCTCCCTTGCCAGGGATAGGGGTATGAAGATAGTTGTGTTTAATGTAAAGGTTCCAGGGAATATTGAAAGGGTAGTGCGAGGTGAACCCATAGGAACTGTGGTGGAAGGAGGAAGCTGATGTTGAATGAAATATATGACGATGCTAAAGGCCGGATGGAAAAGACGCTAAAGAACCTGGAAAATGAGTATAAAAGACTTCGAACGGGCAGAGCTACTCCTTCTTTGGTTGAACACATAAAAGTTGATTATTATGGTACCTCTACCCCCCTGAATCAACTTGCTACCATTACTATTCCCGAGCCGAGAACTATTATGATTCAGCCATGGGATCAAAATGTTGTAGCCGATGTCGAGAAAGCGATTTTAAAGTCTGATTTGGGTCTTACACCGAACAGTGATGGCAAAGTCATAAGGATAAATATTCCCCCTTTAACCGAGGAAAGACGACAGGAATTGGTCAAGATTGTGAAGCGGATGGCTGAAGAGGCCAAAGTAGCTATAAGAAATATTCGTCGTGATGCCAACGAAATGATAAAGGACCTTAAAAAAGAGAAACAGATATCCGAAGACGATCAGTACCGGGGGCAGGAGAAGGTTCAAAAGCTTACAGATGAGTATATATCAAAAGTAGATGAATTGATGGAAAAAAAGGAGAAAGAGGTTCTTGAAGTATAAAGTGGACGTGAGGCCTAATCATTCTGAAAATATGCCTCGGCACGTTGCCATAATAATGGATGGAAATGGGAGGTGGGCCAAAAAACGATACAAGAACCGTGTATTTGGTCATAGGGTTGGCGTAGAAGCCGTAAAAAAAGCGATAAAGTGTTGTGTCGAATGGGGTATTCCCTATTTGACTTTGTATGCCTTTTCCAAGGAAAATTGGCAGAGACCTCACTCCGAGATTCAGGCTCTTTGGGGTATCCTGAAGCGCTTTTTGAGGAAGGAGCTGCCTGAGCTTATAGAAAATGGAGTAAAGGTAAAGCACATAGGTGATAGAGATGGTTTGCCTGCTGATGTGTTAGATGTTCTTGATGAAGCATTTGACAAAACCAGAAACTGCAAAAAATTGTATGTACAGCTTGCGTTGAACTACGGTGGAAGACATGAAATTGTAAATGCGGCTCGTAAATTAGCAACAATGGTACAAAGGGGTGAAATAACCCCAGAAGACATTGATTTGAAACTCTTTGCTGAGAATCTTCACACGAGGGATGTGCCCGATCCAGATCTCTTAATTCGAACAAGCGGTGAATGTAGGGTCAGCAATTTTTTATTATGGCAGATAGCTTACACGGAATTGTACATTACTGACGTACTGTGGCCTGATTTTGACGAAAGGGAGTTTGTTAAGGCTATCGAAGATTATCAGAGACGGGAGCGTCGTTTTGGGAAAATAAGCGAACAGCTTGAGATTCCTGTAACTTGCTCGGCTCCCTATTAAATTTCCTGCCATGCCAGATTTAACCAATTTACAAAAGAGATGGATTACAGCAATCGCGATTGCAATACCGCTAGTCTTTTTACTATTTAAAGGTTCTCTGCTGGTGGTTGCCATTGCGGTAACGATAATTTCTTTCATTGCCGGCATGGAGTTCTGCTATATCTTTATTCCACAGGAAATAAGTTCATCAGAGAAGGTTGTTTTTTCATCGATTAATTCTCTCTATCCTATATTCGCCTTTTTTTGGGGTTTTATAGGGCTTCATCTCTGTGTTTTTCTAACTATTTTCTTTTGTATGTTTTATTGCTTAATCTTTTTTCCTACCGACAGGTTTAAACTTGAGAAAATTATTTCTTATTTTTTTGGGTGGACTTACACCGGTTACCTGTTAGCCTATTTGTCTCTTTACAGAGATGGGACAGGAGAATTTAATCGAGGTCTCATCTGGTTTGTGCTGTTTACAGTTGTGGCTACCGATGTGGGAGCATTTTTTTCGGGAAGGAGGTTTGGAAAGAGACCTTTGTATAAAACCGTTAGCCCTAAAAAGACAGTAGAAGGTGCGATCGGAGGAACTGTTTTTGCCTTGGTGGTTGGAACTTTTGCTGCCCTATTTTTCATTGCCGACTTTGGTTTGTTTGAATCATTCGTTGCTGCGATTATTGTAACTTTTACTGCGCAGACAGGTGATCTGATAGAGTCTATGCTTAAAAGACAGCAGGGCATAAAAGATTCCGGAAAAATCCTTCCGGGACACGGGGGATTACTTGATAGATTGGATAGTCTATTGTTTTCCTTTCCTGCTGCATGGTTTTGCTGGCGTTTTTTTGCTTGATATTTTAGGAGGTTGTACGCTTTGGATCGCAGGAGAATAGCAATTTTAGGTTCAACGGGTTCCATCGGAACGTCTGCTCTAGATGTTGTTCGAAAATATCGTAATAGATTTGAGGTGGTGGCGCTTGCGGCAGGAAAAAACGTTAATCTGCTTGCGAAACAGATTCGTGACTTTAGTCCTGCATACGCGGTTGTCAGGTCTTCTGCTGAAGCAGATAAATTGAGAGATTTGCTGAGAGGTTTGGAACATATTCCTGAAATACTGTTTGGCATGGATGGTTACTGCAAAGTTGCTTCCCTACCTGAAGTTCGAATAGTTCTTTCTGCTATTGTCGGTGCTGCTGGCTTGCTTCCGACCGAAAGGGCTGTAAAAAGCGGGAAAATTGTGGCACTGGCCAACAAAGAAACAATGGTTATAGCCGGGGAGTTAATAATGGAAGCTGCCCGCGAAAGCGGTGCAGTAATCCTGCCGGTGGATAGTGAGCATAATGCGATTTATCAGGCACTTCGGGGGCATGATAGGTCTCATCTAAAGCGCATTTTACTCACAGCCTCGGGTGGTCCTTTCTTCAGAATGTCCCGGGATGAGATTAAAAAGGCAACCCCAGGGTTGGCTCTCAATCATCCAAACTGGGCAATGGGTAATAAAATCACCATCGATTCGGCAACTCTTATGAATAAAGGATTAGAGCTTATAGAGGCGAAGTGGTTGTTCGACGTTCCTGTCGATAAAATACAGGTGGTTATTCATCCTGAAAGTATTATCCATTCAATGGTGGAGTATATCGATGGCTCGGTTATAGCTGAGCTTGCAATTCCTGATATGCGAATACCTATTGCCTATGCTCTGGCTTATCCAGAAAGGCTTGATTTGTCACTCCAGGAGCTAGATCTTTTTGAGATAGGCAGTCTAAATTTTTATCCACCCGATGAAGACAAGTTCCCCTGCTTGAAGCTAGCACGGGATGCCTGTGAAGCAGGAGGCACAATGCCTACGGTTCTCAATGCGGCAAATGAAGTAGCAGTATATGCTTTTTTAAATGAGAGTATTGGTTTTTACGACATACCTCGTATTATCGAAACAGTAATGGCAAAGCACAACATAGAAAATGCGGAAAGTATTGACCGTATTCTTGAAATTGATAGATGGGCCAGAGAAATGGCCGAGAAGGAAGTATATATAATAGGTAGAGGAAAAAGATAAAGAAATGACCACAGTTATCTATGCGGCGATCGTTCTAGGCGTACTCATTTTCGTACATGAGCTTGGCCACTTTCTTGTGGCTCGCAGATGCGGAGTTCATGTAGAAAGATTTTCCATAGGTTTTGGCCCTTCTCTTTTTACATACGAAAAAGATGGTACAGAATATTGCATAGCGGCCATTCCCTTTGGCGGATATGTCAAAATGTTAGGGGAGGACTCTCTAGACGAAGTTGATCCCTCTGATTACCACAGAAGCTTTCTTTTTCAATCACCATTAAAGAAAGCGATGATTGTTGCCGCGGGTCCCATCAGCAACTTTCTCCTGGCCGCAGTTCTTTTTTTTATTGTATTTGTTTTTGCCGGCTTGCCTCAACTTATGCCGGAAGTTGGCCAGGTTCAGCCAGGGTCTCCGGCGGAAAAAGCGGGGATTAGGAAGGGTGACGTCATTGTCAGGATTAACGAAATATCCATAGATAGGTGGGAATTACTCTCTGAAACCATTAGAAAATGGAAGCCCGGTGATCCTCCGCTTGCGGTCACCGTAAAAAGAGGAACTGAGCTTATTACATTTAAGATAGTTCCTAAAATTACCAGAGTAAAAAATATCTTTGGAGAACTCACGGTTAGACCAATTATAGGCATAACCGCCTCAGGAAAGGTTACCATTAAAAAGATAGGGGTTTTTGAGGCTTTTGCTGAAACATTATGGCAAATAATATACATTACAAAACTTTTCTTTTTAACTATTGTAAAGCTGATTGAACGTGTTGTTCCCTTTAAAACTGTTGGTGGTCCCATAATGATTGCTCAGATGGCAAAACAGCAGGCTCAGGCGGGTTTCTTCCCCTTTTTGAACTTTATAGCTCTTATAAGTGTGAACCTTGCCGTTTTAAATTTGCTCCCTTTTCCCGCATTAGACGGTGGTCATTTACTGGTTTTTGCGGTCGAGGGATTATCCGGAAGAAGGCTCAGTCAAAAAGCTACGGAATGGATTCAACGAGTGGGTTTCGCTCTTCTGATAGTTCTTATGATTTTTGTCTTTTATAACGATCTTGTGAGAATTTTTCCGACAATTCCAGACTGGTTTAAAGGAAGATGAGGGTTCTGGCGGCAGATACTTCTACAAACTGTGGTTCGGTCGCAATTGTCGATTTTGACCCTTCTATAAACTCGGGAATTCTGCTTGCAGAAAGCCTTGTTACGAAGAGGGAAACACACAATCGAAGATTGATGGTGAAAATAGATGAACTTTTAAAAGAATTGGGTTTTTCCATAAAAGATATTGACGCTTTTGCTGTAGGTGTTGGACCTGGTAGTTTTACGGGCCTTCGTATTGGTATTACAACTTTCAAAACGATAGCCTGGTCTTTGAAAAAGCCTATAAAAGGGGTGCCTTCTTTGTTTGCTTTGGCCTGTCCATTTGCATATACGTCGCACTATGTGTGTCCCATGATAGATGCGAGAAAGAAGGAAGTCTATTGGACTCTTTTTAAATGCAATGGACATAATGGACTTGAGCAGATTTTCCCTTATTCTGTGGACAGCCCTCAAACCGTGGTTAAGAAGATTGACCACCCAACCGTGTTTTGTGGCGATGGATGGGTACAGTACAAAGAATATTTTTGGGAAAGTCTCAATGATAGGGTTCTTGAGCCTAGCCCTGAGTTTCATGCAATAAGGTCGTCGCATATTGCTTTTTTTGCAGCAAGGTGCATTGCTGATGGGGATGAAGACGATCCTGTCAAGCTTATTCCCCTTTACGTTAGGGCTTCTGAGGCTGAGATAAACAATCCGGATATTAAGCTTCCCTGATTGAATAGATGTATCGGGTTTTAGTCCGTGAAGCTAATTTTCCCACATAAAAAGAATAAATTGCAAATAACAAGAGGCTTTTTGAAATTTATACCGAAATCTCGCCGCGAAATATACAGGGTTCTTTCAAACAGGTATTTCCCTTCGTTTTTCTGGTTAAGAAATTCGTTTCGTCTAATGAAGTCTGAAAAATTTATTGGTAGGAATAAATTATGGCGTCGGAGTTTTCTCGCACGTCACCTAGCGGCAAGGATTAGAATTTTTAAGATGATAATGATGATTGCAGATAATATGGGATTTATCCATGACAGTGAAATAACCGGCTCTGATAGCGGGTATTGTACAAGATGTGGTCTGTGCTGTGAGATAGCCAGCGGTTGCGCTGAATTTCCTGCAGAATGGCCTTTTCCAGAAAACTGGAAACTGTTGTTTACGAATGGGTGTGGAAACGGACAGCTGTTCTGTGCTTTCTTATTGGAAGATTCAAAAATGGGTGGTACCCGTTGTGCTATCTACCCGTATCGCCCATTGGCTTGCAGGAAATTTGAAGAGGATGAATGTGTTTTCATGCACAGGAAAGCGGAAGCTCCCATACATAAGTTAAAACTTCTTCGTTTATTCAACTGATGAAGAGACTCAGAATTTCCCTTAAGTCGTGCACGGCATAGTCTGGTTTTGGTAAATCGTTTCTAATTACCTTCGCAACTGCCTCCGTTTCTCTATTTGGTCTTAGAATGAACCATACAGTTTTAAAACCAAGGTCAATGGCTGGTGCTATATCCAGTTCGTAAGTGTCTCCTATCATCCAGCAATCATTTGGTTTTCTTTTGGAAATAGCTAGTGCTCGCAAAAAGATTTCTTTGGATGGTTTTTTACATCCGGTCTTATAGCTTAAGATTTGATAGTCAAACTTCTTTACCAAACCGGGGTATCTTGATTGGAAACCCACGAAAAAAGGATGCCAGATATTTGATATCAAACCAAGTTTAAACCGGGCTTCACTCAAGCTTTCAATCGTTTCTTCTACACCCGGCAGAAGTTCCACACAGCTTACCTGTTCATCCCATATGTCCTGAACGGCCTGGAATATAACCTTTTTCTCGATTCGATTAATATGTCCGGCGATGACTTCCGTCAGTTCTCCGGGATGCTCAGCATGGTAGGTCATTATAAGCTTTCCAATAACTTTGATTTCTTTTTCTGTAAGATCCAGTTTGTGACCCAGAAGGCGCCTGGGAGATGCAGGAGAACCTGTAACCAGTGTATGACCAATATCAAAGAAAATGATGGGCTTTGAATTGGTATCCGTTGGCCTTTTCAATTTGATTTAGTCCTGTATGAATGTAGTTCCATCTCTAAGACATTTTTCTGCTCTTTCAAGTTGTCTTCCCAGGTAAATTGCGTGGCTGATTTCGGAAACTATACCGTCTCTGGCTATTTCATGCTGAAGCTTTGCCGCTTTCTTACTCCTGTAAATTTTCAGTGTAATGTCATCAACTCTATATTCTACAACTATTTCACCTGAATCAAGGGAAATTCTAAAGTATCCCATAGGGTCAAGACGGTAACGGAATTCTTTTTCCGAAGCAATTAAAGCAGCCCTGTCTAGTTCAGCTTCGTCTATACTAATGGAATGGCTTATTACTGATATGGCCCCGGGAGGCATATTGACCGCTCCCGCTACTTCCTTTTGTAGAGCCATAAGACCGTAAAAATTTACCAACCAGGCGTCCAGGGCATTGTGTGTTCTGAAAGTCGCTGTTAGGGTCAACCTGTTGTCAAACTTTCGGAAGAAAAGGGACGTAAGACATGGCCGTCCACCTTTTCCGTTGAGATTTATAAGATCTCCTTTTGGGTCCCAAAGAACAATATAGCTTTTTCTATCTTCTGGATCTTCACGAAGGCGTTCTTTGACGACTTCTATCTGGTCAAAACCAAAATAGGATTTCATACGATGACCGTAAGTGTAGGTTGTATCTTCTGGCAAAACCGCTGAGAGAAATTCTTTCTGATACAAAAGGAGCTTTTCGTGTTTAAAGCCGTATTTTTCAATTATATCCTTTGGCACAGGTTCGGGGTTTTCCACCACAACCTTCATGTTCTGAAGTTCTCGACGGGGCCCTTTCTTTAACACCACAGGCCGGCCGAAGTTATAAAGTGTGTGGATGAGATCTTTCCATGCGGTTAGAGGATCCTCTGCCCAGATAGTATGAGTCCTTGGGTTACTTGGATACCAGGAAATCTTCATTTCCGGAAGTGGTACCATTATTCGTTTGAGGTTTTTACACTCTTGGGGTCTATAATTTTTCAGTATTTGTTTTATTTTTTGTAATGCCCCACTTTGTTGAGGTTCTCCCGCAAATATTATTTCCGGTGGGATTTCGAACATTTCCGGTTTTATCAAGTCATCAATTATTCTTCTAGTCCCTTTTATTCTGGCCAGTTTAGGTTCAGTCCCATCAGGAAGAGGTTCATAACTTACTGCAGCATTTTCGACTAGTTCTATTCCCTTTTCAAAAAAGGATATTAGTTCCTCTGCAGAACCAGACCTGTTTCTACCGTAAAGTATTAGGGTGTTTATTTGAGGATTGTAAAGCAGGTTTCTTAGAAGCTCCCGCAGTCCGTTACCATAAAGAGTTCCCACAACCGCAATAGGAGTTTCAGAAGGATCGAGGGAAATACCTGCCTCGGCAAGTTTTCTTTCAATATAACTAATACCAGACCAGAGAGTTATTATTCCTATTGTTCCAAAAGGGTTTATGATTTTTAATTGGTTTTTACAGAACAAGGGAACAAATTCTTTCAAAATGTTGCCTCCGTACGCCTCCTTGACGTTATTTCTCGAATGTCTGCTAAGATATAGTCATAGGTTTGAGGTGATATGGTTAGTTGTTCAAATACATCGATGCCCGCATCTTTAACTGCCTTACGCCAGAATTCGTCCCGTTCTTTATTTGAGGATTCATAGGGATGTTCATAGTAGATTGCCTTTATCCTTGCCATGGCGATCAGTTTTAAACATACATAACAGGGTGCTAGAGTTGTATAAAGCGTTGCCCCCTCAACAGATATTCCGTAACGTGCTGCCTGGGCTATGGCATTGGCTTCTGCATGAGAGGCCTTACAAAAGTTGTACTTGTCAATGTCAGGTATGTTCAATTCCCTGCGGAAGCAATACGGACGACCGTTTACGGGAGGATGATCGATGCAGTGTTCAACGCCCGGCATTGCGCCGTTATATCCCGTGGCAAGGATGTGGTTGTCTTTTACGATTACAGCGCCAACTCTTCTTGAGTTACAAGTTGAACGGCTACTTACAATTTTTGCGATGAGCATGAAATATTCATGCCAGCTAGGCCGTTTGAGCTTCATCTTCTCTTTCAACGTTTTCCGTATCCTTTAAAACTAACGCACCTGTGGGACAAATGTTTGTGCATGCACGGCAATTGATACATTTTTCTTCAGTGTTTTCCAAGGGATCTTGGAAAAAGGCGACTATAGTTTCGAAACCTCGACGGGCGAATGTAAGTAATGGTTTTCCATTTTGAGTTTTACATACGTGAATGCACTTAGCACAAAGCACGCACCGGTATGGAGAGTAGTACATGAAGCCGAAATCTATAAGGTCAGGCATTTCTCTATCCAGCCTTTCGTAAGGCTTGGGACCAAGGCCTACACCCAAAAACTTTGCTATTTTCATCAACGTACAATTTTTCCCAACGGGACACGTTTTTGCATGGCAGGGATGACCTGACATGATAAGCTTGAAAGCGGTTTTTTGCAGTCGCCTCACCTCGGGGGTATTGGTGTGAATTACCATCCCGTCTTTTACAGGGAGGGTACAAGATGTAGTTGGTGTGGGCATTCCTTCTACTTGAACGAAGCAAAGCCTGCACGATGCATGGGGTCTTTCCCTTTCTTTTAAGAAACACAGGTTGGGTATGAAAATACCGTTTTGAAGACAGGCTTCAAGGACGCTTATACCTTCCTCAACTTCAAGCACTTTGCCGTCAACTGTTATCTTCATAATTACTTCTCACCACTTGCCTTTTTAGGTTGTTGATCCGGTGGCCTTTCCACAATTGGTGCCAATTCCGGCGGCGACACTTTAAACACCGCGTCATATTCTGGTGGACACACAGCCATACATTCGCCGCACTTTACGCACAATTCTTGATCTATGGCCTTTTTTCGTCCTTTAGCAGTAAAGATTGCCTCGACCGGGCAGGAACCTACGCATACTTCACATCCTCTGGCACATTTCTCAAGGTCTATATAATAGGCGATTAAAGCCCTGCACTTTAAGGCTGGGCAACGCTTTTCTTTTACATGGGCTATATATTCATCCATGAAATATTTAAGTGATGTAAGAACGGGATTCGGGGCGGTTTTGCCGAGGCCACACAAAGACCCTTTTTTTATATCTTCAGCCAGTTGCTGAAGTATTTCTAGGTCTTCTTCTTTTCCCTCGCCTTTTGTTATGCGGTCCAGAATATTTAAAAGATGCTTTGTTCCTATTCTGCAAAACGTACATTTTCCGCATGATTCTTTTTGAGTGAACTCCAGGAAATACCTTGCAACATCAACCATGCAGCTATCTTCATCCATTACGACCATACCACCAGAGCCCATCATAGCGCCGGCTTTGGTTAACGAGTCGAAATCAATAGGAGTATCCAAGAAATCTTCAGGAAGACAACCACCCGATGGCCCTCCTATTTGAACGGCCTTGAATTTTTTCTTGTTCGGGATACCTCCACAGATGTCAAATATTAGAGTTCTAAGGGTTGTTCCCATGGCTATTTCAACCAATCCGGCATGTTTCACATTTCCAACAATGGAAAATATGGCCGTCCCGGGACTTCCCTCTGTACCAATGGATCTGAACCAGTCGGCTCCTTTTCTTATAATGGGTGGGACGGAAGCTAAAGTTTTCACATTGTTTACTACGGTGGGTCTTCCCCACAATCCCTTTTCAACCGGATAGGGGGGTCTGTGCTGAGGCATTCCTCTTTTACCTTCTACGGATTGAATAAGAGCCGTTTCTTCCCCACAAACAAAGGCTCCAGAACCCTGAAACACAGTTACATGAAGGGAAAAATCGGAACCTAGGATATTTTCCCCCAAAATCCCATATTCTTCAGCTTGCTTGATAGCATGGCGGATTGTTTGAACAGCCAGGGGATACTCAGCCCTTACATAAATTATAGCTTCATCGGCTCCTACTGCATAAGCGCATATGGCAAGACCTTCGAGAAGCTGGTGGGGATTACTTTCAATTATGGTTCTATCCATATAGGCGCCAGGATCTCCTTCATCAGCATTGCAGATAACAACTCGTTTGGTATTTTCCTGAAGCCTGGCAAATCGCCATTTTTTCCCAGTGGGAAATCCTGCCCCACCTCGACCTCTAAGCCCCGATCGATCTATAATTTCCACAACTTCATCCGGTTGCATTTCCAAAATGGACGCAAGGGAAGCGTAACCGTCCTTTTCCAGATAATGGTCAATGTTCCATGGGTCAATCAGACCACAGTGTTCCATTACAATTCGCTGTTCCATGCTGAAGCGCGGGAAGGTGGTTACAGGCGGAATAAGGTCGTTTTCTTCCATAGCTCCAAGAACGTACTCAAAGGATGGATCGCCATCTTCAAAATAGGATCTGCAGATGAGTTTGGCTTTGTTAGGAGTAACTTCATAATAACAGATTGGTGGAAATCCGACAGCAGGATTGTCAATAATCAGTAAGGGTTCGGCGTAGCAATGACCAAGACAGCCTACATTTACAATTTTGGCGGTCAAACCTCTTTCTTCAAGAACCTCTTCAATGGCCTTTCTGGTTTCTTCGGCTCCAGCAGCTCGGGCGCAGGTTGACATGGTTATGCGTATTATAGGAGCATTATCTGCCCTCTCCTGTTCAAGCCTTTTTAAGGCTTCCGATTTTATTTCCTGATACCTTTTCATTGGTATTTCCTCAATTGCTTTCTGCTGCTATTGGTTCACCTTCTTTTTTCTTATCTTTTTCTCGTTTTTCCTTTTCCCTTTGGATTTCGAATTGCACAAAGAGTCCTTCGACTTTGCTGGGTTGCATGTGACCTATTACAGTATCGTCCACCACAGCAACGGGTGCTAGTGCGCAGCAACCAACGCAGGCAACTCTTTCAATACTGTATTCTCTATCAGGGGTGGTTTGACCTGCTTTGATACCTAGCTTTCGTTCAAAATTTTCCAGTATTATGTCTCCTCCCGCAACATGACAGGCTGTTCCCATACAAACCTTTATTTCGTGTTTTCCGGGAGGATGGAACCTGAATTGATTGTAAAATGTTGCCACTCCGTAAACCTCGCTTGGAGATAGGTCAAGAAAATGGGCAACTTCACTTATAGCTCCTGGAGACAGAAACTTAAACCTTTCCTGTATGGCTTGAAGTATCG
>JALXAE010000067.1 GCA_026992355.1 Syntrophobacterales bacterium | reverse complement strand
GAACTTTTCAATAATCCAGAGGAGGAATATTTGAAGGAGTTTAACCTTGAACCTTACGGATATTACATGCTTGTTGCAAGACTTGAACCTGAGAATAACATTGAAGTTATCCTTGATGGATACATAAAAGCGGAAGCGAAAGAACCTTTTGTAATTGTTGGAGGACTTAAAAATAAGTATGCTAAATATCTTTTACAAAAGTATGCCAGATTCGGGAAGATTAAATTTGTTGGCGGAATATATGATTATGAAAAACTCAGTTCTCTCCGTTGGTTTTCTAAGCTTTACTTTCACGGGCATTCTGTAGGAGGAACAAATCCTTCATTGCTTGAAGCTATGGCTTCAAATGCTTACATTGTGGCTCATGACAATATATTTAACAGAAATGTTTTGGGTCCTCACGGTTTTTATTTTAAGGATGAAAAAGATATAGCTGCAATTATCAAAGGATACACCGATAAATATAGAGGTGAATTTATATCAAAAAACAGGCAAAAGATTGAAGAAATTTATAATTGGGAAAAGGTGAGTAAAGCTTATCTTGAAGTTTTTAAAGAGGTTCTCAGCAGATGAAATCAATCATCCTTGCAGGAGGCAGTGGGACAAGACTCTATCCTGTGACTCAGGCTATAAATAAGCATTTATTGCCTGTTTATAACAAGCCAATGATCTATTATCCCCTGTCTCTTGTTATGCTTATTGGAATAAGAGATGTTCTTATTGTTGTCAATGAAAAAGATAAAGAAGCCTTCTGTAATTTGCTAAGGGATGGGTCTCATCTTGGTATGAGGATTGAGTACGCTATTCAGGAAGAGCCAAGAGGTCTTGCAGAAGGTCTGCTAATTGGTGAGAAATTCTTGGATGGTGATAATGTTTGCTACATGTTGGGGGATAATGTCTTCTTTGGTCATGACCTACCAAAGACAATGCTGGAAGCTAAAAAGGATGTTGAGGATAGAGGTGGTGCGGTTGTTTTTGGTTACTATGTCAAAGACCCAGAGAGGTTTGGTGTTGTTGAGTTTGATGACGACGGTAATGTGGTAGATCTTAAGGAGAAGCCTAAAAAACCCAAATCCCATTATGCTGTTGTTGGTATGTATTTTTACGATTCAAGGGCTGTTGAATTCGCTAAAGGTGTAAAGCCCTCAAGTAGGGGTGAGCTTGAGATCACTTCTATTAATAAGAGTTACCTGAGGGAAGGGAGCCTTAGGGTTAAACTTTTAGGGAGAGGCTTTGCCTGGTTTGATGCCGGAACTCATGACAGCTTTCTGGAGGCAGGCGAATTTGTTGAGACAATGGAAAAGAAGACCGGTTTGATGATTGGATGTATTGAAGAAATTGCTTACAGAAATGGGTGGATTGATAGAGAGCAGTTAATCAAACTGGCTGAGCCTCTCAGCAAGACGGAGTACGGCAAGTACCTGTTGAGGGTTGCGGAAGAGGAATGATTGTAATTTGCGGTGCGGGGATAATAGGGCTTTCCATAGCAAGAGAGCTTGTCAGAAGCGGGGCGGATGATATTGTTATCCTTGAAAAGGAAAAGGAGTTAGGTCTTCACGCATCCGGCAGAAACAGCAGTGTTCTTCATGCCGGGATTTACTATACCCCTGATAGCCTGAAAGCTAAATTCTGCCTTAAGGGTAATCTGATGATGAGAGAGTATTGCGGGGAGAAGGGGATACCTGTCCATGAAACGGGAAAAGTGATAGTGGCAAAAAAAGAAGAGGAACTGGGCACCTTAAATGAACTTTACAATAGGGCAAAGAAAAACGGTGCAGAGGTCAGACTGATTGATTCAGAAGAACTTCAGGAAAGAGAACCCTATGCCAGAACTGTGGAGAAAGCGCTCTTCTCTCCCCTGACTGCAGTTGTTGATGCCAGAAAAGTGTTGTCAGCACTTGAAAAGGAACTGACAAATACGGGAAAGGTGCATATTGTCAGGGGGACTGAGGTTCTCGGTGTTAAGGGATCAAGGGCAGTTAGGACTACCGGCGGTGAATTCACCTTTGAAACCTTTATCAACTCAGCCGGGGCATACGCAGATAGAATTGCACATTTTTTTGATATTGGAAGGAAATACACGATCATTCCTTTTAAAGGAACCTACAGGAAACTGAGGAAGGAGAAGAGTCACCTTGTAAGGGGAAACATCTATCCCGTTCCAGATATAAGGAATCCCTTCCTCGGAGTTCATTTCACCAAAAGCCATAATGGTGAGGTGTATATTGGTCCAACCGCCATTCCGGCCTTTGGGAGGGAGAACTACGGGATCATCAGGGGGATTGATAGGGAAGCCCCATCAATACTGCTTAAGAATCTGGTTCTCTTTTTTAAGAATAAGAAGTTCAGGAACGTTGCGCTAACCGAACCCTCAAAGTATTTCAAGAATAAGTTTTACAGGGATATCGCGCCGATGGTAAGGGACCTGGAACCCGGCGATATAGTTACCTCTCCCAAGGTCGGTATTAGACCCCAGCTTGTTGACTGGGATACAAAAGAACTTGTGATGGATTTCCTTGTTCTGAAAGACTCAAATTCTGTACACATCTTGAACGCCATTTCCCCCGCTTTCACCAGTGCCTTTGCCTTTGCTGAATTTATTGTGTCTCAATACGTGATCAATAAGGAGGTCAGGCATGCCCTTTAGTTTCAGAACTCTGGAGATCCCAGATGTGATTCTCGTTGAACCTAAGGTTTTCGGCGATCAGAGAGGTTTTTTCATGGAAACATACAAGAAAAGCGACTTTAAGGAAAATGGAATCGCCTATGAATTTGTGCAGGACAACCATTCTAAATCTCAGAGAGGTGTGCTCAGGGGTCTCCATTATCAGCTTTACCCAAGGGCTCAGGGGAAGCTTGTCAGGTGCGTTAGAGGAAGAATATGGGATGTTGCGGTTGATATAAGGAAGGGATCACCATGGTTTGGAAAATGGGTGGGTGTAGAGTTATCGGAAGACAATAAGCTTATGCTCTGGGTTCCCCCCGGTTTTGCCCATGGGTTTGTTGCTCTTGAGGATGACACAGAGGTAATGTACAAGGTGACCGATGAGTATGCTCCGGATCTTGACAGGGGAATAATCTGGAATGACCCTGACCTTGCCATAGATTGGCCAATTAAGGATCCAATTCTCTCAGACAAAGACAGAAGTCTTCCGTCAATTAACGAGGCAGAGAACAATTTTGTTTACGGAGGCAACTCATGAGAGTACTGGTAACGGGTGCCGGTGGCTACATAGGAAGTGTGCTTGTTCCGATGTTGATTAAAAAGGGTTACTCTGTCCTTGCAATTGACAGATTCTTTTTTGGAAGGGACAAGCTACCTCCTCAAAACGGGCACCTTGAAGTGGTAGAAGAGGACATAAGGTTCTTTGAAAAGGAATTTCTCAAAGATATAGATGCTGTAATAGACCTTGCGGCCCTTTCCAACGACCCAGCTGGGGAACTTGATCCTGTTAAAACTTGGTCAATCAACTATCTGGGGCGTTTCAGAGTTGCTACACTTTCCAAGCTCATGGGTGTTAAAAGGTATATCCTTCCCTCGTCATGCAGTGTTTACGGCTTTCAGGATGACGTTGTTGACGAGAGTTCCTCTACAAACCCCCTTACAACTTATGCCAGAGCCAACCTCAAAGCTGAAAAGGACATCCTTAACCTTGCAGATGACAGCTTTACCGTTGTAATACTGCGTCAGGCAACGGTTTACGGTTTATCACCGAGGATGCGCTTTGACCTTGCCATAAATGGTATGGTAAGGGGATTTTTTAAGAACGGAAAGATCCCTATCTTGCGGGACGGTTCCCAGTGGAGGCCCTTTGTTCACGTCAGAGATACATCATCAGCAATGATTAAGGCGCTTGAAGCACCTGCAAAAGTGGTAAACACGGAGATCTTCAATGTTGGTTCAGAAGAACAGAATTACCAGATCTTTGATCTCGCAAAAAGGGTCGCCGAGGCGATCGGGATTCCCTTTGAATACGAATGGTACGGCCTTCCCGACCACCGCAGTTATAGAGTAAACTTTGCCAAGATCAAGGAAAAGCTCGGATTTGAACCTCAGTACAACGCCGAAAAGGGTGCCGTTGAGATTTGGGAGGCTCTCCAGTCCGGAAAGGCGGACCCAGACGACCCGAAGACAATTACCGTTGAGTGGTACAAAAGCCTCCTTAAGGAAGGAACAATGATATGAGGGTTGCAGTAATAGGTAGCAACGGCCAGCTTGGCCAGGACCTTCTAAAAACTGCACCGGCCGAAGTTGAGGTGATTCCCTTTACAAGAAAGGACTTTGATATAACCGACAGAGCAAAGGTTTTTGAAAACTTGGCAGGTGGAAGGACCATTGATGTTGTTATAAATACGGCTGCTTTTCACAAGACCGATGCGTGTGAGGAAGAGCCGGACAAGGCATTCCTTGTGAATTCTGCTGGAGTTAAGAACCTTGTTGATGCCTGTGCCTTATCAGGAACTGTTTTGGTTCATATCAGTACGGATTATGTCTTTGATGGGAAAAAGCTGGAAAGCAGGGAGCCATACTTTGAGGATGATGCGCCGAACCCTATCAATATTTATGGCATTTCCAAGTATGCTGGGGAAATTATTATTAGAAACTATCTGGAAAAATATTATATAGTTCGCTCATCAAGTCTTTACGGTGTTGCAGGAGCATCGGGAAAGGGCGGGAACTTTCCTTACACGATCCTCAAAAAAGCGAAGGCTGGTGAACCTCTCAGAATAATTGATGATATTTTCATGGTGCCGACACACACCTATGACCTTGCTGAGGGAATATGGAAACTTATCATGAACAGTTTTCCATACGGTATCTACCATATCACTCACACCGGATACTGCTCCTGGTATGAATTTGCTAAAAAAATCCTTGAATATGCTGGTATCAAAGCTGATATAGAGCCTGTAGAATATACTGAATTCCCCACAAGAGCTAAAAGGCCCTTGTGGAGTGTCCTTGGAACAAAAAAGGGGATTGACCTCGGTCCATGGGAGGAGGGCTTAGGCAAATTTATTGAGAGAGCAGTGCGATAATAAAGATATCCCATGATTTACTTTATTTTTGCTTTCCTGTTGAGTTTTGTCCTTTGTTTTGTGCTCCTTAAATTGAACATTTTCCATGATACTTCTAAAGGACCTCAAAAGATTCATACCACACCGACACCGAGAACTGGAGGACTAGCAATATTTATTTCCTTATGTGTTGTCGGGCTAATGTTTTTAGCTTTGGAGAAGCAATTCGCAGTGGAATATATTCTTCTTTTAGTTTCTTCAATCTTTGTATTTTTGAGCGGTTTTGCAGAGGATGTCACCGGAAAAGTACCGCCTAACTGGAGATTGGTAGGTAGCTTTATTTCAGGCTTTGCTTTTATTTACTTTATGGGTGCAACGGTAAACAGGTTAGATCTGC
Organism: Syntrophobacterales bacterium; assembly: GCA_026992355.1. Lineage (GTDB taxonomy): Bacteria > Desulfobacterota > Syntrophobacteria > Syntrophobacterales > Thermodesulforhabdaceae > JALXAE01. Next base: position 2,262 of record JALXAE010000067.1, on the reverse strand, counting down.
CTTTAGTTGATGTTATATTCGGTTTGCAGGTATTTTCAATCATATTTACATCTTTTGCGATCGCCGGGGTTTCTCATGCTTTTAATGTTATAGATGGCTTTAATGGTCTGTCTTCTGGCATTGCTTTATTAGCTTTTTCTGCCTATTCCTATATATCTTTTGTTGTTGGAGATCATTTTTTGTTTAATGTAAGTCTAATTAGCCTGTTTGCATTGATTGGATTTTTTATATTGAATTATCCCTTTGGTTACATATTTCTCGGAGATGGCGGCGCCTACCTTATAGGTTTTCTTACCGCAGCTATTGGAGTTCTGCTTGTACATGAAAATGAAAACGTTTCTCCATGGTTTCCGCTTATCCTTGTTTTTTATCCCGTGTGGGAAGCATTATTTTCAATATACAGGAGAAAATTCCTTAAAAAAGGACATGCATTTTCTCCAGATGCTCTTCACTTTCATCAGTTACTTTATAAACGTTTAGTTTGTAAATTTATTGGGAAAGGCGCCAGTAATGTCAAAAAGAATTCATTAACAGCCCCATTTTTGTGGATTATTCAGATTATTTGTGTAGGGTTAGGCGTGATTTTCTGGGATAATACTTTGATCCTACTTATGCTTTCAATTTTGTTTGCTTCTTTTTATGCGGTGGTTTATTATAGTATTGTAAAATTCAAGATAGGAACTCTTTTACGGTATGAGGGTTAGATATTTTTTCAATATGTTGACTGAGTCGATAAGGGGAGATAGATCCTATTTTTTAATAGCTTATTTTTTTAATAGCTAATGAAAAGAATTTTGGTTACGGGTGGCGCTGGTTATATTGGCTCTCATGTAGTAAAAATGCTTGGCGAAAGAGGGTATAATGTCCTTACGTATGATAATTTGTCAACAGGAAATCCTTGGGCAGTGGTCCGCGGTAAACTTTTTGTAGGAGATTTAGCTAATAAAAATAAACTTAGGAAAGTTTTCAGGGACTTTAAACCCGATGCTGTAATTCATTTTTCTGGTGCCATAGTAGTTCCTGAGAGCATAAGCTTTCCATTAAAATATTACCGAAATAATGTTGTTAACACTATTAATCTATTAGAAATAATGGAAGAATTTAGGGTTAATAAATTTGTATTCTCATCATCAGCATCAGTTTATGGAATTCCAGAGATTGTGCCAACTCCGGAGTGCGCACCACTTAACCCTATAAGTCCGTATGGACGAACGAAACTTATTGTAGAAAAGGTTCTTGCAGATATTTCTCTGTCTAATAGTGATTTCAAGTATGTAGCTCTGAGATATTTTAATGTTGCTGGTGCTGATCCTGAAGGTGAAATAGGGTTTGCGTATCCAGAACCAACCCATCTTGTTGTTAGGTCTCTGAAGGTTGCTAAGGGCGAAGTTAACAGTCTTGTTATTTACGGAACTGATTATCCAACGCCTGATGGTACCTGTATAAGAGATTATGTACATGTTATGGATTTGGCGGAAGTTCACGTTATTGCTCTTGAATACCTTCTGGATGGGGGAAACAGTAATATTTTTAATGTTGGTTACGGGAAGGGTTACTCTGTGAAGGAGGTGATCTCTTCTGTTGAACGTGTCACCGGTAAAAGGTTGAATGTTGTTGAGGCACAAAAAAGAGAGGGGGATCCCCCTATTTTGATTGCTGATATATCTAAGCTTGTTAAGACTTTTAACTGGAGTCCCAAATATGATGATTTGGATTTTATAATCAAAACTGGATGGGAATGGGAACTTAAGTTCAGGAGGTGAGGGGAATGAAACTTTTAACTGTTGTTTTTCTGGTTTCTGTGGCTTTTTCGCAGTCTGCAAGGGACTGTGTGGTTAGGTCTATTCCCATTGAGCAGGCAATTGAAGTGGCAAGAAAACATATTGGAGAACCTTTCAAGGTATGGATGACTTATTCAAAGAGGACAGGTTACTGTATGTGGAAGGTTAAAGGCACAAGAGGTTATGTGATCCTTGACGCAAGGAATGCTGAAGTGATAAGGTTTTACAGAAACAGGAGGTAATCTGGCTGTGGCTTTTATCAAAATCAAAAGCGGTGGAATTTGGGGGATAGAGGGTTACGAAATAGACGTTGAGATAGATATATCTGCAGGCATTCCATCCTTCAATATCGTTGGCCTTCCCGATACAGCAATTAAAGAATCTAAGGAGAGAGTCAGGAGCGCCATCAAAAACCTCGGTTTCCAGTTTCCCCAGAAAAAGATAACCGTTAACCTCTCGCCATCAAACATAAAGAAACAGG
>JALXAE010000066.1 GCA_026992355.1 Syntrophobacterales bacterium | reverse complement strand
TCCAGAAACAGTAAAGACGTTTACGCGCTGCGTGCTAACCGGTTGGAAGGAGGCCATTAAGGACGGCAACAGGCAGGAAGTGGCAAGGATACTTTCTCGCTATGAAAAGACCCTGTCCATAAAGACAATTATCAAGCAAATTGAGGCCACAAAGGACCTTGTAACTGCAGGGGGCCAGCGCCAGATGGGCTTAATAGACATGCCTGCGTGGCAACAGACAGAACGGGTAATGTTTGAACAAGGCCTCATCAAAAAACGGGTGGCGATTCAAAATATCCTTGCTACATCCAGATTCTTTAACGGGCATCCAAACCCACGCTAAAAAATAAGCTGACACTAAATACACGTTTCCGCTTTTCGTTTTTTTCCTTCTTCACAGGCTTTATCCCAAAAATCTACGATGATCCGGAATGTGCTCCCTCATACCTGGATCATGAGAGCAAGATATCCACAATGGTGCTCTTGTAATAAAATTGCTAATCCTAATTTATTCCAAATAGAATGATGTTGGCATCTTTGAGATTGGCAAATAGGAAAAATGCCATGGATATCCATAGAAAGCAAAAACCCTTAATTCTGTAAGGCAGCATACGTGTTGATAAATTTATTTTGGCTTGGTGTAATTAGAAAATTATGGAAGTCATTCAGTCAAGTCTGGATCACATCCAAGAACTCGTTTTAGAGCGGTCCATTCATATGCCTTGTCACTTGACACCCTGCATATATGAGATGCCTAATCCATGAAAAAAACCGGAATTTACTAACCTGTGAAAAATATCGACAAATTTTGAACCTTTTGCCTGCATATTGTCACTAACGAACAAAAGAAACACGGTAAGGAGGTAGTGACAATGAAACGTGTTGGCAAAATTAATGAAACATACTTTTCGTCTTTAATTATTTTTTCCAGCCTGTTACTTTTCTTTCTAATTTCTTCTGCTGCATGGGCAAGTCCTAAACCGGATCTTGTGGTGTCATACCTGGCCCGTTCCCATGCAAGCGTAGTAGTTGACCAGCCATTTACCATCAAGTGCTACGTGAAGAATCAGGGCAATGCACCTTCGCCTCCGTCAGTCCTGGGAATCCGGACCGGCGGCTCTACGCGGTATCACCGGTTCAACGTAGGCACCCTCAGACCCGGCCAGCAGTCGCCTCTTTTCGAGATCACAGGATATCGTTTCCATTCACCAGGAAGATTTACTATTACGGCAGTGGCCGACCTCGACAGGACGGTAAGAGAGTCCAACGAATCCAACAATATTAGGCAGATGAACATCACCGTAAACAACCCCTCTAAACCTGATCTTGCCATATATTCGATAACACCATCTACGAAATATCCAGAAGTCGGCAAATATTATAATGTCTCTGTATGTGTTGAAAACAAGACGGGTGGGGCTATGGCACCGGCTTCTAAGCTGTTGTTCAAAATCGGCGGAGAATCAAGTCCCAAGATCTTCAGCATCCCAGCATTGGCTCCTGGCCAGAAATATTCGGTAAGCAGGAGAGTAAGGGCAAATCACCCTACCAGAATTACCATTACCGCCAAAATAGATCCCAATAACAAGATAAAAGAGCTGAGGGAAGATAATAACGTGAAAACGTACTACCTTTCTTTCGTGGAGAAGAACCTGCCTGACCTCACAATTCTCTCGGTCAAGGCCCCCCATACACACCGGCATTTGAGCCAGCTATTCAAGATCGAGGTTACCGTTAAAAACATAGGTAGAGCGCCTTCTGGGAACTATTATCTGCGCCTGGACAGGCCGTGCGACGTTCCTCCTCTAGTAGCCTGCGGAGTTCCTCCTAGCAAAAAAGTGTACCTTTCTAGTCTCGCTCCAGGGCGCACTTCCACCTATACTTTCTCATTTAGATACCGCTGGAGCCTTGGAGACAAGGTGCTGAAAATCAAGGTGGACCCGGATAACAAGATAAGGGAGAGCAATGAACACAACAATACCAAGACATTTGTTATCCACCTAAAATAGGACCGCGACAGCGGTAAAGACCCCTTTGCACAGATTACAATTGAAGTGCTGCTTTACGAAAGAACTTTGGAACAAAAAAAGGGAGGGGCATGGGAACCCCTCCCTTTAAAAACTGCATGAAAAGGCAAAAGACTATTAACGGCCCCTTGATGCCCTCTTTGCCGCCTTAAGCGGGTTGATGGCCTTTCCAGAGGCGTCCTGCTTTATCTCAGGCTTTACGTGGCTTGCAAAGTTGCAAACGCCCCTTTTCCACTTCATC
>JALXAE010000065.1 GCA_026992355.1 Syntrophobacterales bacterium | reverse complement strand
CATCCTTTATGAGGTTTTTAGCCTGATTCAAATACGCTACTTCTGTTTCAACTACTGCAGGAAAATGCTCATGTTCAGGTTTTTCAAGAATTACAGGTAAGTTATTACTCATTTATTTCCTCTAACAACTCTTGTACAGCGTTCTTGTTTACATACATTATGACTTTGTTCTCCTTTCATAAAAAAATATTATTCGTAAGACAAGCAGCTCTTTAACAATTTTCCAGCCAGTTTACTAGATATCTTAGAAATAATATTGAAAATCTTCATATTCCTGCGCTGTGCTAGTTGTATTTATGGTTATCATATTGTCTCTAAATTAACAAAATTTGCGAGTCTAGTATATTACTGAATTTTACCAAATATCCAGAAGACACAAACAGCAGCTAAGCAATGGAATAGTTCAAGAGATTTCTGGAAGATGTTTAGACACGAGCCACATAGTGCCATACTTTTTTTCATTTTTTTGTCGCCTATTCGCCAAAATTATGTGTTTCTACTGTATAAGACCTTATCCTTATTTTAAGTGATCACGTTGAAAATTTTTAGAATTTTACTGTTTTAACGATACAACATTATAAACCATCCACGTAAAGTTCCACGACATGTTTTACCGGTTTGCCACTTCCGAGTTTGGAAAGCATATCAGAAAGCTGAATCATACATGCAGGACAGGTTGTTGCAACTACATCTACCCCTGTATCTATAACACTTTGGGCCTTTTTCAATCCGATACCCTCAGAAAGATCTTCATGCTCGAGCCCAAAATTTCCACCAAGACCACAACACGCATCGGCATCTGCCATTTCAACAAAGGTGTAACGATCCAGAGAGTCAAGGATTGCTCGGGGTTCTTTCCATATTCCAAGAGATTTTCTAAGGTGGCAGGGATCGTGATATGTAACCTTGAGATGACCTGACAGTTTCTTTCCCTTTTCAACAAGTCCATACTTAATCATAAATTCCGTAATATCCACAGTCCTCTCGGATATTTTTCTTATTTTGCCGAAAACAGCCGGCGGTTCATCATCCATCATAACAGGCCACACCTCCTTTATTACGGCCGTGCAGGTTGCACAGGCAGTAACCAGCACATCAAATTTCTCACCGGAAAACACTTCAGCATTTTTCCGCACAAGATTTCGAAAGGTGGCCCAATCTCCTGCTGAAAGTGCGGGAATACCACAACAGAGTTGACCTCCCGGAAGATAAATTCCCGCCCCCACTTTGCTCAAAATCTTGAGCACAGCCTCCCCAACTGAAGGAAAAACCCTGTCGATGAGACACCCTATAAAGATTGCAACGGTCGGGCCTTCAGATGATTGACGGTACATGGATGGAACTCTTTCATGAAAGGGCTTTTTGGCAAGAGGTGTAATATGCCTTTTTCCAAGCAGAGGCACTGGAATGCGGGCACAGGATGTCCCAGAAAGGGAATTAGTATCCTTAAATACGAGTTTCTGACAGTGTGCTAAAAAGTTCATAACCCTATGAAATCGCTCTGGTACTGCAAGGATTTTCCTGAGGATAAAACGTTTTACCGGAGGTAAGCCCTGATACTCCGATATAATTGCTCTGGCTTTAAGAAAAATTTCAACCGATTTTACCCCGCTTGGACATTGGGCCTGACAGGCACCACACAGCAAACATCGCTGAAGTCTTTTAGCTACTCCATCGGCTTTTTCGAACAACGCATTCCTTAACCCGTCAAGAATTGCCAGTTTTCCACGGGCAACATCGGTCTCCAGCCTGGTTTCCCTGTATAATGGGCATACGGACTGGCACATTCCGCAACGCATACACACTACAAGATCATCCTCAAGACTTTCCAACATAGCAATCAACCTATTTATTGATGCCATCGGCTACTCCCTGTGACAGTCATTCAACCACAAGACTTTCCCCGGGTTGAGGATACTTCGGGAATCTAGGGCTCCTTTTATTCGTCTCGCGTATTTTATGGAAGCCCTCCCCACCTCCTTGTAAAGAAAAGGTGCTTTGGCTACACCAATACCATGTTCTCCCGAAAGGGTGCCTCCCAATTTAAGAGCCGCATCAAAAATAGCTTCCACAGCACTTTCAACCCTTTTCCACTCATCATGGTCACGTTTGTCTGTGAGAATTGTCGGATGAAGGTTTCCATCCCCTGCGTGGCCGAAGGTACCTATCTGGACATTAAATTCCCGGGATATTTCTTCTATAGCTTGAACCATCTGAGGTATCTTGCTTCTTGGGACCGTTGCATCTTCAAGAACCACCGTAGGCCTTAGTTTAGCCAAGGCAGATAGAGCGCTGCGCCTGGCTTCCCAGATCTTGTCTCTTTCCTCATCGTTTTTTGCTGTGCGAACGTTTAAAGCTCCGCATTTACGACATATACTCTCTACCTTTTTCGCTTCGTCTTCAACCTGGGCTGGATGACCGTCAACTTCAATAAGCAATACAGCCTCGACATCCGTGGGAAGTCCCGCTCGACTAAACCTTTCAACCGCATCAATTGTAAAACGATCCATGAATTCCAATGTCGCAGGTATTACCCTGGCTGCTATGATTTCGGCAACACTTTGAGATGCCGATAAAAGATCCGCAAAAAGGGCCATCATTGACATTCTGGCAGTAGGGTATGGTATGAGCTTAAGGATAATCCGGGAGATTACACCAAGAGTTCCCTCAGAGCCAACCAACAAACCTGCAAGGTCGTAACCCGATACGCACTTTACTGTTCTGGATCCCGTTTTGATAAGATCTCCTTCAGCACTGAAAAATTCCAAGCCCATGACATAATCCCTGGTTACTCCATATTTTAGACCCCGTAAACCTCCAGCGTTCTCAGCCACATTTCCTCCAAGGGTGGACACGGCTTGACTGCCAGGATCCGGCGGATAGAAAAGCCCCTGTTCCTCTACTGTCCTCGCAAAACGAGCAGTTATTACCCCGGGCTGAACCACTGCATACATGTCTTCCACATTCAGTTCGATAATTTTGTCTAGCCTTCCCGTAAGAACAACTATTCCATTTTCGTGAGGCACCGTACCACCGCTCAGGTTTGTTCCCGCCCCACGCACCGTTAAAGGAACACCGTAACGGTAACAATAGGTTATGACCTTCCCAAGCTTTTTCTCGCTCTTTGGTTGAACTACTGCAATTGGTATCACCGGTTCTACAACTGCAGCATCGTATGAGTAAGCCACCTTGTCCTCGGGGGCTGTAAGAACACTATCAGCTCCCAAGATTGCCTTAAGATCTTTTACTATAGGTTTTTCTGACATTACTAAACCTCACCAGACAGATTTTCAAATATTATGGCAAATATAATCCAGCAGTAACTTGCTGCTTAAGAATGTAACATACGATGAAATTCTAATTAACAAAGAAAGTTCTGAATATGCCCTCTTTTACTTTGCAGGAGTGTCTCTCAGAGAGTATAATACGACGACTATTTATAAGAAATTCTACCCTTCGTGGTGCTGCAGCTTCTCGGACTGGCTAAAATAATTCTGTTTCCTCAAACGGTTTTGTGGCTTCCTTCGCTTTTCTTTCATTAAAAACCTCAGAAAAAGGAAGCAGGAGATGACGGACTTGGTCGAAACTTTTTTGAAAAGAGCCGAAGCGGTTCAATGTGAAGTCGTAACGGTTAGGGACTGGAGCGGGGTGTGTGAAAAAGTCCTCAAAACCGTGAGAAAATGTGATGCCAGATCACTCGTGATTTCTGGTTTTGACGAAGAAACAACAGAATTAATCAATAGTTATTGTTCCAGAGAAGGCATAAATTGTTTTACGGGCCCGGTTAGAAATTGTTTGCCCGGATTTTCAGTTGCGGTAACTCCCGGTCATGCTGGAATCTCAGAAACGGGGACTGTAATCATTGAAAGTACATCGGAAGATATCAGGCTGGCATCTATGCTGACAGACCATCACATAATCATCTTATCGTCATCGGCCTTGTATCCAGAGCTATCAGACGTTGAACCCCTTCTGGATAGACTCCTACAGGATGGCTCAGCTTATATTGGTTTTATAACCGGGCCAAGTCGTACGGCAGACATAGAGAGGGTTCTTACGATAGGCGTTCACGGGCCAAGAAAGGTTACAATTATTCTGTACGGGGAGTAATTTTTTATGCAGGTATCACCTAAGGACATCAGGGAATATCGCAGGCAATTAAAAAAGGCGCTGGAAAATGATTTTCTCAGAAAAACCCTGGATAATTTTGCCCTGTCTTACATGGAAGCTCGTGAACGAGCTTTTGAAGGTATTGACTTTGATGAACTACGCCTGAAGCTCTCAAGTGCTCGCAGATCGGCAGTGGAGCGGCTTGAGGAATTATATATAGGCTTTAAAGAAAAAGCCGAAGAGCGCGGCGCTGTTGTATACCGCGCTAGTACTGCTCAGGAGGCCAATGAAATCATCGACCGGATAGCCAGAGAAACGGGAACAAATCACATAGTCAAATCGAAATCCATGACCGCTGAAGAGATCTTTTTAAATGTTTATCTGGGAAAGAGGGGCTACCGAGTTGTAGAGACCGACCTTGGAGAATGGATCATTCAGCTCTGCGGTCACAGTCCCTCTCACATGGTAATGCCGGCAATTCATTTGTGCCGCAGAGATGTGGCCAAAATTTTTCAAAAATATACTGGTGAGCCTATTGATTCCGAAGACATCGGTGAGATGGTGGCACTCGCAAGACGAGAACTCCGAAGGGAGTTTATAAACGCTCAGATGGGTATATCGGGTGCGAATTTTGCCATTGCAGAAACGGGAACCCTGGGAATAGTCACAAATGAGGGCAATGGCCGTCTTGTAACCACCCTCCCGCCCGTTCATGTGGTTCTGGTAGGGCTGGAAAAGCTCGTACCTGATACGAAAACGGCCCTTCAGATTTTGAAACTTCTTCCACGCAACGCAACGGGTCAGGTCATTTCTACTTATGTTACCTGGATATCTGGTGCCGTTCCATGGAAAGGAGATAGCGGCGAACATAAAAAGCTTTATATCGTTTTTCTGGACAACGGGAGGACTCAGATTGCTCGTGATCCTTTGTTCGGAGAAGCGCTTCTTTGCATACGATGTGGCGCCTGTGCCAATGTTTGTCCCGTTTACAGGCTCGTTGGCGGTCATAATTACGGACATGTTTACATTGGAGCTATAGGTTTAATTCTAACCTTTTTTTACCACGGCCCCGAAAAAGACGAAGCAATAGTCAGAAACTGCCTTAATTGCCAGGCCTGCAAAGAAGTGTGCCCGGCAGGGATAGACCTGCCTTACCTGATCAAGGAAACCTACGGAAAAATACTGGAACGCAGGAGTAAACGGCCAGCAAAAAATTTGATTCTCGCAAGAATCCTACGGGACCGTCGCCTCTTTCACTTTCTCTTAAAGCAGGCCCGATTGCTCCAGAAACCCTTTGCCGATTCTGATGGCATGATACGCCACCTCCCGCTCTTTTTCATGAAAGAACAAACCTTCAGGAGTCTTCCAGTCATAACGGAGCGACCCTTCCGGGACAGATGGGCGTCAGCGGCACCCAGACCTGCAAAGGCAAAGGAAAAGGTTGCCTTTTTTGTGGGTTGTCTGATCGACTTTGTGTATCCTGAGCAGGCCGAAGAAGCCATGAAAATATTTGATAAACTTGGGGTATCGGCGGTCTTTCCTGAAGAACAATCCTGCTGTGGACTACCTGCTCTTATGGAATCAGAAAAAGAAACGGCCCGTGCAGTGGCACTCCAAAACATAGAGGCTTTCGCTAAACATGCAACCGATTGCCGTCGTATCGTTACTCTTTGCGCATCGTGCGCATCGCACATTAAAGAAAATTATCCAAGGCTTTTTGACAAGCCAGACGACCGCAAGATGGCAAAGAAATTTGCCGAAAAGATAATTGATTTCAGCTCTTTTGTGTGTGAGATTGTCCAGAATGGTCAGAGCTCGGTCTTCAACCCATCTGGCGAGAGTGTAACCTACCATGCTCCGTGTCACCTGTGTCGAGGGCTTAAGGTTAAAGAAGCCCCAAAAAAGCTCATTGTTGATGCCGGGTATAATTACGTGATGTGTCCAGAAGAAGAAGTTTGTTGTGGGCTGGGAGGATCCTATTCGATGGAGTTCCCGGAAATTTCTCGTGAATTGCTTGAAAAAAAACTTGTTAATGTGGAATCCACTGGCGCCAAATATCTCGTTACAGACTGCCCAGGCTGTGTACTCCAGCTCCGTGGCGGCATGGATCGTCGTGGGAATCCTGTGCAAGTGCTTCACATGGCAGAGCTTTTGTCCCGAGCGCTGAAGTAACCATGTCTACATAATTTGACCGAAAGAACATTTTGAGGCAATCCAACCCAAAAGGAAAAGATTCAAAAAACGACAGGATGTTTTTTAGAAAAGCCCTTCTGTGCACTGCTCATCAAGTTTCTTGAAGGTTATCGCTTTCCCTGGTATTTTTCAGACGAGTGGCCGTCTTCTGGCTAGGCCTTCTCCATAAAATCCACTGCCCATTTCAAAAAGCCACTCTTTTTACAAAAACTACAGAACATGTTTTGTCTTATTTAAGCCCCATTACTTGAATAAAGGGAAGACAAACCATGAGACATCATTTTACTTTCAGACTATTTTACCCCTTATGGCTTCTTACCTTTGCCAGCTTATTGCTTGTCATTTGCACGGCTTGTGCGCCAAGTTATGCACCCATTACCCCCGAAAAGGTGGGGTACTTTTCCGGTGAAGCATCACCTCAAACATTAAAAACCCTTACGGAAAAATTCGAAACTGCTAAACGGGCAGAAAATTTCCCGGCTGCGATTAACCTTTGCCAAGCAGCCACAGGCGTTGCCCTCTCGATTGGAGACACGGTACACGCGGCAGAAATGGCGGAAAAGGGACTAAATCTTCTAGCCACCCTAGAAAAAGAAAAAAGAAACCTGCCGAATCGCCTTAACATTTCCGAATGCCCCGGTAATCTTTCCGAAAAAGATATGAATCTCTGCATAGAACGCTGGATTTTAGAAAAACGACAGCGCTTTTTACAAATGTTGCTTCAATCCAGCGCATCCAGAGGGGATATGTCTCGCGTTACTGAAATCAAACAAAAAATGGATCGTGTGGAGCAACGACTATCAGCGCTGCCAGAGGAGACATACTTTTTGAAACAGAGCAACCCCGCCTTGCGGACTTTTTTCGAGCAGGCAAAACAAGCCCATGGATCTGTGGGAATTGGTTTGAACGAGAAGATGAGAATTGAGAGCAGGCTTGAAAAATCGTGGTATAAAATGAGCCCAGAAAAACGCCGACTCCTGGTTCAGGAAGCAGTTGAGACCTGCCTATCCAGATCCATGCTCGTCCACCCTCAGCTTAATCTTGAATTGCGTGCTTTGAATGTAAAACCCACCGTTCCCTTGTGCAAACCTTATTATACCTATCGATTAGCTCGATTGTCTCCTCCTGCTGATGTCGTGAAGATAGAGGTAAGAGCAAGTCTGGCTCAGGCTCGCTGGGTCCGAAAAGCGTATCCTCAGAAGTACAGGTGTAGCAACATGTTCGCACCTCTTGGGGAGATTTTCATGATGTCATCTCAAGATCTTGCTCGAGTAGAACCCGATCTGTTTAAAGAAAGCATTCAATATTTAGAGGAGTGTAGCTCCGATCCAGTTGTAAAGCCTCTCTTCAATGCCTATTACCTCTCTAAAATTTTTCGCATCATGGAAAAGCTTAAGCTTCGTTCTTACAAGATGGAACAGCTTTTTCAGAGAACCCTGGATAAAGAAGAAGCCCAGCGCCTGTTTCTGGTATCTGAAATAGATCGCCGTTCTAAAGCCGCAGCTTTGCAGGAACTCATTGACGCCGGCGTGTCATACTACTTCAACTCTGGGAATTACGAAAAAGCCCTCGCTCTGGCACTGCGGGGAAAATCCCGCACCCTTATGGACATGATCGTTGCGGGAGCTAAGGTAGAAAAACCCAGGATGAATGTGGGAGATATAGCCAGGTCTTATGGTGAAAATCGTCGCGGCATTGCCGTTCGTCTTTCCGGCGGCAAAAAGGTGGACCTTGCAGATATTCGTATGCGAGGCGGTGCAACGGTTCCTCCTTTAAAGGAAATTATTGATTCCATTCCCCAAAAAACCGTTGTTGTGGAAACTTACGCAGCACAGGATGCACTATATCTATGGCTTCTGACGAGGGAAGGCATCCGAGAAGTGCGCAAACTTAACCTTTCCCGCAAAGATGTTGGTTCACTGGTGTGGAATTACAGGATGAAGCTTTTACACCGCGAACACAAAGACAACTTCGGATTCGTGGATCTTCAAGGCACTCTGGATTCAGAAGGAACGGCACACATAAGTGCTAAAAACCCGTCTCCCTTCTACGCTGAAGTTTTATTGGTTGCAACAGAATACGGCAACAGCGAATATCCAGCCATTCCGAAATCATCTTACATAAAACCTTTCAGCACCACTGAAATTGCGACATTTCAACCTTTTCAGGAGGTTTTTACAGTTCACCTAGTAACCGATTATGGGGAAGCACGAGCAACATTTCAGGCAATAAAGGGTAAACTTAGAAAGGTTGCCGATGAAAAAGCAAACAAGCTTCAAAGCGCTTTTTCCAAAACACCCGAAGCTTCTTCCCTGAAGACCCTTTTCGACATTTTGCAGAAGGCCATACCATGCAAGCAACTCCTCATAGCCCCTCACCATGTATTATGGTACGTTCCCTTCAGTTCGCTTCGGATAAACGGGAGCTACCTGGTTCAGAAGAAGCCTCTGGCACTTATTCCGTCGTCGGCTATATTACCGTACCTGACGGAAGAAAACAAAAACAAAAGAAACCAGCAAGCTCTCGTCTTCGGAGATCCTAGAAATCCCATGGTTTCGGGGCTGGCTCCTTTGCCGGGAGCAAGAAAGGAAGCCATTGTAATAAGCTCCATGTTTCCTAAGGCAAGCTTATTTCTTGGTGACAAAGCCCGTGAGGACCTTTTTAAAACCCGATCACCCTATGCGGGCCTTCTTCACTTAGCAACTCACGCCGTTTTTACCAGCTCCAGACCAAAGGACTCCTTCGTCCTGTTGGCACCATCTGCTGAAGACGACGGACGGCTTACCATTCGGGAGATTCTTCAGCTTTCTTTGAAAGATAAACCTCTCGTAGTATTGTCGGCCTGTGAAACTGGAATTTCTTATCTTGGAAGCGGTGAAGAACTATTGGGACTTCATCATGCCTTTCTAATTTCCGGTGCTTCAGGCGTTCTGGCAAGTCTGTGGAAGATTGACGACATAGCCACTCAAAAACTCATGAAGGCCTTCTATGAAGCCTATCTTTCAGGAAAAAGCCCCGTAGAAGCGCTCCAGCAAGCGCAATTGAAACTCTTACATGGACCCATGTCCGATCCAAGTAATTGGGCAGCTTTCTATTATGTTTTTTAGCCCTTTTGTGGACGGTATCCTGTCTTGAAAAACTCTATAAACTTGGTCCTTCTTTATATCCGCGCAACGATGTTAGACAGCATAACACGCACCTATGAAAGAGGATGTAGGTAGATGAAATGGTTTAGTGATATTCATAATAGGCAGATTCGATTAACGAACGAAAGACAGGAACACATAGAGATAGACCACCCAGAAATGCAGGGACAGACTGCAAAAATCCAGGAAACTTTGTTAAAACCTGATATAATTATTAGATCTAGGACAGACCCGGATGTGGAGCTATTTTATCGACACTACGATATTACCCCTGTTACCGAGAAATATCTATGTATTGTAGTCAAAATACGAGAAAGGGATATGTTTATTATAACCGCATACTTTACAGATGCGATAAAGAAAGGTGAGGTTCTATGGGAAAGGAAATAAAAATCTGGTACGATAAAGAAGGAGATTATCTTGAAGTCCTCTTTGAGCGAAAAAAAGGATACTTTAGGGAAACAGAAAACGACGCAGTAATGGAAAAAGTTGATGAGGAAGGAAACATTATCGGTTTCTCTATTTTAAAAGTAAGTGCGTTGAAAGAAAAACCTCTTTCAATAGCTCTTAAAAGCCACGTGGCATAACACAGCTATATGGTAATCCCGTTAGAGAAAATATGTGCAATCCAGGTGGTTATAAAGGGCCTGGTATCTTTGCGAAGGTAAAAAAGCAGAAGCTAAACAGGATTATTTCCCCTATTACATATCTTGTTGCCACTTCCTGGGGGTCAGGAGAGATACCGGCCAGCCGAATGAGAATAACCCCCTTGACCATCCGTTCCTGACGGAACACGAGCTCCCCGAAGTCCTTGTCTGCCGTGAGCAATACAGCCCCTTCCCGATTCGCCAGCTCCAGGACGGCTTCGTCAGTAATCCCCGGCTCCATTTCGGAAACATACCATACCTGATGACCACTCTGGCGCAGCCGTCCCACAACACGGCGATCCACACCTTCATCGGCCACGATCTTCACGCTGGTACCTCTACGGGATACACCATATCGGCCCGCAACGCCTCAGCCGCAAAGGCCCGTCCGCTTGAATGGCCTCCCGTGTTAGCCTAGGATGTGCTTCCAACAGATCGTCTACTGTCTCTCCCTCGGCCAGCTTTTCTAAAATGAGCTCCACTGTGATCCGGGTCCCGACAATCACCGGTTTACCCATCATCACCGAGGGATTTGAGACAATCCATTTTCTCCACGTTTTCATCATACAGACTAGATATGAATTTTTTATATTTTCTTTTATCTTTCTAACAAAGAATCCGGTGGTGCGTTTTCCAATTCATCTACTATTTTTTCGATCATTGGTTTAAGAATTGGAATTTCGCCTTTTATAACCTTCCATACGATTTCTAAGTCAACACCGTGATATTCATGAATTAGCTTGTCTCTCATACCTGCCATATATTTCCATGAAACTTCTGGGTATTTACTTCTAATTTCCGAAGGAATTTTTTTCGATGCCTCACCCATTACTTCCAAACTTCTAATAACAGCATTTATGGTTTTTCTGTCTCTCACAAACTTTTCAAAGTTCACGTCTCTGACGAACTCTTCAATTTCCAAAATTGATGACAAAATATCTATCATGTAATCCTTATACGTTCTTCTCATATTAGTACGACCTCTTCAAGAATATACCTCCCAATGTATGGCTTAAGTGCCTTTCTGGATACGAGATCCACCTTTCTGCCTATTAGATCACTCAAGTACTCCTCAAGCTCGAGAAACTTAAAAAATCCTATTGGCTGTGTGAACTCAACAAGTACATCAACGTCACTGTCTTCTCTAGCTTCACCCCTGACAAAAGACCCAAAGATACCGATTTCCTTAACGCTGTACCGCTCACTGAGCTCGCTTTTATGTCTCCTTATAATTTCCTTTACTTCATCCAATGTTTTTTCACCCTTCTTCATAACCTCAGTCACGCCTATTAAATGTTTTTTTAGTGCAAGCAAATCAATCAGAAAATTTCTCATCTATACATAGCGTACTCACATGTTCATCTGCTCTTTCCACACCCTTACCCAGTATTTTGCTCCACGGGGGATTTCCGGGTATTTGAATGCAATTTTATACGTCTGTTCCGGATACAGCTCAAATATGAGTTTTATGTCTTCAAGGGAACCGTAAGTAAGCGTTCTTAAAAGCAACATCTCGAGATATGCATCATTTTCACAGTCCCACATATAAATTCTGAGTTTCTCCGGAATATCAACCCTTTCAAAGTAATCCCACTTTAGCCTTTCTACCTTTCCCGTTATTCTCATAGAAAGTCCTGCTGGTTGTGTTCACTTAACTGACTTCTCGAAGTTTTTCTGATTTTGATTGCTTGCTGCTCATACGTGTAATGTACATCTGATTGTAAACAAATCAAGCAAAAAGAAAGCTCCTATCAGACTGAGATTGCCATCCTTTACATGACCTTTTGAGAAAATTAGGTTGTAAACTATTTTAGGATGATTAGAATTGGTTGACCGCTTTGGCCGTCGATTGCCCCTGCGGTCCTATACTTAAAAATCCACCCAAATATTGAGGAGAGCAATATGGCTTTTCCATGGGAACGCCGACCCGCTGTGCTTGTACTGGAAGATGGGACAGTCTTCAGAGGTAGAGCTTTCGCTGGAAGCGGGGAGGCCATAGGAGAAGTTGTCTTTAACACCGGTATGACCGGCTACCAGGAAATTCTTACGGATCCTTCCTACAAGGGCCAAATCGTCACCATGACATACCCCCTTACGGGCAATTACGGAACAAATTCAGAAGATATGGAATCCGGCAATGTGCAGGTAGAAGCCTTTATCGTCAAGGAACATCAAGATTATCCCAGCAACTGGAGATCGGAAAAAAGCCTTGGTGATTTTCTGGAAGAAGCCGGAAAAATAGGAATCGAAGGGGTAGATACAAGGGCTATTACGCGCCATATAAGACTTGCAGGAGCAATGAAGGGCATAATATCCACAGAAAACCGCTCCATTGATGAGCTCCTGGAACGAGTGAGACAACATCCTGACCTTGTTGGTGTGGATATGGTTCGTCATGTAAGCTGCAAAGAAAGGTATTTGTGGGTGGATGGCGGACCGAAGCCCAAGAAGGAATGGTCAAAGGATCACAATGGCTTTAGAATAGCTGCCTTCGATTTTGGCATAAAGTATAATATTTTAAGAAACCTAGAAAAAAGAGGCTGTCAGATACTGGTTTTTCCGGCTAAGACTCATCCAGATGAAGTACTGGAATTTGATCCAGACGGAATCTTTTTATCGAACGGTCCTGGAGATCCCGCAGCATTAACCCATGAGATCCAGACGGTCAGAAAACTCCTTGGCACAAAACCAATGTTCGGCATTTGTCTCGGCCACCAGCTCATAGGTCTTGCCCTCGGTGGGACCACCTATAAGCTTAAGTTTGGTCATAGAGGCATAAACCAGCCGGTAAAGGACCTAAAGACCGGGAAAATCGAAATCACAAGCCAGAATCATGGCTTTTGTGTTGATCTGAACTCCCTGGATACTTCATCGGTTGAACTAACCCATCTAAATCTTAATGACGAAACACTGGAGGGGCTAAGGCATAAGGATATACCTCTTTTCTGCGTACAGTATCACCCAGAAGCAGCTCCAGGTCCTCACGATGCCACTTATTTGTTCGACAGGTTTATTGACTTGGTTAAGAAATGTTCAAAACTAACGGGTTAAGAGGGGAAGATGCCAAAACGAACCGACATCAGAAAAATTCTTATAATTGGCTCAGGTCCAATCATAATTGGCCAGGCTTGCGAGTTTGACTATTCAGGAACACAGGCCTGTAAAGCACTTAGAGAAGAAGGCTATGAAGTAGTTCTGGTAAACAGCAATCCCGCAACAATAATGACAGATCCCGAAATGGCAGACATTACCTACATAGAACCAATAACACCTCAAGCCGTGGCAAAAATTATAGAAAGAGAGCGCCCGGACGCTTTGCTGCCTACCCTTGGGGGACAAACAGGTCTAAATACTGCCGTTGCACTTGCAAGGGAAGGAACCCTGGAGAAGTTCGGCGTTGAAATGATAGGCGCAAAGCTGGATGTTATTGAACGAGCAGAAGACAGGAAACTCTTTAGAGAAGCCATGGAAAGTATTGGGCTTAGAGTTCCAAAGAGCGGAATTGCCCATTCCATCAGCGAAGCGGAGGAAATAGCCACAGAAATAGGCTTTCCCATTATTATAAGACCGTCCTTTACTCTAGGAGGTACCGGCGGCGGCGTCGCTTACAACAGAGAAGAGCTTGTAGAAATAGTTCATCGAGGACTGGATGCAAGCCTTATTAATACCGTAATGCTAGAGGAATCCGTCCTTGGGTGGAAGGAATTTGAGCTCGAAGTAATGAGAGATAACAAAGACAATGTGGTTATTATTTGTTCCATAGAAAATATGGACCCGATGGGTGTTCATACGGGAGATTCCATAACTGTAGCGCCGGCTCAAACTCTCACAGACTGCGAATACCAGAAAATGCGTGATGCTGCCATCGACATAATGAAGGTGATAGGTGTTGAAACCGGGGGTTCCAATGTACAATTTGCAATCAACCCCGAAAATGGCGATATGGTAGTAATAGAAATGAATCCCAGGGTGTCTCGCTCCTCCGCCCTGGCATCTAAGGCTACCGGCTTTCCCATTGCAAAAATGGCCGCAAAGCTTGCTGTCGGTTACTCCCTGGATGAGCTTCCCAATGACATTACAAGAGAAACTAAGGCTTCTTTTGAGCCTACCATAGATTATGTTGTGGTAAAACTTCCAAGGTTCACCTTTGAAAAGTTCCCCAGCACCCCGGACATGTTGACAACTTCAATGAAGTCAGTTGGCGAAACAATGGCAATAGGACGCACTTTCAAGGAAGCTTTACAAAAGGCTATAAGATCTCTCGAAATTGGAAAATTCGGCTTTTCTGAAAATCTGAAGGACCGATCCAGGGAAAATATTGAAAAGCTCTTAAACGAACTCAGCTACCCCAATTCAAAACGCCTTTTCCAGATAGCCGAAGCTTTAAGGCTGGGGGTTTCAATAGAAGAGATACACGAAAGAACATGGATTGATCCCTGGTTTTTGCACCATATCAAGGAAATTGTGCTCTTTGAAGAACACCTGAAGCAAAAGCCATCATTCATAGAAGAAAAGGACAACCTGAGTCTTGCTAAGTCGTGGGGCTTTTCTGATGTACGGCTTGGCCAGCTTACGGGAACAGACGAACAAACTATATTTAAAAAGCGTAATGAGTTAGGCGTAAAGCCGGTATACAAGCTTGTAGATACCTGCGCTGCCGAATTTGAAGCATACACCCCATATTATTACTCATCCTTTGAGATGGAGGATGAATCCAGGGCATCAGATAAAAGAAAGGTTGCCATACTTGGTGGAGGTCCCAACAGAATTGGTCAGGGAATAGAATTTGATTATTGCTGCGTACATGCGTCCTTTGCTCTCAAAGAACTGGGCATAGAATCAATAATGGTAAACTCCAACCCGGAAACCGTATCAACCGATTACGACACATCGGACAAACTCTATTTTGAGCCTCTAACTCGGGAAGATGTCCTCGCCATTGTAGAAACGGAAAAACCCGAAGGACTCATAGTTCAATTTGGAGGTCAGACTCCCCTAAACCTTTCCGTACCGCTCGAAAGAGAAGGCGTAAAAATACTGGGCACTTCTCCAGATGCCATAGACCGGGCAGAAGACAGGGAAAGATTTAAAGAACTTTTAAACAAGTTGGGATTAAAACAGCCTGACAATGCCACAGCAACCAGCGTGGAAGAAGCTGTTGATGCTGCGAGAAAAATCGGATTTCCTGTTGTTGTGCGTCCATCTTATGTTCTTGGTGGGCGAGCTATGGAAATCGTTTACGATGAAGAAGCCCTGACAAACTTTATGAAAATGGCCGTTCATGTAAGCCCGGGGCATCCAATACTCATAGACAAATTCTTAGAAGATGCAATTGAAGTAGATGTTGATGCCATAAGCGATGGACATATCACCGTTATTGGCGGGATAATGGAACATATTGAGGCGGCAGGGGTTCATTCAGGGGACAGCGCCTGTGTCCTTCCACCCATAACCATACCAAGGGATCTTCAGCTTGAACTAATGAGACAAACCAAGCTGATAGCCCGGGAGCTTGGCGTAATAGGTCTTATGAACATTCAGTTTGCCATTCAAAAGGGAGAGGTGTACATTCTTGAGGTTAATCCTCGAGCATCAAGAACTATTCCCTTTGTAAGCAAGGCGATTGGGGTGCCTCTTGCAAAGCTTGCTACTAAGGTTATGTTGGGGAAAACCCTTGAGGAACTTGGATTTACCAGAGAAATAGTGCCGGGTTATATATCAGTAAAAGAAGCTGTTTTTCCATTTAACCGCTTTCCTAATGTGGATATTTTACTGGGGCCGGAGATGAAATCTACCGGTGAGGTCATGGGAATTGACACAACATTCGGGATCGCCTTTGCCAAGGCTCAAGCGGCATCGGGCTATGAATTGCCTCTTTCCGGAACAGTTTTTATTAGTGTCCACGACAAGGATAAACCTAAAATAGTTGAAGTTGGCAAAAAATTTGAGAAATTAGGGTTTGAAATAATAGCGACCACAGGCACTGCGAAATATTTAAGAGATAATGGAGTAAATGCAAAGAGGGTGTTTAAAATCAGTGAAGGAAGACCTCATGTGGTTGACTACATAAAAAATGATGAGGTACAGCTGGTAATAAACACAAGTCTCGGCAGGAAAACCTTTTCTGATGCCTTCAAAATCAGAAGGGCTACGCTTTTATATAATGTTCCCTACACGACAACAATTTCTGGGGCAAAGGCCTTAGCTGAAGCAGTTGAGGCCCTGCAAAAAGGGACGTGGACGGTTCGTTCACTTCAGGAATATCATAGCACCACACGCAATATATTCGAAGATAGCCCGAAAATTCAGAAGGGACTTTAACCATGAAGTTGCCTGGATTGGCTCCCTACATTCCGTCAAAAAGGGAAGAATGTGGAGTTTTTGGTGTTTACGGCCACGAGGACGCCGCGAAGCTAACCTATTTCGGCCTTTATGCACTGCAACACAGGGGGCAGGAAAGTGCCGGAATAGCTGTATCAGACGGCGGCTGCGTACGAGAACACAAAAATATGGGGCTGGTTTATGAGGTTTTCAAAGAAGACACCCTGAAGGCTTTGGAGGGGCACCTTGCTATCGGCCATGTTAGATACTCCACAACCGGATCCTCCCTGCTCTCCAACGCTCAACCCTTTGTTGTCTTCCACGGACACGAATATTACGCCATAGCCCATAACGGCAACCTGGTAAACGCCTATGAATTAAGGAGTAAGCTTGAACAGGAAGGGGCCATTTTCCGGACCACAATGGACACTGAAGTCATAATGCACCTTGTTGCAAGAAACTTAAAATACGGTCTGGAAGAAGCAATTGCCAATGCCCTGAACACCATAAAGGGTGCATATTCCCTTGTTATGTGTACCAAGGATAAACTGATCGCCATAAGAGACCCTCTGGGCTTTCGTCCTCTGTGCCTTGGAAAACTTCACGACGCCTATGTGGTGGCTTCAGAAACCTGTGCTTTTGACCTCATAGAAGCCAGCTACATCAGGGATGTACAGCCCGGAGAAGTTCTAATAATTGATCACAACGGCTTGACATCAATCTTTCCTTTCGAAGTGGACGAATCTAAATATTGCATCTTCGAGTTTATATACTTCGCTCGACCAGACAGTTCGATCTTTGGCCAGAATGTTTACCTGATGCGCAAAAGATTGGGGCGGTTACTGGCAGAAGAGTACTCAATAGACGGCGACATGGTTATGCCCTTCCCCGACTCCGGTAATTATGCGGCAATAGGCTATGCAGAGGCTTCAGGGCTTCCCTTTGAAATGGGAATTATAAGAAACCACTATGTAGGAAGAACATTTATTCAGCCAAGCCAGGCAATGAGAACCTTTGCAGTAAGGGTAAAGCTCAATCCAGTAAAGGACTTAATCAGGGGTAAAAAGCTTATACTCATTGAAGATTCAATAATCCGTGGAACAACAACACGAACCAGAATTCACACATTGAGACAGGCAGGAGCCAAGGAACTGCACATGCTGGTAAGCTGCCCGCCTCACAAATTCCCCTGCCCTTACGGCATAGACTTTTCTACAAAGGGTGAGCTTATCGCTTCATCTAACAGCATTGAGCAAATTAGAGACTACATAGGTCTGGATTCCTTGGGATATCTCAGCCTGGAAGGGCTTTTGAAAGCAGCAGGAGCTCAAACAATGACCAATCATCCCTATTGTGTGGCCTGTTTTACAGGTGATTACGCCATTCCATTCGAAGGTGAACTACAAAAGACCTGCTTTGAAAGATAGCGGAGAAAAATGAAGGAAAATAGAGAAACTGAAATCCTGAAGTGGGCTCAAAATGTACTGACAATAGAAGCAGAGGGCATCTTAACCGTAAGAAACCAGCTTGATGATAATTTTGTAAAGGCTATTGAACTTATTGCCCTGTGTTCCGGCCGTGTCATAACAGCTGGAATAGGAAAATCGGGAATTATTGCAAGGAAAATCGCTGCGACCCTAAGCAGTACGGGCACTCCGGCCTTCTTCCTGCATCCTGTGGAGGCTCTCCATGGAGATCTTGGCATGGTGCGGAGTGAAGACATCATGCTCGCTATATCAAACAGCGGGGAGACAACAGAACTACTTGAAATGATACGCATTGTAAAACCTCTCGGGATAACAATTATAGCCTTTACCGGTAATAAATATTCCCGGATGGCAAAACTGAGTGACCTGGTGATTAATGTATCTGTCCCCAGGGAAGCCTGCCCCTTCGGACTGGCACCGACAACCAGCACAACAGCCGCACTGGCCATGGGGGATGCCCTGGCAGTTTCATTGGCGAGGCTGAAAAATTTTAATGAAGAAGATTTTCGAAACTATCATCCCGGCGGACACCTTGGTCAGCGCCTTAAGGTTCCCGTGGTGCAGCTCATGAGAAAGGGCACAGATATTCCATCTGTTTGTGAAAACACTATGATGAAAGATGTTGTTGATGAAATGAACCGTAAGGGTATGGGGGCAACATTGGTTATGAGCCCCACGGGAAAACTCAAAGGAATCTTCACAGATGGGGATTTAAGACGAGCCTTAACGAAGTGGGGAAACACCTTGAATGAAAAAACTGTTGAGGAAGTTATGACGTTAAACCCAAAAACGGTGTCCGTTGATGCTTCCGTTGCCGATGCTTTACAAATAATGGAACAATTTCTTATAACCGTACTGCCCGTAATTGACGACAGTGGTAAGGTTATCGGTATTCTTCATTTGCATGATCTACTGGGTAAGGGTCAAATTCAGTTTAGATTGTCAAATAAAGATATCGAATGATAAGAATATCCCGGATAAACTGGTCTTAGATGGATGTATAATCAAATTATATATTTCCTCGTAGTACTATTCATTTTTTCCTTCCAGGATACAGAAAAGCCTTTTTTAATAAATGCCAGGATATCTGCCCTTCTATTTCTGCTGCAATTTTTTATTTTCTATTTTTTATCCAGAGAACTTTTCTCTCGTGCCTTTAAAAAGGTCATACGACATGGGGTTTCTCCTCATGTGGCAGGAGCCACAACGGAGAATATATTGAATGTGTTTGCAATAGTTTTTCTGGTGTTTCTGGTCTTTGGAGTGCAGGTCGGGCGCTTCTTTAAACTGCTTCCTTTTGTATCTCACTCTGCAACATTGATGGCTTTATCCGGACTTGGCTTATACTTTATTTATCTGGCTATTATCTGGTACCACGCCTTTAAATTCCACAGTAAGCTGGGTGGTAGTATTTCAGCGCCCAAGGAATATTTGAAACACCAGATTGTCCTTTACATAGGGGTTTTACTGCCATGGATTTTTCTATCTGTTGTCTCGGAAATTCTGGAAAATTTCATACCCTTTTCGTTTCTTAAAACTGAGGAAGGAGAAATATTAGCCTTTCTTATTGGAATTGTCCTTTTTTTCGTTGTTGGTCCGGGACTGGTCATAAAGGTCTGGAAATGCAAACCCATTCCCAATGAAGCCAAAAGGCGTATTCTTGAGGATTTCTGCAAGGAGAATAATTTCAAGGTCAGGAATCTCATGTTCTGGCCTCTTCTTGGGGGTCAAACGCTCACAGCAGCAATTGTTGGCTTTTTCCCCAGATGGAGATACATCCTTATAACACCATCTCTGTACTCAATGCTCGATCCAGAAGAACTCAAAGCCGTCGTAGCCCACGAAATGGGACACATAAGACGGTATCATATACCCTTTTATCTGGCCTTTTTCGTGGCCTTTTCGGTACTGCTTTACGTCTTTGCCGATATAATTCTGGTGCTTCTTTTGAGCAACCCCGGGGTGCTTCATCTTGCCATATACACCGGAACCTTTGGACAAAGCCTGTTTGCTCTCATCTGCACAGTACCTTTTCTCTTTATCCTGATTCTCTATTTTCGAGTAGTTTTTGGCTACTTTATGAGAAACTGTGAAAGGCAGGCCGATCTTTTCGCATTGAGGCTTGTTGGAACCCCATGGCCTCTTATTTCTTCCTTTCAGAAGATAGCCCTTGCAAATGGAAACATTGAAGATGTTCCAAGCTGGCACCATTACAGCATAAGGCAGCGTATCGATTTTCTTAGAAGAGCCTATTTAAACCCTAAGGTGGGCGATCTACATGAAAATCGCCTGAAAAAATCAATTGTTCTGTTCTTTGCTTTGATCCTTGCCTTCTCTATCCTCGGCAGGGCGGCAAAAAATTCCGACTGGTACATGCAGCGAAATATTGACATTACCCTGAATATAATTGCTCAGGAGATGAAACTGTCCGGCATATCCCCCGAAATTTACGCATCCTATGGAGGATACCTGACTCAAAACAAAAGGTACGACTACGCCAGACTCATTCTGGAGAAGGGAGCAAAGGCCTACCCCAATAACCCGGAAATACTCAACAATCTGGCATGGTTCTATGCAACTTCGCCCCCACCATTTAGATCACCGAAAAGGGCCGTAGCTTTAGCCCTTAAGGCTGTACGCCTGGACCCCACAAAACCCTACATATGGGATACGCTGGCTGAAGCTTACTATTCCGCGGGCGAATACCACAGAGCATTAAAGGCAATAGAAAGGGCATTGCGGCTGGAAACAAACAAATACTACATAAGTCAGAAGGAAAAAATCCTTAAGGCTATGAAAACCGGGGACAGAGAAGACACCGGGTGAAGGGTTAAGTCCCTATTTTTTGGCTCTGTGTCTTTCCATCATTTTGCTGGTTGTTCTTATGCGCCCCCTGTCATCTATGTAGAATTTCCCCCCGTAGGGATCAGCAGGTATCTTCTTAATAATTCCAGAACTTATCAGTTCGTAAATATTAGCTGGTTTTCTGTGAAATTTTTTCTGAAATTTTTTAACAGCATCTTCCAGAAGTTTTATTGCCTTTAATGCCATAAGCCGCTTTTCGTAGAGTTTTCTTATCCTATCATCGCGGGTTTTTCTAATCATTTCTTCAAGGAAGAGAATCCCAAGCTCCGTTCTTCCCGCTCTGTAAAAATACCTTGCAGAAAGAGTGGCATAAAAAGGTGTTCCCGAAAGTTCAGCAGCCATCTTGAAATATTCTGCCGCCTCTTTGTAATCGTGCAGGAAATAACCGTAGTTAAACCCAAGAAAAAAGGGAATCTGAAAATCCCAGGGGCGATATTTCAACACATACTTAAGCAGTCGGTTTACTTCCCGAATGCGTCCCAAACCCCAGGTAAAAACTGCCTGAGCAAAGTAATAGGCATCTTCATGATAGGGATTCAGTATAACGGCAGTTTCAATGGTTTTATACAGGTTGTAATACTCAACACCTCTGGTCTTTCCCTTTAAGATTGCTTCAGCTTTGGTCCCGTAGTAGGTAATGGCTTTAAAGGTATAATATTCGCCCAGAAACCACCTGAATTCTCCAGCAATTGCCTTATAAATCTTTCCCTTGGGAACAAACCCCAATTTCTCGTAAATAGGCCTGTTCCTGACATTGTTTGCAAAATGGGGCATAAAAAGAGTCAGCCCAGCCAGAAAAACCCCCAACAGTAAAACCTGTGTCCTCATCCTAGGTAATATCTCTCCTGCTAAAAATCATACATGCCAGAGTAACAACCACAGAAAAGTATAAAATGAAATATGCACCGGAAAAAATTAGAGATTTTTTTGAAACCTTTAGTGCGTAAGCAGCGTAAGCGGTAAAATCAAAGGCCGAAAAGTTAGGCATGACATAATAAAAAGCCTTGATGCACCACTTGAACCACTCAGGATACTTCTCCGCCCCTTTGCCCAGTATAAACTCATACAATCCCTGGGAGGCATTTCCTATGACATATACTGAAATGGTCAAAAAAAGGGGCGTGAAAAAGGATGTGGAAAAAGATATGAAAAGAAAACCTATGGCCAGAAGCAGGGCGTATTTAAGCAATGTAAACAGAAAAGCATAACTAACATTTGCCCACAAAATAGGAAGCCTGGATTTGTACATTGAAGCACACAGCTTGATGACCCCTATGGAGAAAACAAAGTTTATAAGGCTGATTAAAGCCAGCAAACACAGACAGCCACCCAGTCTTCCAAGCAAATACTCAGTACGACTGACCGGAAAGGACAGCATATTGTAGATACTTCTTCGCTCAATGTCTCGCCATACAGTTGCAATTGCCCCGAATATGCTCAGAAGCAGAAGAATAAAGGAATTTAAGGTAAGACACATGGTGATACCAACTTCCTGGACCTGGCGCATGGAAAAAGAGCTGAAAACGGGAGTAAAAGAATAGGTCACTAAAAGGCCGACAAATATAATTATAAATATCCTATCTTTTGTTACACTTTTTAGGGTAATTAGCATAAAGTTTCGCATTTTCTTTTCTGCATTCTGATTATTTACTTTCCATTTGATTCAGTTTACCTGCTAACTTACAAGCAGCATTCTTGAAATAAGCATCTTTATGAGCTAGCTTGCATGCCGCATTAAAATAATGCTGTGCTTTTTTCCTATCACCCAGGTTTAACCACAATTGCCCAATTTTGTACTTACAAAAGGCTTTTTCATCATAATTTGACAACAACTCATAGTAGGAAATCATTTTTTCCTGTAACACTTTTTTGTTAGCTTCAGTCACTTTTTGATCAAAGAACAAACTACGTATATAATAAATTGCTCTTCTTAAAGCTATTGCCCTGACCCTTTTATTTTCCGCTTTTTCGATTAACTGGTCGTATAAGCCAAGTACCTTGTCTGTTGGCAGTTCTTTTTGTTTATACTGCAAGGCATTTATATCAGCCAACACATAAGATACTTTGCCTTTTGTTAGCTTAGCAGCAATAATAAAGTGTTTTTCCGCTTCTTCCTTCCTACCTTTACGCGCTAACGCAATGGCTAGCTGATTATGAACCGGACCAAAATTTGGTGATTTTTCAACCGCATCCTTGTACAATAAATAATTATCTTGCCACAGATAATTTCGGTGCAGAGTCGAGCCACACAATATCAAACCATAGACCATAAATACCGCTGTTATAACTTTTTTTGACCATTCGAAGAGAACTTTCTCTTGGACTACATTTAAAATGGCTCCCACAAAAAGAGCCAAACCAAAAGAGGGTACATAAAGATAGCGTTCTGCGAATGGCGTCCACGCAAATCGCCTAATAGCCACTAATATAGCTGGAGCTATAAAACACAAAAACCACACAAGACCAAAAGAAAGAATCTTCCTTTCCCTTAGAAATAGGAAACAAGCGCCAATCAGTGCAAGGATTCCAACTGGGACGTAAATTTTCTTATTTATGCTAGCTATTGCAAAATTGAGCGGCCAGGGAATGAAAAACTTTTTAAAGTAAAATCCCAATGCTCCGAGAGCAGTTGTTACATGATACGCTAAGTTTTCTGTTTCTGAATAAGCTTTGCCTTTGGGGAGAAGTTTAATTTTATGTGGCACAGTTTTATAATGATACCAAAATCTTAATTCTGGATATCTGAGCATAAAATACAAAACCGTCACGAAAATGAAAACTATAAGAAGGGCTATTCGCAATTTGGCTAATTGTTTCCCATCCAGCGTTTTATTACCCGCAAAATTTACTATCACGGGACTGAATATTAACATTAAAGGCAAAAAGCCTATCGTTACTTCTTTGGACAGCAGTCCCAGAAAATAACAAAAGACCGCGATAAAGATGTAAAACCACCTTTTAAGTCGGGAAATAGCAAGCATAGCCAAAAGGCAAAACATTCCTGCTAATAAATCAGGGCGTGCAGAAATCCAATTAACTGGCTCCGTGTTTATCGGATGAACAGAAAAAATTATGGATGTCCAGAAGGCCGTCTGAAGTCCCCCCAAACAATAGGCAACACAGGCTACCAAAACTGAATTTATTGTGTGAATCAAGACGTTTTCCAGATGCATGAGATGTGGAAAACACAAATGAAGTTTATAATCTAGATCGTAGGTTGAAAATGTTAATGGACGAAAGTAATACGGAGCTGATCTCGGGTAAAATCTTTGTAATGAATTGTGTCCACTGTTTGTTAATGTCTGGACCAATTTTTCATCGTCCAGGGTATTTAAGGTTGAGGAAATAAAGGGAGCGTACAAAAGAAGCGTTAGGATAATTACTAAAAAAATAACATGAAATATTCGCCATTTGGAAAACTTCATGTCTTATGTTCAGAATCCTGAATAATAATTAAAAACAAAAAACAAATAGCACCCTTCTTGGGTGCTATTTGCAACAACTTTATTCAATTGAACATTTATTGCAGTATGGTTTTAAGAACTCCAACCAGAGAATGAGTCTTCGGTATCTCCTGGGTCAGGCATATCTACACCTGATAAACTCCCACCAGCTGTCCCTTTCCAATCATCATCTTCCTGGTAGAAAACTTTACTAGTAGCATCTGTTGTCGCATAAACACGATTACCTGCGGTGTGTTTTGATCCCAAAGCATAATGCTGATTGTCCTGTTGGTCCCAATACACTTGTACGTTTTTAGAAAGATCAAAATCAACAGACGTCAAGTCACTACCCCAGCTACCATCATCAACAGCCAAACACCTACTTGCAAAAGGTAACAATGTAAACAAGGCTAAGATCACGACTATTAGCACTTTCTTCATGGTTTATACCCCCTTTTTTCTAAGATTAACACTTCTTTACAAATTGGTAGGATACTGTTCATTGTCAGCATAGTAGGCTTCCAAAGCAGTTTCGATGTTTCTCAAATCACTAAGAGCTGCCGAGTTATAAGCCCTAGTTCTGTATTTAGCATACTGAGGAATCGCTACTGCCGCAAGAATCGCAATAATAGCTACAACCACCAAAAGCTCAATCAATGTAAAACCTTTGCTCTTGCTTTTGCCCTTTAGGGCCTTTCTAATTTTTGCCAGCATTACTTCCACCTCCTGTTATTTTATGTTTTCTTTGCTCTTCACCAGTTTCCCATTTGCAAGTCGCATACCAGAATGCCGCAGGGCTGCACAAACAATTTTAAAAAAAGTGATCCATAAAAGCACATCAATGAAAAATTCCAGTTGAAAAAAGATTTTTTGCAACCTCTTGTTTGTTTCCAGAGGTTAAGAGGCAATGCACGCGTAGAGCAAAAATCTAGAAACTCCCGGGGAAACATCCCGAAAAGGTAAAATAGAGGCTCTCCTAAACATGACAGAAAATGTCACACTGCGGACATAATGGGACAATAAAGATAAGGCTTTCGAGAGCACATAATATGTCCGCTGATTCCTTCCTATTCTCCTGAAACCATGGGTAGGTGCGAAAGGATGTTTTTAACCCGCCAGAATAAACTGCCG